>NZ_JBTNDV010000008.1:0-189468 GCF_054510815.1 Arthrobacter glycogeni
CTTTCGCTTCCTGCGCATCAACCCAGGAACGCAACCCTCCCAGATCCTTAATCAGGTCCAGGGTCCGCCCCGCATCCAGGCCGACCACCGCCGCCACAGCCACCCCGCCCATCAACACCGGCCGATCAGCTGACGCTTCCCGATCAGCCGCCGGGGCGGTCCACACCGCGCCGACACCCAACGGATCCCCCGGACCATACCCACCAGACGCCCCACCAGACGTCCCCGACGAACCGCCCGAAGCCCCCGCAGACGTGTTCGCGGGCCCGCCGGTCGAGCCGGAGTCCGCGCCGGATTCGGGAGGGTATCCCTTTCCGGTAGGAGAAGCTGTACTGCTTTTCATACCCCCATTCCATCATCGGGCACTGACAAAACAAGGTCCGCAGGAGGACATCCGGAAAAGAATTTTGAACTATTTTTCGCGGCCCGGTCACAGCCCACAGGGGGCGTGCACGAAACCCCACAACCCACCCGCTGAGGCGTTAGATCGGGCGACTCACCCGATCACCCACCAGACCTCACGGTTCTGCGAAAGGGAAGGGGCTGGGGAGTTCGGGGTCGGCAAACAGGGGTCTGCACCGGCTAGCGTCGGCCACGCCCGCCCGCACCGGGCTTTCGACCGCGCGGGGTTTGTTTCTTGCCGCCTGCTGACGATCGCTTGGTCCCGCCAGCCTTCTGGCCGGGCTTCGCGGACCCTGCCGAAGGTTGCTTCTTGACCGCTGCTTTCAGCGCCTTCTTTTCCTTCTTTGCCGGTTCCCTGGCCGAAGGCTGCCGTGAACTATGCTCGGTGCGCCCCCTGACAATGCCAATGAATTCCTCGATGTCTTCGGAAAGATTGTCGGCCAACCAGGTTACGGCGATGGTGGTGGCTGGTACATCCAGCACCGGACGATAGATTGCGTCCCTGCGGGTGTAGAGGCGCGCAATCGACATGGGCACAATCACCACGCCGGCGCCCGTCGCCGCCAGTTCGATGGCACCCTTCTCCCCACCGTTCGCGCCGACCTCAAGCAGGTTCTCCTCGGCCAGTTCAACGAATGGCACCTCATCAAACAGCGACAGTTCGTGGTCCTTGCCCGCTACCACCACTGGCTGTTCCTCGTAGAGCGGGATGACGCTGAGACCCTCGCGCTCAACCGGTAGGCGGACAAAACCAAGGTCTACAGTGCCGTCACGGAGGGCAAGCTCCTGGCTGGCAACTTCGTACTCGACGGTCTCCAGCGGTTTAGCCGGATGCCTCTCGCGCCACCTGCTGACCCATTTGCCGGGGGTCACACCTGGGACAAAACCGACGGTGAGGACGCTGGGCTGGGGCTCGGACACCTGATCACACTAACCCACGAGCGCGTCCGCCGGACCCCTACCTCGGCCGATTGGGCAGGAGGTTCAGTAGCTGGCGGGAGAATCGCCGTCGGACACGGGAACGAACTGAGCTGCCAGGGCCTCCGAACCCCGCGCCAACAGCGCGACGTCGGCACCCACCAGAATGAAACTGGCACCACGATCCAGATAGTGGCGTGCAGTATCGGGGTTGAAGGCGTTCACTCCAGCCGGTTTCCCAGCCTTCTGAGCCGCCGAAAGACAGTGCTCGACGGCGGCCCGCACGCGGGGATGTTCCTGCTGCCCGCGCACCCCCAGGGAAGCAGCAAGGTCGGCAGGGCCCACGAAGATCGCGTCAACACCGTCGACGGCCAGGACAGCCTCGACGGCATCGACGGCGGCAACCGACTCGACCTGCACCGTCACGCTGATGGTTTCGCCGGCGCGGGAAAGATAGTCGGGGACACGGTTCCACCGGGCTCCGCGGGCCAGCGCCGAGCCGACGCCGCGGACCCCCTCCGGTGGGTACCGGGTGGCTGCCACGGCGGCTTCAGCGTCAGCCACCGAATGAACCATCGGGATCAAGAGGTTCTGCACCCCGAGGTCGAGGTACTGCTTGATCAGTACGGTGTCGTTCACTGGCGGACGGACCATCGCGTGGACCGGGTAGCCGTGCACGGCCTGGAGTTGAGCAAGGATGGATTCGAGCCCGTTCGGGCTGTGCTCGGCGTCGATGAGGAGCCAGTCCAGGCCGGCCCCGGCGCAGAGCTCGGCGATCAGCGGACTTCCCGAGCACACCCACATGCCCGCCAACGGGCGATCCGCCCCTGCGAGCGCTTCACGAAACGTGGTCTCTAGCGGAAGTGGCATGTTACAGCTCCCAGCGGTCCGTAGTCGGCGTGGATGGTGTCGCCCTTCTGAACCCACAGTGGTCGCGTGAAGGAGCCAGCAAGGATAATGTCCCCGGCCTTCAGGCTATCGCCATGGGCGGCAATCTTGTTGGCCAGCCAGTGGACGCCGGCAGCCGGGTGGTCGAGCACCCCTGCGGCGACGCCGGTCTCCTCGACTGTCTGGTTCTTATAGAGGATGGCGGCGATCCAGCGGAGATCGACGGCGTCGGGCTTCACCGGGCGGCCGCCCACCACCATGGCCCCCATCGCCGCGTTGTCCGAGATGGTGTCCACAATGGTCCTGCCCTCCATCTCGATCCGGGAATCGAGGATCTCCAGGGCCGGAACCACGTAGTCGGTGGCGTTCAGGACGTCGAAGATGGTGCAGCCAGGACCGGACAGATCAGTCTTCAGCACAAACGCCAGCTCCACCTCGACCCGCGGATGGGTGTATCGGTCCCAGTCCACCGAGCAACCGGTGTCCAGCACCATGTCATCGAAAATGGCCCCGTAGTCCGGTTCGGTGATGCCGGTGGCGGCCTGCATGGCCCTGGAGGTGAGGCCAATCTTGCGTCCCACCAGCCTGCGTCCGGCAGCTTCGTTGCGCTGGCGCCACAGCTGCTGGACGGCGTAGGCGTCGTCGACCGTCATGTCGGGATACCGGGCAGTGAGGCGCGGAATCGGGGTGCGGCTGCGGCCGGCCTTCACCAGTTCATCGGCGATAGCTTCAATGGTTGTGGCGTCAAGCATGGCTACAGCTGCGCTCCCAGCTTGAATCCCTGGGCAATACTATCGCCCTCCTGGCGGGTGTAGGAGAAGCCGTCGGCGCCCACCGTCACCGCCATCTCGCTTTTTTCCTCACGGACGACGACGGGCTGAGGATTGCCGTCGAGGTCAAGCACCAGTGAGGCTTCGCTGTACCAGGACGGGACGACGGCGTTGCCCCACCAGTCGCGGCGCTGATTGTCGTGGACGTCCCAGGTGACAGTGGGATTGTCCGGGTCACCCGTGTAGTAATCCTGGGTGTAGATCTCGATCCGATGCCCGTCGGGGTCCAGAATGTACAGGTAGAAAGCGTTGGAGACGCCGTGCCGCCCGGGGCCGCGTTCAATCCGGTCGGAGATGCGCAGGGCGCCCATCTTGTCGCAGATCTGGATGATGTTGTGCTTCTCATGGGTGGCAAACGCGACGTGATGCATCCGCGGACCGTTGCCACCGGTCAGGGCCGTGTCATGCACCGTCTGCTTGCGGTGCATCCAGACCGCGTAACTCACGCCGTCGGAATCCTGGATGTCCTCCGAAACCCGGAAGCCCAGGTCCTCAAGGTATTTGCGTCCGCGCGGCACATCGGGAGTGACCTGGTTGAAATGATCAAGGCGCACCAGTTCCCCAGCGGAGTAGAGGTCGTAGCGTTGAGTGAGGCGTTCAACGTGCTCAACCTCGTAGAAAAACTCATAGGGGAAGCCCAACGGGTCCTCCACCCGGACAGAATCGCCGACGCCCTTCGTGAACCCGTCTTTGCGCCGCTCGGTACGGCAGCCCAGCTCCGTGTAATACGCCTCGGCGGCATCCACCTCGGCCGGAGACTTCACCCGGTAGGCGAAGGCGGCGACGGCAGCCACGGGACCCTGGCGCAGCACCAGGTTGTGGTGAATAAACTCCTCCAGCGACCGCAGGTAAATGGTGCCGTCGTCTTCCTCGGTCACGTGCAGGCCAAGGACGTCGACATAAAACTCCCGCGACCTCACGAGGTCAGTGACAACAATTTCCATGTAGGCGCACCGGACAATGTCCGGTGCCGGGACGCTGGGAGTGGGGACAAAGTTGGTCATGATGGTCTCTCTTCGTTGAGCAAGACGAAAGGTAGCAGGGCTTTTAGAGGTTATGCGCGGTGGAAGTGTCGCCGAACTTTGGGGTGTGGACGGCGCCGAGGCTGATGTGGACTGCCTGCTGGTCGGTATAGAAGTCGATTGAACGGTAACCGCCCTCGTGGCCCAGACCCGACGCCTTCACCCCTCCGAACGGGGTGCGGAGGTCACGCACGTTGTGGCTGTTCAACCACACCATGCCGGCCTCCATGTTCTGGGAAAAGGTGTGGGCCCGGGTCAGGTTTTGCGTCCAGATGTAGGCGGCGAGCCCGTATTTGGTGTTGTTGGCGAGCGCGAGCGCTTCGTCGTCGTTCTCAAACGGGGTGATGGCGACGACGGGTCCGAAGATTTCTTCCTGGAAGATTCGCGCTTCCGGGGCGACATCGGCGAACACCGTCGGCGCAATGTAGTTGCCCTCGGGGAGATGTGGCGGACGGCCACCACCGGCCAGCAACCGGCCCTCCGACTTCCCGAGCTCGACGTAGGAGGCGACCTTCTCATAGTGCTCGGGGTGGACCAGGGCGCCCACCTCGGTCCTGGGGTCATGGGGGTCGCCGACGACGATGGCCCTCGCCCTCGCAGCGTACCTTTCGCAGAACTCGTCGTAGATGCCGCGTTCCACCAGGATGCGGGAGCCTGCGGTGCAGCGTTCACCGTTGAGCGAGAAGACACCGAAGAGAGCCGAATCAAGAGCAGCGTCGAGGTCCGCGTCGGCGAAGATGACACACGGCGACTTCCCGCCAAGTTCCATGGACAGGCCCTTGAGGTGTGTCGCCGCGTTCCGGAAAATAGTCTGACCCGTGGTGGTCTCGCCGGTGAAGGAGATCAGCGGAACATCGGCGTGTTTGACCAGCGCGTCCCCCGCCTCCTCGCCGAGCCCGTTGACCAGGTTGAATACGCCGTCGGGCAGCCCGGCGTCCTTGAAGATCTGGGCCCACAGGGACGCTGAAAGTGGTGTGAACTCGGCGGGTTTGAGGACCACGGTGTTGCCGGTGGCCAGGGCCGGGGCGAGTTTCCAGGATTCGAGCATGAAGGGGGTGTTCCAGGGTGTGATCAACCCGGCGACGCCGATGGGCTTCCGGTTCACGTAGTTGATCTGGGAGCCCGGCACCTTCATGGCGTCGTCGAACTGGGCCACGATGAGATCCGCGAAGAAGCGGAAGTTCTCGGCGGCCCGCAGGGCCTGGCCCTTGGCCTGGGTAATGGGCAGGCCAGTGTCGAAACTTTCGAGATCGGCGAGGCGCGATTCCTGCGCCTCGACGGCGTCGGCGATCCTGTTGAGGACCCGCGCGCGTTCCCGTGGTTTCATCCGCGGCCAGGGGCCATGACTGAACGCCGTGCGCGCGGCGGCCACGGCGAGGTCGATGTCCTCCCGTTGCCCTGCGGCTGCGGTGGCGTAGGTGGTGTTGGATACCGGATCCAGCACGTCGAAGGTCGCGCCGCCCACCGAATCGACGAATACCCCGTTGATGTAGTGCTGGATGTGGGTAGGCAGGTTCTCGGGGACGTAGTAGCTGATTTCAGGGACAGTGGACGTCATTGGTTCTCTTCCTGAGTGATGTGCGGAACTGATTCGGCGGAAACTGGCGTTTGGGCCAGGTAAGCGTTGAGGGTTCCCGTCCGGTGCCGACGCGCCGCACCCTCGATCGTCTCGGCGTCGGCGCCCGATTCGATAAGGCGCAGGAGGGCATCATGTTCCAGGACCGACTCCCTGGCACGTGCCGGGACAAACCTGAAGGTCGAGGACCGCAACGTGGCCAGCCGGTCCCAGCCCCGGTGCACCAGGTCAAGAATGTGCGGGTTGGGGCAGTGCTCAAACAGTATGCTGTGGAACTCCTGGTTCAGTGCCGTAAACCGGACCGGATCGAAATGGGCAAGGCAGTCGCGCATCTGGGTATTCACCGCGCGGGCGCGGGCAATCGCCACCGAATCGATCGACGGCGCAGACAGTGCGGTCGCGGCACCCTCAATGATGCTCAGGGTCTGCATGGTGTAGAGGTACTCGGTCGGGTCGATCCCGGAGACGGTGGCACCGACATTGCGTTCGAACGTCACCAACCCTTCGGCCTCAAGCCGCCGGATTGCCTCCCGGACCGGAACCACACTGACCCCAAGGTCCCCGGCGATCTTCGCCAGCACCAGACGATAGCCAGGCGTGACGGAACCTTCGATGATGCGCGCCTTGATCGCAGTGTAGGCCCGCTCGGACTTGCTTTCCGGCGTGACCTCGCCACCCTGCATCAGGGGCGACGCTACGACGACGGCGTCAGTCACGTGTTGCTCCCGCGGCAACCCACTGCACGTACTTGGCCTTCCAATCGGCGTTCATCGGGTACAGCCCGTCGACGCCGTTTCCCTGTTTGACCATCTCGAAAATGAAGGTCTCCTCCTGCTCCTGCAGGATGCAATCGTCGACGAGCTCCTCGGCAAGACCCGGCGGAATCACGAGGATGCCATCCGAATCGGCCACGATGATGTCACCGGGTTGGACTGTCGTCCCGCCGCACGCGATGGTGATGTCCGTGTCCCACGGGACGTGTCGCCGGCCCAGCACCGCAGGGTGCGGGTTGGCGAAGTAGGTGGGCATGTCGAGGTCGGCCACCGCTGAGTAGTCGCGCACCCCGCCGTCGGTGATGATGGCCGCCGCCCCCCGCACCTGGGCGCGCATGGCCAGGATGTCCCCCACTGTTCCGGTGCCCTTTTCGCCGCGCGCCTCCATGACGAGGATTTCGCCGTCGTTCACCGAGTCAATGGCGCGCTTCTGGGCGTTGAACCCGCCACCATGTGATGCGAAAAGGTCCTCCCGGTTGGGAACGAAACGCAGTGTGCGGGCCAGTCCCACCACGCGGCGCTCCGGGCGGGTGGCCTGAAGCCCGTCAATGCTCACGTTATTCAGGCCACGCTTCCGTAACTGGGAGGACAGGGTGGCGGTCGCAACACTCTCGAGCTTTTTCTTCAGTTCCGGCGGCAAAGCGTGACCGAGCGGTTCCAACCCGGCCGCCTCCCGCGATCCGTAGGCTTCCTCGCGCTGGGTGTCATCGGTTTTGGGCCGGGCACCAAAGGCGGCGAACGGCGTCGTTCCCTCGACCACCCGGGTGCTCAACCGGCCGCTGCTGTGGGTGCCCCCGGTGACCTCAATGTCGATCGTGTCCCCGGGGTGGGCCACCGACGCGCCCGCCGGGGTGCCGGTCAGGATGATGTCGCCTTCCTCAAGGGTGAGGAGCTGGGTCAGGTCGGCGACCAGCTGGGGGAAAGGAAACAGGAGCTCTTCGGTGGTGTCATCCTGCATGAGGGTGCCGTTATGCCAGGTGCGCACCCGCAGCGCGGCGGGGTCCACCTCGCCGGCGGGAATCAGGCGCGGACCGAGGGGAGTGAAGCCGTCGCCCCCCTTGGAGCGGACGTTCGACCCCTTGTCGGCGTACCGAAGGTCGTAAACCCCCAAATCGTTGCTCGCCGTCACCCAGGCGACATGGCTCCAGGCGTCGTCGAGCGCAACCCTGCGTGCCGTTGTGCCGATAATCAGGGCGATTTCGCCCTCAAACCCGAGCAATTCACACCCTAGCGGCCGCTCGACGGTGCCTGGAGCATCAATTGATCCGAGCGCGAGCGACGTCGACGGCTTCAGGAAGTAGGACGGCTTCAGTGGCGTGCGACCGCGCTGGGCAGCGCGGCTTGGGTAGTTGATGTGGACTGCAACAACCTTGCGGGTGCGGGCCAGCAGTTCAGCGCTCACCGTCTGAGTCTGGGACTGAAGGCTCATACCGCGTTTCTCCTCATCGTTCTGCAGAGCTGTGCTGCGCGCACGCTCCGCAACTCCATCAGTACTTAATGTATGAAATCGTATACGATCAACTATCATCCGTGGCGAGGGGCACGTCAACCCTTCCCTGTGGGGCTGGGATCGTTGTGTCCTGCGTCAGGTCCGTCGTACAGTTCGAGGAACGTCATTCGATTATCGGAGGACCTATTCGCATAGAGAACAGATTTTGCTGGCCGTCGAGCTTTCACAACGAAGTGAGTGAGGAAAACCGTGCATTTTCACCATCACGGCTACGTTTCAGGTGACCCGCGGGTTCAGGCCGTTGCCGGCGTCGGCGTCAATCGTCCCGACGACCTTCCCGATGAGGTCGACGTGCTGATCATCGGCAGCGGTCCGGCTGGAATGCTCGCGGCTGCCCAGTTGTCCCAATTCCCGAGTATCACTACCCGCATAGTTGAGCGGCGGCCCGACCGACTCGCGATCGGGCAGGCCGACGGCATCCAGGCACGCAGTGTTGAGACCTTTCAGGCGTTCGGATTTGCTGAACGGATCATCGCAGAGGGATATCGGATCACCGAGATGGCGTTCTGGAAGCCCAACCCGGCGGACCCGTCACGCATCATCAGGACCGCCCGACCGCTCGACGACCCGGCCGGCGTCAGCGAATTCCCGCATCTCATCGTCAACCAGGCACGGGTCCTCGACTACTTCGCCGAGGTCATGGCGCACTCCCCCACCCGCATGAAACCTGACTACGGCCTGGAGTTCACCGGCCTAGAAGTCTCCAGCGAGGGCGAATACCCCGTCGCCGTCACGCTCACCCACACCACCGGACCGCTCGAAGGCACGCAACGGTCAGTACGGGCGAGATACGTGATCGGCGCAGACGGTGCCCGCAGCAAAGTGCGGACCGCCATCGGCTGCACGCTCGCCGGAGAAGCGGCGAATCACGCCTGGGGTGTCATGGATGTGCTCGCCACGACTGACTTCCCCGACATCAGGTTGAAGTGCGCCATCCAGTCAGGCGCTGGAGGGAGCATCCTCCTCATTCCCCGGGAAGGTGGCCACCTCTTCCGCATGTATGTGGATCTTGGCGACGTCGACACCCACACCACGGGCGAAATCCGCAGCACCACAGTCGAACAGATCATCGCGAAAGCCAACGCCATCCTTCACCCCTACACGCTGAACGTCCGGAACGTCGCCTGGCATAGCGTCTATGAGGTAGGCCACCGCCTGACTGACCGGTTCGACGACGTCCGCCCCGAGGAGCTCGGCACCCGCAGCCCCCGGGTCTTCATCACCGGGGACGCCTGCCACACGCACAGCGCAAAAGCCGGCCAGGGAATGAACGTCTCCATGCAGGACGGGTTCAACATCGCCTGGAAGCTGGGGCACGTCCTGGAGGGCCGCAGCCCTGACAGTCTGTTGTCGACCTATTCCGCCGAGCGGCAGGTCGTAGCGAAGAACCTGATCGACTTCGACAGGCAGTGGTCCTCCCTGATGGCCAAGAAACCCGAGGAATTTGAGGATCCGACTGAACTGGAGAACTTTTATACCAGCACCATGGAGTTTCCGGCCGGATTCATGACCGAGTACACGCCCTCCATGATTGTCGGCGAGGCAACTCACCAGGAGCTCGCCGCCGGGTTCCCTATCGGCAAACGTTTCAAGTCAGCGCCAGTAGTGCGCGTCTGCGATACCAACCCGCTTCAGCTTGGCCACCAGGCGACGGCCGACGGGCGGTGGCGGATCTATGTCTTCGCCGATGCGGCCCTTCCGGGCACTCAGTCGAAGGCCGCCACTTTGGCCAACTGGTTGGAATCCTCGCCGGATTCTCCTCTCATGGTGACCCCCGGGGGCGCGGACCAGGACGCGTGGTTCGACGTCAAAGTGATCTACCAGCAGGACCACCGGAGCCTCGACATCAACGCCGTGCCGGCGGTGTTCAAACCCCGGGTGGGGCCGTTCAAACTGGACTACCTGGAAAAGGTATTCGGTGTCGACCCCGACCAGGACATTTACGAACTGCGCGGGCTGGACCGGGAGGGCGTCGTCGTCGTCGTCCGTCCGGACCAGTACGTGGCCCACGTGCTACCGCTCACAGCGACGACCGAGCTTGCCGCCTTCTTCGCACGAATGCGAACCCAGGGCGGGTCGGAGGCGGCGGGGGGAGCTAGGGTTGAGGAATGACCCCCGCGAAAAGCCCCCAGACCATGAAGCCCGCTACAGCGGCAAAGAAACTGGGAATCTACCTGCCAGCCGCTCCACAGGAGTTCCAGGACACTGACGTCACCCGCGCCGAGTTCAACGAACTGCAGCAGAATCCTCCTGAGTGGCTCGCTGAACTTCGCCGCAGCGGGCCCCATCCCCGCCCCGTAGTGGCGCAGAAGCTCGGTATCTCCATCAGCGGTCTTGCCCGTGGGGGAGTCACTGAACCGCTCTCCACCACTGACATCACTGCCCTTTTGCAGGAGCCGCCAGCGTGGCTGGTCGCTGAACGCTCAACCCATGCAGCGGTCCGTAAACAGGACCTGATCACCAAAAATCTTCATGCGGAGAAATCCGCCCAGTAGATCTCGTTCCTCATTCCGTGTCGACTTTTCACGGAAATGAAGCATACTTACTTTTATGCTGCTTGCGCAACCGCTCACCATTGCCGTCATGGCACACCTGCACCATCCGATAGCCAGCCCCTATCCCGGCGGGCTGGAGATGCATACCGCCCTGCTGACCGAAGAGCTGACAGCTCGAGGCCATTCAGTGACCTTGTTCGCCAAGGACGGCAGTCGGGGGCCGGGCACAGTGGTGCCCGTCCTGAACGCCGGATTCACCTTCACCAAGTATCTTGACGGCCCTGATCGCGATGCTCAGACGCACCTCCTCGACAATGCGCAGCGTCTGACTCTCGCCCGAGTCAACGAGGGCGAGTTCGACGTCGTCATCAATAACTCGCTCAGCCCACTGCCGCATGCCGATCCGCCGCGCCAGCCCATGCTGACCATCCTTCACACCCCACCACTCCCACGGGTGACCGACGTCTTTGACGCGGCTGGCTACACCCCCACCCCGCGGCAAAAGTTTGTCAGCGTGTCGGCGGCCAACGCGCTGCAGTGGAGAACCCACCTGCGGAACATCAACGTGGTTCACAACGGAATCCGCCTCGAAGAATGGCGCACTGCAGGTCTGGCCCGACGACGGCCCAACACGGCTGTCTGGTCCGGCCGGATCACCCCCGAGAAGGGCCTGCACGTGGCAATCGAAGCTGCTGCCCTCGCCGGGATGCGCATCCGTTTTGCTGGTCCCATCAGCGATCAGGACTATTTCGACCGGACCATCGCTCCGCTGCTCAGCGAATCGGTACAACATGTTGGCCACCTCGACCACGGCCAGCTGGCGTCGTTCCTCAGCTCGGGTGCCGTGTTCATCTCCTCACCGTTATGGGCAGAACCCTTCGGACTGAGCACCGTCGAAGCGATGGCCTGCGGTACACCGGTGGCTGCTCTGCCCTGCGGCGCGATGGCCGAAATTATTGACGAGCGGGCCGGGGTGGTCGCCAGGGGGTTCGCGGCAGCCGACCTGGCGGTGGCCATCGAACAAGCCCGCCACGCAGATAGCGTGGAGGTACGGGCCTCCGCGTCGCGGTTCGCCGCCGAGGTGATGATCACCAGCTACGAAAAGCATCTCGGGGAGTTGGTGGGCCAGGGCCTGCTGACCGATGCCGAGATACTGGCGTCCTAGGGTACCGATGGCCCTCCCCCGCGTTGCCTATTACACCCATCATCACGGATCCGGACACCTGCGCCACGCCTTGGCTATCGCACGGTTGCAGGTAGTCGATCTCCTGGTCACCGGCTCCACCGAACCGCCAGGACTGAGCGGCATCCCGCACACCCGCTTTGCCCAGCTCGCCGCTGATATCCGGCCCGACGGCGAGCCCTACCCGGTGCCCCCTGAACCGTTTCTGCACTACGCACCCACCACCTCAACTATCAGGGACCGGTTTTCCCAGCTGCATGCTGCCTGGCAGGACTTCGATCCCCAGGTGGTGATCATTGACGTCTCCGCCGAGGCCGCAGTCTTCGCCCGGCTCTGCGGATATCCGGTCCTTTACCGGCGGATGCCCGGTGACCGTTCGGACGTGGCACATCAGAGCGCCTACGCTGCCGCCACCGGGCTGTTCGCCTACTATCCTCAAACCCTGGAGGATGCCACCTATCATGAGGCATACGGAGACCGGACGCAGTATCTGGGGATGCTCGAACCACCAGGTTCTGCCGCTGCCAGGACCGTCCCCGCTGGCGGGAAGGTCATTACCGTCCAGACCAGCCTCGGGGGCAGCGGGGTGAGCGTCACGGAGATCGCCAGAGCTGCACGATCATCCCCCGAATGGCAGTGGAATGTGGTGGGTCTCAGCTCCGGCAGCGCCAACCTGCCACCGAATGTGCGCCTGCTCGGCGTTGTCGAGGACCCGCGCCCGGAGTTGGCGGCGGCGGATCTCATCGTCACGTCCGCCGGATACCACGCCGTCGCGGCGGCGGCCGCTGCCAGCCGGCCCACCATCCTGGTGCCAGAGGCGCGGCCTTTCGGAGAGCAGACTGCCTTTGCCCGCGCTCTGAACAGGTCAGCCGGAATCCCGCTGGCTGAGATCTGGTCAGCTGCAGCGTGGCCGGAGCTCCTGCGCCAGGCTGTGGGATCTGATGCCGGAGCGCTGGGGGCGGCCCTGTTTGTCAGCCGCGACACCTTCAGCGACCGGTTTCTTGACCTGGTGTCCAGGGCCTCGGCGTCAGGTGCTTAGTACGGTGCATTCACCTGTGCCGCTGCAACCTCACCCGCGGTGGGCTGTCTAAGCACGTCAACCGTGTTGCCGTCGGCGGCCCAGGCGATGTACCCGGCGTCGGCGAAGGCAGTCAACCACCCGGTCATCGGCCACACCCCCCGTTTCCGGTAGAACACGAGGCTGTTGGCAACGATATCGGAGAAGTGCTGCAGCGGGGGGCGGGTGACCCCGTGATGCTGGTGAAACATCGTGGCGTTGGAGAACGAGAGTGTCACGCCACGGTCCCGGGCGGTGAAGGAAAAATCTGTGTCTTCCCCGCCGTACCCGGTGAACGCCTCATCGAATCCGCCGATCCGTCCGAAATCGTCTGCCGTGACAGTAAAACCCAGGGACCAGAACAGCTCATAGCGGTCGGTGCGGGCAGGTGATGCGCCCGCCGCCGGCGCCAGCGACTTCCGCGCTCGGTGCGGGATCGAGGCGCGCATCAGCCCTGCATCGCCGTCGTGCCTGGGGAATCCTGCGGCACTCAGGTAGCGGGGCTGGGCCATGACAAGCCCCCCGGCGTCCGCCAGGTCCCGGTGTAGGGTTTCGCACAACGTGCTGGCCGGGATGCAGTCCACGTCCAGGAAGATGAGGGTGTCAGTCGAAGCTGCCGCGGCAGCCGCGTTGCGGGCGGCAGCAAGGTTGAGGGCGCCGGTTGCCGACGCTGGAAGATGGACAATCCGCTGAGGAATCATTGAGACCAGTGGCGCGGGGTTTGGCTGGCCCATGTAGGCGACCACCAGCTCAGTGGGCTGCAGGGTTGAACGATTAAGACCCGCCACCAGATTGGCGAGGTGGTGGTCCCGGTTGGCGCTGAGTACGAGAACCGAGAACTGTGGGGTTGCGGGATCGGAGACTGCTGAGACCGTCATCAAGCGGCGGGCTCAATCAGCTGCGGCCCGTTATTGCGGACCGATCCGACGGCGTCTCCGACGACGCGGGGCACGAGTTGAGGTTCAGGAATGGCGTCGATCAGTGTCCGCACGTCAGCGCTACTGGTCATTCGTGGATTCAGCCATTCTGAGTAGAGATCCGGGGGGAGAATGAGCGGTGTTCGGTCGTGAATATGGCCGAGCGTGTCACTGGCTGTGGTGGTGATAATGGTGCAGCTGCGCAGCCATTTGTCTTGATGATCATCCGGAAGTGTTGGGTCTGGCCAGTATTCATACAGGGCTGCGAAGGCTAGCATGTCGTTGGTCTGGCCGTGAAGGTAGGTAGGTATTTTGCCATCCGGCCCCTTTTCCCACTCGTAATAGCCGTTGGCCATCACGATGCCCCGGCGACGTGAGGCAGCGGTGCGGAAGGAGGGTTTCTCAAGGATAGTTTCAGCCCTGGCGTTGATCAGGGGTGGGCCCTTCTTTGGGTCTTTCAGCCAGGACGGCACCAGCCCCCACCGGGCGGTGGTCAAGCGTCTGGCAGGATGACCACCGGTATCCTCCAGTCGCTCCAGCAGAAGCCGGACGGTGTCTGTGGGAGCAACATTGTAGGAGGGTTCCGGCAGCTCCTGATCAACAAAGTCAACGTCAAACAGGTCGATGAGGTCCTGGTCAGATCCCGCCACCACAAAACGTCCGCACATGAGGATAGGGTACTCCGAGGGACCTCCAAACCGTATGTTCAGGAGGTTTGAAGGGCCGAACAACCGATTGACTTAATCGAACATATATTCGAAAATTAAAGGGTGAGCGCACCAGCAACCAGCCCTGTGATGTCTCCGGGATACGCCCCGGATCAGGACATGCTGGTACCCGAAACCGCTGGTAAATCCCGCAGTGAATCAGGCTTGCAGGAGAAGATCAATCAGATGCAGGGCAGCCGGCTGGGCTCCCGGCGGTTGCCCACCATTCCCTCTCTCGGACGAATCCTCCCTGGCGGTGGTCTGATGGCTGGTGCCGCCTACTCGGTTGAAAACTCCACCACACTGGCGATGGCCTTGCTAGCTGGCCCATCAGGCTCTGGCGCCTGGTGCAGCGTCATCGGTATCCCCGACTTCAACGTTGAGGCGGCAGCAAACCTGGGTATTGATCTGGATCGCCTGATCCTCATTCCCCATCTGGATGGCCAATGGCTAGCAGTCACAGCAGCAATGGTGGACGTGGTGTCAGTCATTCTGACCAAGGCACCATCAACTATTACTGGTTCAGATGCGGCACGGCTCAGGGCACGGCTACGGCAGCGCGGAGCAGCCTTGATCACCCTGGGTACCTGGCCGCAGAGCGAAGCCGTACTCAGCGTGTCAGAAAACAGGTGGGGAGGCTTGGGATCCGGGTCGGGACACCTCCAGACCCGTAGGTTGAAGGTCACAGCCACGGGACACACTGGCCGCTCCCGGAGCTCGGAACTCTCTCTGACCGAACTGCGGCAAAGCACGTGGGCCCAGTTCCCCGGTGTTGGTAGCGGTAATGAGAGACAGCCCTTTATTCCCCAGGTGGTGAACGCCTCATGAAGCTGCAGGCACCTCCTCAACCACCCCGGCAGAACGCCACCAGAATCATGATGCTCTGGATCCCAGATTGGCCGATTACCGCTGCCCTTCGTGAACTTGACGTTCCAGTCAATGCTCCCCTTGCGCTTATTGACAAGGGCAAGGTGTTCGCCTGTTCCCCTTCGGCGCGGGCCGAAGGAGTAAAACGTGGGTTAAGGGTCCGTGAAGCCCAGGCACGGTGCCCTGAACTCGTCGTCGAACGCTATGCTCCGGACCTCGATGAACGGGTCTTTGAACCAGTAGTCGCCGGTATTGAAAAGATCATGCCGGGGGTCCAGGTGGTACGCCCGGGGCTTTGCGCCATCCACGCCCAGGGACCCAGCAGGTACTACGGCGGCGAGGCTCCCGCAGGGTCGGTACTCCTCACCACGCTCGCTTCGTTTGGTCTGAACACCGCAAGGATTGGTGTCGCCGATTCACCGTTCGCAGCTGAGCATGCAGCCCGTGCCACAGAAGTTCTTGAGGGTGCTGAACAGGACCCCATCTGGGTTGTCCCACCCGGTGAATCACCACACTTCCTGAGCACGTTCCCCTTGGAGGTGCTTGGTGAACCCAAACTCGCAGTCCTGCTGCGACGGTTGGGAATCAGGACTCTAGGCGACTTTGCCGGATTGGATTCCGGTGACATCCGCAACCGGTTCGGCGTCGAGGGAGCCCTCGCGCACCGCAAAGCCAGCGGGCTCGACCACCGCACTGTCGTGGCCCGAAAGCCCCCACCTGAACTCGATGTCGTCGTCGACTTCGAACCGGCCCTGACTCGAATTGATGAACTTGCTTTCGCTTTCCGTACCGCTGCTGACCGCTTTGTTGACCGCCTTCGCGAGACCGGTTTCGTGTGTACCGCGGTGCGGGTGGTACTGCACTCCGAATCCGGCGAAGTGTCTGACCGGCTCTGGCGGCACCCTCGATGGTTTGATGCTGACGACGTCCTCGATCGCGTCAGGTGGCAGCTGCAAGGTGACGGGCTGATTGAACACGGACTGCAATCAGGCATCACCCGGGTACAAACAATTCCTGACACTGTTGAGGATCTCGGCGACCACGCGGACGGGCTATGGGGCACCGGACCCGATGAAAGCATCCACCATGGGCTGGCCCGCGTGCAAAGCATGCTGGGCCACGGAGCAGTGCTCACTGCGATAGTTGCAGGGGGCAGGATGCTCAAGGACCGCAGGGTGTTCATCCCGTGGGGTGACTCATCAACCAGTCATCCGGCAACGGCAAAGTCCCAACAGGGCCAACCCTGGCCTGGACGGTTGCCGGGCCCAGCACCGGCCACCGTCTTCGACACTCCCCTTGAGGTGCTCGTTCAGGATGTTGCGGGGTGCACCGTTGACGTTGACACCCGAGGAATGCTTACCAGCACCCCCGTACGGTTCGCTGCACCAGGAACAACCACCGGTCAACGCACGGTGCAGCACTGGGCCGGGCCCTGGCCCATCAGTGAACGATGGTGGGATTCAGCAAGCCGCGTGCTCAACCGTTTCCAGCTCGTGGATAGCACAGGTACAGCCTGGTTACTGCTGCTCGAGGATCACCGCTGGTGGGCTGAGGCCAGCTATGACTAGGGCTATGCCTGCGAGGAAGCGGTGGGGTAGCCATGGGATGGAGTAATCCGCCCATCTCGTGGTCGGAGTTTGAGCGAACCCTCTCTGACCACCGTCGTCCTGGTGCGCCACCCGTGGGTGCTGACGGCGGGGACAGCCCTGCCTGGTCACCGAAACGCCAACCGTACCGGGCACCCGACGCAGAGCTTCCTGAGCCAACCGGCCCCCTGGTGCCCTATGCGGAACTTCACGTTCACTCAAACTTCAGCTTTCTCGACGGTGCGTCAAGTCCCGAACAATTAGTTGAGGAAGCCCACCGGCTGCGGCTGCATGGTCTGGCGTTGACCGATCATGACGGCCTCTACGGGGTGGTTCACCTTGCCGAAGCCGCCGAAAAATACCCACAGTTGAGCACTGTTTATGGCACTGAACTGTCCCTGGATCTGCAGAAACCCCAAAACGGTGAGCCCGATCCGGAAGGCAGCCACCTACTGGTCCTCGCCCGGGGCGCAGAGGGATACCGGAGGCTGGCTGGCGCCATCACCACTGCACAATTGGCCGAGGGCGCAGAGAAAGGGAAACCGCTGTACAGCCTTGATGGGTTGGCCGGGCGGGCGTCAGGCAGTTGGATGATCCTCACCGGCTGTCGAAAAGGTACTGTCCGCCGAGCGCTGATGCGTGATGGCGAGAGGGGTGCCCGATCTGCCGTCGGGCACCTGGTTGAGCTGTTTGGGCAGGACAACGTTGCTGTTGAGCTCTCCGACCAGGGAAACCCGATGGACAGTGCTTTCAACGATGCGCTGGCTGCTGTGGCAGCCCGGCTGAGGCTTCCTGTGATCGCCACCAACAACGTGCACTATGCCTCACCCGCTCAGCACCAACTGGCCACGGCGCTGGCAGCCGTGCGTGCACGAAGGAGTCTCGATGAGATGAACGGTTGGTTGCCCGCTGCAGGAACTGCTCATCTACGCAGCGGAGCAGAAATGGCTGCTCGGTTTGCAGCTTATCCCGGTGCCATCGAACGAACAGTGGATCTTGCCGACGACCTTGCGTTCAGGCTGCGGAGCGTCAAGCCCGGGCTGCCTCATTTGACCCTCCCGGACGGGCATACCCAGATGAGCTACTTGCGGAAGCTGGTCTGGCAGGGTGCCGACAAGTTTTATCCAGGACGCAGTGATGTGGTGGAGCGGATCGAAAAGGAACTTGGAGTCATTGAGGACAAGAAGTTCCCCGGCTACTTCCTGATTGTTCACGACCTGGTGCACTTCGCCCGGAACCAGGGGATTCTCTGCCAGGGTCGTGGTTCGGCTGCCAACTCGGCTGTCTGCTACCTGCTGGAAATCACTGCTGTGGATTCGATTCTGTATAATCTGCCGTTTGAGCGTTTCCTTTCCAGCATGCGTGATGAGGAACCGGATATCGACGTCGATTTCGATTCCGACCGGCGGGAGGAAGTCATTCAATATGTGTACAACAAGTACGGCAGATTCAATGCCGCCCAGGTAGCCAACGTGATCACCTACCGGCCCAAATTTGCTGTCCGTGACATGGCCAAGGCTCTGGGCCACAGCCCGGGGCAGCAGGACGCCTGGTCCAAACAGATTGAACGGTGGGGTGGGCTCGTGTCCAGCGACGACCACGACATCCCTGAGGCGGTCGTTAACCTGGCTCAGAGTGTGCTGAAATTTCCGCGGCACCTTGGCATCCATTCAGGGGGGATGGTGCTCACGGATCGGCCTGTTGGCGAGGTTTGCCCGATTGAGCATGGACGGATGGAGAACCGGACCGTCCTGCAGTGGGACAAGGACGACTGTGCGTGGATGGGGTTGGTGAAGTTCGACCTGCTGGGGCTAGGAATCCTCGCCGCCATCCAGTACAACTTCGATCTGGCTGAGAAGCATTTTGGTGAAAAGTGGGATTTGCACAGCATTCCGAAGGAAGAGCAGGGCGTCTATGACATGCTCTGCTTCGCCGATTCCATCGGCGTGTTCCAGGTGGAGAGTCGTGCCCAGATGGGCATGTTGCCCCGCCTCCAGCCGCGAGAGTTTTATGACCTGGTGATTGAGGTGGCACTGGTACGGCCAGGGCCTATTCAGGGTGGGGCCGTCCACCCCTACATTAAACGGAAGTTGAAGGATGAGGACGTCACCTACCTGCATCCCAAACTGGAACCCGTACTGGAACGAACCCTGGGGGTACCGCTCTTTCAGGAACAACTCATGCAGATGGCCATGGTGGTTGGTAACTGTTCGGGGGCCGACGCCGACCAGCTACGCAGGGCCATGGGGTCCAAACGAGGACTTGAACGCATTGATACCCTGCGGGACAAGCTGTATGCAGGGATGGCAGCCAATGGCATTACCGGTGAGACAGCTGATTCGATCTACCTCAAAATCCAGGCCTTCGCCAATTTCGGTTTTGCTGAGAGCCACTCCATCAGCTTCGCCCTCCTGGTGTATGTCAGTGCCTGGTTGAGATTGCACTATCCCGGGGCCTTCCTCGCTTCACTGTTGCGGGCTCAGCCGATGGGATTCTATTCTCCGCAGACCCTGGTGGCGGATGCCCGCCGGCATGGGGTGACAGTCCTTCGGCCGGATCTGCTGCAGTCGGGAGTGCATGCAGATCTTGAGCCCCTCGATGAACATACCGGTGCTGCTATCGGACCAGCCACAGGGATGGACGCCTGCTGTGATCATCATCAACCACCTGTTGGGCCTTTTGACCGAAAGATCCCTTTCGACTCGACGCTGCACCGGCGGGATGCCACCTTTGCTGTGCGGTTGGGCCTGGATAGCGTCCAGTCCATCGGGGCCAGGGTGGCAGAACAGATTGTCTCCGAGCGCCTTCGCAACGGTGTTTTTGCGGATATGGCTGACCTGGTACGGCGCACTGAACTCAACGCCGCCCAGCTTGAATCGCTGGCAGCGGCGGGAGCATTCGAGTCGATGGGGCTCACCGAGCGTGAAGCGCTCTGGAATGCCGGCCCCGCCGCGACCGAACGAGCTGGACAACTCAAGGGCACCACCGTGTATATCCAACCTCCGCTATTCCCTGACCTCACTGCTGCTGACCGGGTCGCCTCTGACCTCTGGTCCACCGGCATCACCCCCGATGATCATCCTGTACGGCACCTCAGATCAACCCTGACCAGGCGGGGTGTTCTGACTGCCGCGGATCTGGTGCAGGCTGAGTCAGGACGGAGGGTTGAAGTGGGCGGTGTGGTCACCCACCGGCAACGACCGGCCACTGCCAGCGGGATTACCTTCATGAACCTTGAGGATGAGACGGGACTGGTGAACGTGATCTGCTCGGTGGGAGTCTGGCAGCGCTACCGGCGCATCGCGCGGGAGGCAAGCGGTGTGCTGGTCCGTGGCATGCTGGAGCGATCTTCGGAGGGTGTGGTGAATATTGTGGCGGACAAGTTTGAAGTACTGAAGATGAAGGCAACGACCAAATCGCGGGACTTCCAGTAATCCCAGCCACGGATCCACAACAACAGCAACCAGGATTTCACTACCACACTCGCGACTTAACGAAGAAGACCCCCGGATAACCGGGGGTCTAAGCCGTGCGCGAGGGGGGATTTGAACCCCCACACCCTTTCGGATACTGGCACCTGAAGCCAGCGCGTCTGCCGTTCCGCCACTCGCGCGCAACCGCTCAGAATTTCTCCGTCAAACGTTCGAAAACCTCCGAGAACAGCAGAAATAAGCATAACGGAGCATCACTTGAATCACCTAAACGCTCTGCCCTCCCCCGGCAGTCAGGGTTTGGGACGGGTACCCTGTCGCACCCGTCCTGATGCCGGAATTGTCATCTCCTGGTGGTTGATGCACGACGAGTGGTTAAGGCCTTTTCCAGAGGTCCCCAGTAGTATCGAACTGATCGTGTCGTACGTCGACCATGCCTTCGTGCACAACGAGGGCTATGAGCGGCTGTTCCGACCAACCAACCAGTCGATGGGTGAGGAGGCAGCAAATGGGCATTTTGGATAACGTTGAACGCGGATTGGAAAAGATTGTCCGAGGCGCCTTCTCGACCGGGTCGCGATCCCAGGTGCAACCTGTCGAGATAGCCAGTGCCCTGCGGAGGGAACTGGACAACAAAGCCATCACACTCACAGAGGGCCGCACCCTCGCGCCAAACGTCTTCACGGCCCGGCTGTCAGAGTCTGATTTCGTACTGGCCCAGGAATGGGGCGCGTCCCTCGCTGAAGAGTTGTGCGACGTCGTCATCAAGCACGTCAACAGTCAGGGCTACACCCTGCGGGGTGCTGTCAAAGTGTCATTCACTCGCGACACCAGCCTCAAAGCTGGGATTTTCGAGATTGATTCAGCGACCGAGAAGCAGGATGGCCCGCGACGACCAGCAACCCCCGACGCTCCCACCCGCCAGCCGACCAGGTTACAGCCCGTCCTTGACCTCGACGGCCAGCGCTACTCACTCAATGCCGGATCGATAATCCTTGGCCGATCCTCAGAAGCAGATATTCTCGTCGATGACACGGGAGTCTCCCGGAAGCATCTGGAGATCCGCACCCAGGGTGGCACCACCCAGGCCGTCGACCTCGGCTCCACCAATGGCAGCTACGTCAACGGCCAGCGCGTTCAAGGAAAAACCGACCTGACTGACGGATCGATCATCACGATGGGCCGCACGCGCATGACCTTCCGACTCATCCCGGTCCCGAACGGTGGCCGCTAGGAATGAGTGAACTGAGTGAACTGACACTCGCTGTGCTCCGGTATGGCTTCCTGATCCTGATCTGGATTCTCGTGATCAGCGTAGTCAGCGCCCTACGACGGGATCTCGTGGTAGGCAGTCGAAACCGCCTCGGTACCCCCTCAGCGCGCCAGGCGCGAAAGCACCCCGAACTGGTCGAGGAGGTTTCACCCCGCGTGACAGCGCGCACCCTGGTCGTCACCGAGGGCCCCCTAGAGGGCACCACACTCGAACTTTCCTCGAGTCCCATCCTGCTGGGGCGGGCACAAGAGGCAACCCTGGTACTCGAAGATGACTACGCCTCCGGTCGTCACGCACGGTTGTTTCCCCAGGGGAGCCGCTGGTTCATTGAGGATCTCGGCTCCACCAACGGCACCTTCCTGGCGGGCAGCCAGCTAACCCGCGCTTTACCCGTTGATTTGGGTGTCCCTGTTCGGATCGGCAAGACGGTCATCGAATTGAGGTCATAGCGTTGGCCTACATCATGCGTTTCGCGGCACGCTCGGACGTCGGGATGGTCCGCGCCAAGAACGATGACTCCGCCTATGTTGGACGCTACCTTGCCGTCGTGGCCGACGGTATGGGCGGTCATGCGGGTGGCAACGTGGCGTCCGCCTCAACGGTGCTGGACCTGGTCCATCTGGACCGAAAGGATTACGACGGCGACGCAGCCAACCAGCTCGCTGACGAAATCCAGACTGCAAATTCCCTGCTGTCGGAGCTGGTGAGCGCCAACCCCCAGTTGGCCGGAATGGGCACCACAGTCACAGCACTCTTGCTCAACGGCGACCGGATCGAGTTCGCTCACATCGGTGACTCCCGGGCCTACCGGCTCAAAGATGACGTCTTCGAGCAGATCAGCGTCGATCACACCTTCGTGCAGCGGCTTATCGACGAGGGGCGTCTGAAACCCGAGGAAGCCGACGTCCACCCGCATAAGAACGTGCTGATGCGGGTACTCGGTGACGTTGACGCAAGCCCCGAACTGGATCTGCATTCCTTTGAGGTCACCGCCGGAGAGCGCTGGCTCCTGTGCTCGGATGGCCTCAACGCCGTCCTCGGGGATCCCCTCATCGCGCGAATCATGCGTGAGACGCCGGATCTTCGGGCCTGCGTAGATACCCTCATCGATCTGACTCTTGCTGGTGGGTCCCCCGACAACGTGACGATCGCAGTCGTCGAGATCGTCGAGGCGACGCCCGAGGATCTCCGGACCGCGGCACTCACCACCATCCCCCCTGCGAAGACTGCCGCGGGAGAAAAGGACGATGCAGAACCGCCCGAGGCAGCCCCGGGTTCAGCAATCCGCGCCAACGTGATCCGGCAGGATCTCTCCTCGCGGCCGCATGTGCTGGTTGGATCGGCCGCTCTGGCCACGGAAACCGGTCAGATTCCGATTGTCACGCAGCGCACCACCGAACGCCGCGCCGCGATGATGCTGACCCACAAGGCCGCAGTGGATGCAGAGCTGTTCGATGACGACGGTGAACCCACTAGGGGCCGTAAACGCTGGCTCGTCCCGTCCTTTCTGGGACTGATGGCCCTGATTCTGGTAGCCGTCCTGTGGTTCGGGTACGCCTGGACGCAGACCCGCTATTACGTCGCCGCCTACGAAGACAACGTGGCGATCTTCAACGGGGTATCCCAGACGATCGGGCCCGTGAAGCTCAGCCACCTCGACCAGGAGACTGACATTCCGGTATCCAACCTCCCTGAATACCAGCGTGCCCGGGTGACCAGTTCCCTGCCTGCCACCGACCTTGAACATGCCCAGCGTATTGTCGAGGGCCTCCGAGCCGACCTGCGCGCTGTGGCGTGCCCGCCGGAGGACGCAACCCCGTCACCGTCCGCGTCGCCGTCACCGTCACCGTCCAACTCCAGCACTTCTGATCCAACAGCCGACCCATCCAGCAGTCCCAGCCCGGAGAACAGTGCCCAGGCCGCACCCGGTGACGCGCAGGGCTGCCGAGACGAGACATCATGAGCGACGTCCTCACTATTCCCAGATCACGCCGCAACGTGGAAGCGCTCCTTCTGGTGCTGGCCCTCAGTGTGGCAACTAGCGCGAACCTCATCGTGGGCCTGGAAAAGGACAACCCATTCGACTCCGCCTTCTGGACCCAGAGCGGCATTCTGGCTGCGCTTGCTCTAGCTTTCCACCTCGTCCTCCGGATCCGCGCCAAATATGCCGATCCGGTAATACTCCCGATTGTGGTTGCGCTCAATGGTGTTGGCTTGGCAATGATCTACCGGATCGACCTGGCAAATGACACCACCGTCGCGGAAAGTCAGTTCCTCTGGACCTCGGTGGCCATGGCAGCCTCGATTGCGGTCCTGCTGGTCTTCAAGAACCACCGGATGCTTCGACGGTTCACTTATATTTCCCTGATCGCCAGCGCCGTCCTGTTGCTGTTGCCGCTCTCTCCACTCGGGCTCGAGATCAACGGTGCCCGGATTTGGATCAATGTGGGGTTCGGTACCTTCCAGCCTGGAGAAATCGCCAAGATTACCCTCGCCATCTTTTTTGCAGGCTACCTTTCAACCAACCGGGATCTCATCCTGCTGGCAGGCAAGAAGGTGGGACCGCTGCAACTGCCCCGCTTCAAGGATCTCGCTCCCATGGTCGTCGCCTGGCTGGTCAGCATTGGAGTCCTGATCTTCCAGCGCGATCTCGGATCGTCGGTCCTCTTCTTCGGCCTGTTCATGGTGATGATCTACGTGGCCACCAGCCGGATCAGCTGGGTCCTGATCGGCCTGCTGATGATCGCCGCTGGTGGCTTCGTGGCTATCCAGTTGTTCAGCCACGTGTCATTGCGCATCGACAGTTGGATCAACGCGTTCGACCCGGAGGTGTTCAACCGTCAGTCCGGGAGCAGTTTCCAGGTGGTGCAAGGGCTCTTCGGCCTCGCCAATGGTGGACTCTTCGGCACCGGTCTCGGGGAGGGGCGTCCTGATCTGGTGATCTATGCCAACAGCGACATGATCATTGCTGCACTCGGTGAGGAGCTGGGGTTGATCGGGCTCTTCGGCATCATCATGCTGTTCGTCCTGCTGGTGTCCCGTGGTATCCGCACCGCGCTGGGCACCCGGGATGGGTTCGGCAAACTGTTGGCCTGCGGCCTGTCCTTCACGATCGCCCTGCAGTGCTTCGTGGTCATGGGTGGGGTAACCCGGCTGATTCCCCTCACCGGTCTCACCACGCCGTTCATGTCCGCCGGTGGATCTTCGCTGCTCGCCAACTGGATCATCGTCGCCATTCTGCTGCTCATCTCGGAATCCGCCCGCCGGCCGGCGGTCACCGGACCGATGAAGGACTCATTCCCTGACCGGCAGGATTTCCGCACCGGGCGGTCCACTGGCCGATCCAAGGAGGTCAGCGCATGAATCAAGCAATCAGGAGCGCGTGGCTGGTAGCCCTCGCCATGTTCACGCTGGTCCTCGGATCACTGACATATGTCCAGTTCTTCGAAGCCAAAGCCCTTGCCGGCAACGACTGGAACAACCGTTCACTGCTTCAGGACTTTGGTAAAAACCGCGGATCAATCCTCGTGGACGGGCGGGCCGTAGCCGAGTCTGTCCCGTCCAACGATCAGTTCAACTACCAGCGGGTCTACAACGAACCAAATCTATACGCCCACCTGACCGGGTTCTACTCGCTGGCCAACGGTGCGACCCAGTTGGAAAGCGTCATGGCCGACGAGCTGTCGGGCACCAGTGACGAGCTGTTCTACGATCGCATCGTTCAACTGTTCTCAGGCGCCCAGGCGCGGGGCGCGTCTGTTGAACTGACGATCGACCCGGAGATCCAGCAATTGGCGTGGGATCTAATTCCGGATGGTCAACAGGGCTCGATCGTGGTGATGGAACCCGGCACCGGCAACATCCTCGCCATGGTGTCCAAACCGTCCTACGACCCGAACCTGCTGGCCGGACACGACACGGCTGTGGTCCTCCAGAACCTTGAGGAATTGTCCACCGTCCCCGGCCTCTCGCCCTACTTCAATCCCGCGACGGAATCCCTGGTGGCCCCCGGTTCCGTTTTCAAACTGGTGGTCGCTGCAGCAGCCCTGGAATCCGGGGACTTTGACGCCGACTCGGAGATCCCCAACCCGCCGGTTCTCGACCTCCCCGGAACCGATGCTGGCCTTCCCAACTTCGTCAACGGTGGTTGCGCCTCACGAGCGACGGCTAACCTTGAGTTTGCGCTTGAACAATCCTGTAACACACCCTTCGCCCAGATCGCCTGGGATTTGGGTGCACAATCGGTCCTGGAACAGGCACAGGAGTTCGGTTTCGGGGAAATATTCAACATTCCCGTCCGGGTCGAGGCCAGCCAGTTCCCAGCCGAGCCGTCCGAACCGGAGCTCGCCCAGTCGGCCATCGGCCAGTTTGACGTCCGGGTGACCCCCCTCCAGATGGCCATGGTGAACGCAGCGATCGCCAATGATGGTGTCCTGATGAAGCCAAACCTGGTCAAGGCCCTGCGGGCTCCCGACCTGGAACCGATCAGCACACCGGAACCCGAGGTGTTCAGGGAGTCCATGAGCGCCGAATCGGCAAGCCAGCTCACCGACTGGATGGTCAATGTGGTCAACAACGGCACGGCTCGCGCAGCAGCCGTCCCCGGCGTCGACGTCGCTGGTAAAACAGGCACAGCCGAGGTATCGGGCCAGGGCGACAATGCCTGGTTCACTGGGTTTGCGCCGGCCGATGATCCCCAGGTGGTGGTGTCAATCGTGATGCAGAACGTCGACATTGCGACGGGCGCCCAACTCACGAGTCCAAGCGCTAAGCAACTGATAGAGGCGGTGTTGAATAAGTGAGGCCTACATCAGGGATCACCTTAGGCGGACGGTTCAAGCTGACCGACCGGATTGCCATTGGCGGAATGGGCGAGGTCTGGAAAGCGATGGACCAGGTTCTGGGCCGCGAAGTCGCTATCAAGATTCTGAAAGAGGAGTACACGGGCGACCCCAACTTCCTCGACCGCTTTCGCGCCGAGGCACGGCACACTGCCCTGCTCAACCATGACGGCATCGCCAACGTTTTCGATTACGGCGAGGAGGGCGGCTCCGCCTACCTTGTAATGGAGCTGGTCCCGGGCCAGCCACTTTCGACCATTATTGAGCGCGAGCAGATCCTGTCACCGGACCGCGCCCTCTCCATCGTGGGACAAACGGCTACTGCCCTCTCGGTGGCACACCGTCAGGGGCTCGTGCATCGCGATGTGAAGCCGGGCAACCTGCTCATCCTGCCGGACGGTCGGGTCAAGATCACCGACTTCGGTATCGCCCGACTGGCCGATCAGGTTCCCTTGACCGCCACCGGCCAGGTGATGGGCACGGCCCAGTACCTTGCGCCCGAGCAGGCCACGGGTCAAGCCGCCACCGGTTCCAGTGACATCTACGCGCTCGGGGTGATTGGTTACGAGCTGCTCGCTGGCCGTCGACCGTTCTCCGGTGAGTCCCAGATCGCTATAGCCCTGGCCCAGGTCAATGATGCGCCGCCGCCCCTGCCCGAGACCATCCCCACCCCGGTCCGTGCCCTCATCGCTTCGATGCTCGCCAAAGACCCGGCCGAACGTCCTGCCGACGCAGAGTTGCTGGCTCAGGCGGTCGCCGCCATCCGGCGCAATGACATCCGGGCCGCCGAGACCGCCGTGCCGGGGATGCTCCTCTTCGGGGCGGGTACCGGACCGATCACTGCTCCGGTACCCGTACCCCGAACCGCGGCGACGAGAGCCGTGCCGTCGTCGTCGACGTCGTCACTGCCGGTCGTCGGAAGCACAGCGGTTGCCGCGTCGCGCGAATGGCACGAGGACGACATCGATAGGGACGAACCCGTCCACGAATCCCGGGGTCGAAGCCCCTGGCTGATCCCCCTGATTCTGCTGTTTCTGTTGGTGGGATTTGGCGTCGGATTGTTCTTCCTCTGGCCGGTGCTCACAGGCGCCGACGACGACCCCACCACTGCACCTCCTGCAACCACCACGGCCGTCTCTACCAGCGCAAACCCGACCGAGACAGAGACAGAAACCTCCAGTGAAACGCCCTCCGAAACGCCGACGACTGAGCTGGAGGAAACTGAAGAGCCAGTGGTGATTAGCGCAGTCGAGTTCGTGGGCTTCCCGGTAGATCAAGTTCGGGATGACCTCATCTCGCGTGGCCTTGACCCTGTTATCGAGGAGCAGAACTCGGAGGACCTGGCCGAAGGCATCGTGATTGCGGTGGCGCCTGTCGGAAGCCTAACGCGGGGTGACAGGGTAACCGTGACGGTGTCGACCGGACCTGAAGCTCCCGCGACCGTGCCTGTCCCGGCACGGCTAGTGGGGGCAACCGAGCAGCAACTCGCGGCCGCACTCGCTGAAGCAGGCCTGTTGGGCTCCCAGACAGGCGAGCAGGTATCCGAGGAACCCGCGGGGACTGTCCTCAGCGTGGACCCCACCGAAGGATCGGAGGTGGCGCCGGGTAGCACAGTGAACTACGTGGTGTCCTCAGGACCAGCGCAACCCACCCCGCCCCCCGTAGCGACCACCCCGCCCCCTGTAGCGACTACCCAGCCCCCGGTCGTGACCACCAGCCCACCACCCCCCACCGAAGCGCCGTAGCGCTCTTCGGTTACTACCCAGATGCAGGCGGAAGGCGGACACGTGACCACTGATAGGGTCCTCAACGGACGTTACGAAGTAGGTGAGCTCATCGGGCGTGGCGGCATGGCCGATGTCCACCTCGGTCGTGACATCCGGCTGGGCCGGTCGGTGGCCATCAAGGTGCTGCGCCGGGATCTTGCCCGCGATCCACTGTTCCAATCCCGCTTCCGCCGCGAGGCGCAAGCGGTCGCCGCCCTCAACCATCCCACTATCGTCTCCGTCTACGACACCGGCGAAGAAGATGTTCCCGGGCGCTCAGTCGACGACGTCAGAGTTCCGTTCATTGTGATGGAATACGTGGCAGGCCGAACGCTGCGCGATCTGATCCGGGCGGGCGACCTGTCCCTTGATGAGTCAGCAGAACACATGGTCGGTGTGTTGTCTGCCCTGGAATACAGCCACAAGGCGGGCATAGTCCACCGCGACATTAAACCGGCCAACGTCATGATCACCCCAGAGGGCAACGTGAAAGTCATGGACTTCGGCATTGCCCGGGCCATGGCCGATTCAGCTGCCACCATGACGCAGACCCAGGCCGTCATTGGAACTGCGCAGTACCTCTCCCCTGAGCAGGCGCGCGGCGAGACGGTCGACGCCCGCAGCGACCTGTACTCGGCCGGCTGCCTGATGTACGAACTGTTTACCGCGCGCCCGCCCTTCATTGGGGATAGCCCAGTCTCGGTGGCGTACCAACACGTCCGGGAAGAGCCCAAACCGGCCAGCCAGTTCAATCCCGAGGTGTCGCCGGCGCTGGACGCCGTGCTGCACCGTGCCCTGGAGAAGGACCGCCAGGACCGTTACCAGGATGCTGTCGCCTTCCGTACCGCACTGCAGGCGGCCCGGAAGGGTGTCCTTCCGACTACCTCGCCGCAGGAGCTCGCCACCACGGCCCTATCGACGCTTCCAGCAGCGGTCTCCGGGCCCGACGAGGAGCCGCAGACCCGCGCCATGGCCAAGGTACTGGCCGGAGGCTCAATGAGCTCCGGACCCGTTACTGAAGACCACCCCCCTTTCCCCCTGCCCCGCACATCCAGCGATGACCACGATGACGACGACCACCGACGTCGGTCGACCAGACGTGCCTGGACCACAACCTTTTTCATCATCGTGGCTCTGGTCCTCGCCGGTGGAACCTTTGTGTTGCTCAACCTTTTGAACAACGAACCTGCCGGTCCAGTGCTGCAGGCTGTTCCGACGGTCGAAGGGATGACTCAGGACGAAGCGGCCAACGCCATCTTCGCCGCAGACCTGCGCCCACAGTTCGAGGAAGAATTCAGCGAAACGGTCGATCCGGGGCTGGTGATTGATTCCGATCCCGGGGCTGGTGAGGAGGTCGAACCCGGATCAACCGTCAGCGTCGCTATCTCGGAGGGACCATCCGACGCCGTCATTCCCGACAGCATCACAGGAATGACAGAGTCATCCGCCAGAGACGCGCTGACCTCAGCCGGTCTCGGCGGGGGCGACGTCACTGAGGAGAACAGCGCAACCATTCCGGCTGGCCGCGTCATTTCCACGAACCCCGCAGTGGGAGGTTCAGTGCCCGTCGGGTCCGACGTCGATCTGGTGCTGTCCACTGGGCTGGTTGAGATGCCCCGCGTGATCGAATTGCCTGTCGATGAGGCCAGGGCGTTGCTTGAGGACCCGGCGAAGGGTCTGACGGTCCGGGTTGTCCAGGTTGAAAACGAAGTGGTGGAACCGGATACCGTCACCGACCAGAGTGAAGAAGCCGGCTCGGCTGTTGCCCCGGGGACAGAAATCGTCCTCACTGTGGCAATGGAACCGGCGCCCGAGAAACCATCGCCTGAACCGACCACGACTCCGACCACTACTTCAACGCCGACACGGACAGCGACTCCGACAGCGACTCCTTCGGAAGAGCCCGAGGAGCCCTAGCCGCTCGGCAGAGAGGGCATCCGGGCGGAAACCTACTTGGAGATCAGCGGGCTCAGCGTTGAGGACGTCGCTGCGGCTCCAGTCAGCCCGAGGGACTCGAGCCAGTTACCCAACATCCGATAGCCACCTTCGGTCAACACGGACTCGGGATGGAATTGGACGCCGCACAATGGGGCGGTCCGGTGCTCCAACCCCATGATGATGCCGCTGGCGGTACGTGCGGTAACCACCAGCTCCGGCGGGACAACATCGCTCACGGCTGCGAGCGAGTGGTACCGCGTGGCGGTCAAGGGTGAGGGTAGCCCAGTAAAAATGCTCTCCGCCTGATGCTCCACCAGCGAGGTCTTGCCGTGCATGAGTTCCGGCGCGTGAGTCACGGTGCCGCCGTAGGCTTCAGCCAGCGCCTGATGTCCCAGACAGACGCCCAGCATTGGCATTTGATTGGCACCGCACCATTTGATCATCTCGATGCAGATCCCCGCGTCTCCAGGAGCGCCCGGCCCCGGTGACACGAGCACACCGTCGCGCACGTCGGCGAGGGCAATCGCCTCAGCCAACGTCACGTCGTCGTTCCGCACCACAGTGGTCTCGGCTCCCAGCTCCTGCAGGTAGCCGACCAAGGTATAGACAAAGCTGTCGTAGTTGTCGATAACCAGAATGCGGGTAATTTTGCTCATGGTGCAGGGTGCCAATCGTTGAACTGTCGAAGACGGAATCATGTCTTGTCAGCACCGCCCGGCATCAGCAGCAGCGCTCCAGGAATTTCAGGTGCATGGCCTTCCGGCACCCCGGTACCGGTTCATTGGTTAGAATTAAGCGGAAACCGTGCTGACCACAGTGATTCTTTTTCAGGATAGCGTGTGTGATCGCCGACTGCCGAGCCCTTGTGAGGGTAAACACTATGGCGAAGCTGATGAGGCTTCGCCTATCTAGGAGGACAAGTGCCCGAGTCGAAGTCCCGCAAGAAGCCGACCCAGTCCAACACGGCTGCAGCCTCCGCTGAGCGCAAGCCGAACCCCGTTTGGTACAAACCAGTCATGTTCGGTCTGATGATCCTTGGCCTCTTGTGGATCATCGTGTACTACGTTTCCGAAGCACGGTTCCCGATTCCCTCGATCGATTCCTGGAACATTCTGGTCGGGTTTGGTCTGGCGATCATTGGGTTCCTGATGACCACTCGGTGGCACTAGTCTCTCTCCGGAAACCAGAGGGAGTTCTGCTCCGTACACACGTTGTGCACTAAGTTATCCACAACTGTGGGTAACTTAGTGGGTGTGAAAGATAAAATACTGCCGAGTGCGGGCCCGTGCTTATCCACACCTGTGGAATTACATGTGTGTAAGTTATCCCCGCTGTTGATAAGACCTGTGGACAACTCTTACCCAAGGGGCAGCCGTACCAGGGCGGACCCCAGCACAGTCAGTCCAACGAGTACCGCCGCCAAGCCTGCAAGGCCACTCCAATGAATCAGGGCCCGATTACTACCCTTCGGCGCGTAGGCGATGATGGCGGCGGCCGCAGCCCCTGCAAGGAGCCCGCCCAGGTGCGCTTGCCATGAGATCCCAGACACCACAAACCCGAGTACGCCATTGATTGCAATCAAAACCACCAGTTGCCTCACGTCGCCGCCCCTACTGCGCTGCACGATGAACATCGCCCCGAAGAGTCCGAAGACCGCTCCCGAAGCACCGACCACCGACTGCAATGGGTTGGAGAGCAGCAGCACCGCCACTGACCCTCCAAACGCTGACAGCAGGTAGAGCGCCAGGAAACGGGCTCGTCCCAGCAGCGGCTCCAACGCCTGTCCCATGATCCACAGGGCGTACATGTTAAAGGCGATGTGCAGCAGGAATCCGGTTGAGTGGAGGAATGCTGCACTCAACATCCGCCACGGCTCGGGAGAAAGATACTCGGAGGTATAGAGGGGGGCATACGACAACACCTCGGTGAGGCCGGGAGTCACCAGCTGCAGCAGAAAAAGCACTACGCAGACACCAATGATGGAGAAAGTGAGAATCGGCTTCCCTTGCCTCGCTACTCCCCCAAAAAGGGTTCGCCGGGTCGGGGCGTTACGCGCGCTTTCCCTTACGCAGTCAACACACTGGACCCCGACGGCAGCCGGGCGCTGGCACTCCGGACACGCTGGCCTGCCACACCGCTGGCAGCGGACATAGCTAACCCGATCTACGTGTCTGGGGCACACGGGCGCTTCCTGTTGCGGCTGATCCGCCGGGATTCCGTATGTCATTGGGGTTTTAGAGCTGCTTGACCGTGATCGAGGTGATTACTACGTCTTCCAGCGGCTTGTCGCGCGAATCGGTAGGAATGGCATTCAACTGCTCGACGATGCCGCGCGAGGTTTCATCGGTGACATCGCCAAAGATGGTGTGCTTGCCCTGCAACCAGGTGGTCGGTACCGAAGTGATGAAAAATTGTGACCCGTTGGTGCCGCGGCCGCCCTGGATTCCTGCGTTGGCCATGGCCAGCTTGTAGGGAGCAGTGAAGTCGAGGTCGGGGTTGATCTCGTCGTCGAACTGGTAACCCGGTCCGCCGATACCTTCGCCGAGAGGGTCTCCGCCCTGAATCATGAAGTCCTTGATCACCCGGTGGAAGATGGTGCCGTCATACAGCGGCTTCGTAGATTCCTCACCGCTCTGGGGGTGGGTCCACGTTTTTTCGCCGGTGGCGAGACCGACAAAGTTCTGCACGGTTTTTGGTGCGTGGTTCCCAAACAGGTTGACAAGGATGTCACCGAGGTTGGTATGGATAGTTGCTTGTGCTGTTGCAATAGCTGTCATATTGCTATTCTTTCACGGAGCCCCTGGCAAACCGCTGAGAATGGCCCGTTCAGCGCACAGTGAAAATCGTGCAGAATACGGTGGACGAATAGCACGAGAAAGCGTTAGCACGTAGGCTGACAGTCAACAGCCACTATCCGCGGGAGGCAGATGTGAAGAAGAACAAACGTATGACCCACGACCTTGAGAAGAGCGTCGCCACCAGTGCCGAAGCCGCACGGGATTGGGCCGCGCCCCGCGTGGACGCCGCCTACAACTGGGTAGCACCCCGTATCGAAAAGGGCTACGGATCAGCGTCGCCCAGGATCCAGCATGGGGTGCAACGGGCCGCCCACGGCATTTCCGGCGGCATTTCTACCGTCACCCCCCGTATCCAGGACGGACTGGACAAGGTTGCGCCTCGTATCTCCTATGTGGTGGATTCCACTACCCCCCACATCCAGAAGACTCTGGATCGAGCAGCCCCGGCGATCACGAGTGCCCGGGACAAGGTAGTCGATGACTATCTTCCGACGCTCTCCCACAAGCTTGGCGACGCAGCCGACTCCGTATCCCGTTCATTGTCCAATGCGACGATTCCCGAACCAGTGAATCGGGTGGTCACCCGGGTCACCGGTGACAAGAAGGCCGTCAAGAAGGCCCAGAAAGCTGCCGCGGCAGCGGCCCTGAAGGCATCGCGTGACCTGAAGAGGCGTCAGAGGAGCGGCAGTAAGGGTTGGCTGATCTTCGGTATTATCGCCGCGGCCATCACCGCAGGCGTAGCAGTCTGGCGGGCATCGAAACCGGTCGAGGACCCTTGGAAAACCCCTGTAAAGGTGGAAACCAAGCCTACCGGCGAGGCCGAGCGAGCCAAGGAAGCCAAGGATGTTGTCGCCGACATCAAGGAAGCCGCCGACCGAGCCGCCGCGAAGGCTGGCAACGCGGTGGACGACGCTCCAGATGCAGCAAAGTCTGCTGGCACTACGGCAACCGGAAAAGTCGCTGAGGTAGCGGAAGACGTCAAGGACGCTACAAAGTAGCGTCAGTGGTTTAGCAACAAGGGAGGGCGGTTCTTCGGAGCCGCCTTTCCTGTTTAAGCCGTCCTGGGCCAGTATGACGAGCTACGGTGGTAGATTTACGGCCGTGCATCCCTTGAAGAACACCGTCTCCATAGTCGTTCCGGCGTATAACGAGGAAAGCGTCATCAGACAGTGCCTGATCGCTGCCATCTACCAGTCAGTCCCGGCCGATGAAATTCTCGTAGTCGATAACCGTTCCACGGACGGCACAGCTCGCATCGTCACCCAGATGCAGCTGGAATACCCCGAGAGCCCGATCAGACTGCTGGAGCAATCAGCCGACCAGGGCCTCATCCCTACCCGCAACTATGGCTTCAACAGCGCTATTGGGGACATCATCGGTCGGATCGACGCGGATTCTGTAGTGGAACCCGATTGGGTGGAAAAGGTTCTTGCTGGTTTTGTTGACCCCGAGGTGGCCGCGGCCACAGGACCAGTGGTCTATTACGACATGCCGATGCGCCGTTGGGGACTCCTGGCCGATGACAAGCTGCGGCAGCTGGTCCTGAAACTGGCTCGGAATCAGTATCATTTCCTGTTCGGTTCCAATATGGCGATCCGCCACACGGCCTGGGAACAGATCCGCGGATCAACGTGCCGTGATGCGGCCGACGAGATGCACGAGGACATTGACCTCTCACTTCATCTCGCCGACCACGACCTGGTGATTCGCTACCTTCCGACCATGGTAAGCGGGATGTCCGCACGCCGGTTAGAGGATTCACCCAAGGATTACCGCTACTACGTGACCAGGTTTGATCGCACCTACAAAGCCCACAGCATCAACAAACGGTTCCTCAAGGTCCCCCCGCTGATCTTCATGTCGATCTATTATCCAGCGAAAATGATCCGCGCCGTTCACTCCGCGCGCAGCCCCCACAGTGTTCGCCGTGGTGGAACAGCTCAGCCCCCCGCCGATGATCAGGGACCCCTGTCCTAAGAGCCCCCCAGCACCGGGGGGGCAACCGGAGCGCCCGCGGCCCTGGCTCGGGCGCGCCCGGCCGTCTGGCCGCCCACCACTATCGCCAGGCCCACCAGGATCAGCAACAGACCCCCGTAGGTTCCAGCTGGCAACTGTTCGCCAAGGAATATCGCGGCCAACAACGCGGCGCCGGGAATTTCCAGCAGGATGATCATTGAGACAACGAGCGGACTCATCACGGCCAGCAGATGGTTGAACACCGTGTGACCCATCAGCTGAGCCACCAGGGTGACGGCGAGGATCCCCACCCAGGCTGCGGGCGAGAACCCGGTCAACGGTTGCCGGAAGACAAAACACATCATCAATAGGATCACCGCACATCCGCCATAGCACAGCGTGGTGTAGGTTCCGGTGGACATGGTCTTCCGGGCGCTGGCTCCGGCCATCTGATAGATCCCCGCCAGCGCCCCGCCAGCAAGGGCCAGGAGGTCCCCGAGAATAGCATCCCGGGACAACGTCAGGTCGAACCCTGTGATCACGACGACGCCGGCCAGCGCCACGCTCAGGCCGACAATCACTTTGGTAGCGGGCCGCGAACCCTGGATCGCGTTGAACAACGCTATCCAGGCCACCTGCAGGCAGACCAGCGCCGTGGCCGCTGCCACCGAGGTCAGCTTAAGGGCGGTGATGAAGCACGCGAAGTGCAATGCTAGCGCGGTGGCAGCTACAGCAAGGCGGAGGTAGTCGACGCGGCGTAGCGCCTTGAATTCGTGCCGTTTGGAGATAGCCGCCGGTCCGCCCATGACCACCGCGCCGATGGCGTTACGCCAAAAGGCGATAGCCAAAGCGGGTGCCACCGTCGCCGCCATAATCGGCCCCGACGCCGCTACACCAAGTACCCCAAGAATCGACAGGAAGATGATCACCAAGTAACACTAATTCACCCAGTGCTCTGCGGTTAATCTTCGCTAAAACGAAAAAGGTTCCGGTCAACAGACCGGAACCTTTTCCTTTCGGTGGAGGCACGGGGACTCGAACCCCGAACCCCCTGCTTGCAAAGCAGGTGCGCTACCAATTGCGCCATGCCCCCGAACGATTGCCGTGACGGCAACCTCACCAGTATAGCTTAGCCGACCGTGTCGGTCGCCCTACTCCATACCGCTTTTTCCCTCTCGGACTCCTGCCACCTCTTATAGGCGAAAGCACTTGCAACAGCTGCTGCGATAACCAACAACTTCTTCACAGTGTTCCTCCTATCGCAGTTACCTGCGGCTGGTAGGTCCGTGGGCGTACCAGGACTTGAACCTGGGACCTCTTCGTTATCAGCGAAGCGCTCTAACCGCCTGAGCTATACGCCCCGAAGCCTGTTCGGGCCGAAACACGACTTTACAGGAGTATCTCGGCAATCATCAAATCGTTCGCAAACAGGCCCTCACCTGGACGGTCAGTCGTCGGTGAGAGTAACCCCAATACCGCCGACCAACGTCGACGAAATGTTGTACAGCACGGCCGATAACATGGCCAGAGCAGTCAAGAGCACCACATTGACGACGGCAATGATTGTTGCGAAGGACACCACCTGACCGAGCGAAGCAAACTGGCGGAGATCAAACCCTCCACTTTCAGAACCCGCTATCTCACGCAGCAGGTCATTCACTCCATCAAAAATCCCTGTGAGGTCCAGCACCGTCCAAATGACGATCGCTGCAACCACTGTCACTATCCCCAAGGCGACCGATAGCAAGAATGACATCTTCAGGACAGACCAAGGGTCCACCTTGCTCACCAGAAGTCTTGCCTTGCGCGCCTTGGCTTTGGGTGCTGGTTTCACCAGCCCAGGACGTACAGCTCCGGGGCGTGTACCGGGGGCGGCACCAGCTGGCCGCTGGGTTGGCCGTGCGGGAGCGTTTACGCGGGGTCCGGTACCAGTCTGTCTGACCGATCCTCCGGTTGCCCGTGGGCTAGAGTTGGGCGAGCTCACTCGGTACCTCCATTATCTGGTGACTGCGCTTCCCGCTCAGTCGTTTCTTCTGACGTCAACGGTACTTCATCGGTCACTGCCCCCAGTGATTCGCCTCCTTCGGTCCCCGGGTCCTCGGCACCATCCTCCACCGTCAGTCCTCGCTCGCTGTTGCGTGCGACGGCGATGATGCGGTCCTTCTTGTCGGGCTTGGCGAAGATGACACCCATAGTGTCGCGGCCCTTGGCCGGAACTCCAGTCACAGCTGAGCGAACCACCCTACCGCCGCCCATCACCACGAGCACCTCATCCTCTTCCTGAACAATCAGCGCCCCAACCAGGTCGCCCCGTTCCTCAGCGAGCTTGGCCACCTTGATCCCCAGACCACCTCGACCCTGTACGCGGTATTCCTCGACCTTGGTCCGCTTGGCGAACCCCCCTTCCGTCACAATGAACACAAATGATTCGTCGGTGACCACATTGGCGGCCAATAATTCATCGTCGTCGCGGAACTTCATGCCAGTGACACCCGATGTTGCCCTGCCCATAGGCCGTAGCGCATCATTTGTCGCCGTGAATCGGAGGGACTGCCCCTTACGCGAGACCAGCATCATGTCATCGCTTTCAGAGACCAGCTGAGCGGAAACCAGTTCGTCGCCGTCGCGCAGGTTGATGGCGATGACCCCGGCCGTACGGTTGGTGTCGTAATCCTCCAGCCGGGTCTTCTTCGCCAGGCCGCGCTTGGTTGCCAGGACCAGATACGGAGACTGTTGGTAGTCACGCAGATCCAGGACCTGAGCAATGGATTCGTCAGGCTGGAAAGCAAGCAGGTTAGCTACGTGTTGACCCTTCGCGTCCCGTCCTGCCTCGACCAACTCGTACGCCTTGGCCCGGTAGACCCGTCCCAGGTTGGTGAAGAAGAGCAACCAGTGGTGGGTGGTGGTGACAAAGAAGTGCTCGACGACGTCATCCCCGCGGAGCTGGGCACCCTTGATGCCCTTGCCTCCCCGCGCCTGCTGTCGGTAGTTGTCGCTACGGGTCCTTTTGACGTAACCGCCGCGGGTGATGGTCACAACCATCTCTTCCTCGGGGATCAGGTCCTCCATGCTCATGTCCGAGTCGAAGCCCATCAGGATTTCGGTGCGGCGGTCGTCGCCGTGCTTATCGACGATTTCGCGGAGTTCGGTGGAGACAATATCCCGTTGCAGTTGGTTGGAGGCCAGGATTTTCTGGTATTCCGTGATCTCCGCCTCCAACTTCGCGTGCTGGTCCTGGATCTTCTGGCGTTCCAGGGCAGCGAGGCGGCGTAGTTGCATATCCAGGATGGCCTGCGCCTGAATCTCATCGATAGCCAGCAACCCCATCAACCCGTGGCGGGCGTCTTCGACAGTTGATGACCTCCTGATCAGGGCAATAACTTCATCGAGTGCGTCAAGTGCCTTCAGTAGGCCGCGCAATATGTGGGCTGCTTCCTCAGCTTTCCGCAACCGATACTGCGTCCGCCGGACGATGACCTCGAGCTGGTGGGTGACCCAATGCCTGATGAAGGCATCAAGGCTCAGCGTGCGGGGTACGTCGTCGACGATGGCCAGCATGTTGGCGCTGAAGTTGTCCTGGAGCTGGGTGTGCTTGTAGAGATTGTTCAGCACCACCTTGGCGACAGCGTCCCGCTTCAGAACAATCACCAGGCGCTGTCCGGTCCGACCCGATGTTTCATCGCGGAGATCGGCGATCCCGCTGATCTTGCCGTCCTTGACCAGATCAGCAATCTTGATAGCCAGGTTGTCGGGGTTGGCCTGGTAGGGCAACTCGGTGACCACCAGGCAGGTGCGGCCCTGGATTTCCTCAACATTGACCACGGCACGCATCGTGACTGATCCACGCCCGGTCCGATAGGCGTCCTCGATTCCCTTGTGGCCCAGAATCTGTGCCCCCGTCGGGAAGTCCGGGCCCTTAACGCGCACCAAAAGTTCCTCTAGAAGCTCTTCCTTGGTGGCGTCGGGGTTTTCCAGGTACCACTGAACACCTGAGGCAACCTCGCGGAGATTGTGTGGTGGGATGTTGGTGGCCATGCCAACGGCTATACCCGATGATCCGTTGACAAGCAGGTTGGGGAATCGGGCCGGGAGGATCGTCGGCTCCTGGTTCTTGCCGTCGTAATTGTCCTGAAAATCGACGGTTTCTTCGTCGATGTCGCGGACCATCTCCATCGCGAGCGGAGCCATCTTGGTTTCGGTGTACCGGGGAGCGGCCGCTCCGTCATTGCCGGGTGACCCGAAGTTACCCTGCCCCAGAGCCAGCGGGTACCGCATGGTCCAGTCCTGAATCAGGCGGACCAACGCGTCGTAGATCGCAGTATCACCGTGGGGGTGGTACTGACCCATGACCTCACCCACCACGCGGGCACACTTGTTAAAGGAACGGTCCGGGCGATATCCACCGTCGAACATTGCGTAGAGAACCCGCCGGTGAACTGGTTTCAACCCATCACGGACGTCAGGCAGCGCGCGACCAACAATGACTGCCATCGCGTAGTCCAGGTAAGACCGTTGCATCTCCGTCTGCAGGTCGACCTGTTCTACTCGATCGGAGAGGACACGCCCTTCGAGGGGAAGGTCGGGTGTTTCTTCGTCGCTCATACGTTAGTTCCGTTCAGTGTCTAAGTACCAAGGCCGTTGGAGGTCGCTGTGACGTAATACGTCGCCCGTGCTCCCTAAATATCGAGGAATCTAACGTCCTTCGCGTTCTGCTGAATGAAGTTTCGACGGGACTCGACATCTTCACCCATCAAGACCGAGAAGGTCTGATCCGCTGCGGCCGCGTCGTCGACCGTAACCTGCAGCAGCGTGCGGTTATCGGGATCCATGGTGGTCTCCCAAAGTTCGGTGTAGTTCATCTCCCCGAGGCCCTTGTACCGCTGCACACCGTTGTCCTTGGGCAACCGCTGATTGTTGGCCAGCCCCATCTTGATGACTTCATCCCGTTCACGGTCGCTGAAGACATAAGAATGGGTGGCGTTGGACCACTTGATCCGGTAGAGGGGTGGCTGCGCCAGATAGACGTAGCCGTTTTCAATCAATGGCCTCATATAGCGGAACAAAAGGGTCAGGAGCAGCGTGGTGATGTGCTGGCCATCAACATCAGCATCAGCCATCAACACGATCTTGTGATACCTGGCCTTCGCGACGTCGAAGTCCTCGCCAATTCCGGCGCCGAACGCGGTAATCATGGCCTGCACTTCGCTGTTACCCAAGGCGCGATCGAGCCGCGCCCGTTCAACGTTCAGGATCTTGCCGCGCAGGGGAAGGATCGCCTGAGTGTCAGGGTTACGGCCTCGAACGGCCGAACCACCTGCTGAATCGCCCTCCACAATGTAAATTTCCGACTTCGAAGGGTCCTTCGATTGGCAGTCCTTCAGCTTGCCGGGCATGCCCCCCGATTCGAGAAGGCCTTTGCGGCGAGTCGATTCGCGGGCCTTCCGCGCAGCGAGCCGCGCCTGCGCAGCCTGGATTGATTTGCGAATCACGTCCCGTGCCGGACCAGGATTGCGTTCCAGCCAGTCACCAAGCTGATCGGTGACCACCCGCTGAACAAAGCCCTTGGCTTCCGAGTTGCCCAGTTTGGTTTTCGTCTGGCCTTCAAACTGCGGTTCGGAAAGCTTCACAGAGACAACTGCCGTCAAGCCCTCGCGGATGTCATCGCCGGTGAGGTTTTCGTCTTTCTCCTTGATGATGTTTTTATCCCGCGCATAGCGGTTAATGAGGGATGTCATCGCCGCACGAAAACCCTCTTCGTGTGTACCGCCTTCATGGGTATTGATGGTGTTGGCGTAGGTATGAACACTTTCTGAATACGCACTGGTCCACTGCATGGCCACTTCAACGGCGATCTTGCGGTCGGTGTCTTCAGTTTCGAACCCGATGACGTCCTCGTGAATCACATCGACTCGCTTGGATGAGTTCAGGTGATTGACGTAGTCAAGCAACCCGTTCTCATACATGTAGTCCACCTGACGGTGCTTCGGAGCGTGCTCTTCCACAGCGCCGCCAGCTGAGGTCTCAGCGATCTCCTCGGTTTCCACCTCGGCGGCCCGCTCATCCACGAGGATAATGCGAAGCCCCTTGTTCAGGAAGGCCATTTGCTGGAACCGGGCACGGAGGGTTTCAAAATCGAACTCCACGGTCTCGAAAATCGTGGCGTCAGGATAGAACGTCTGGGTGGTCCCTGTTTCGGTGGTTTCGGCCCCCCGGCGTAGCTCACCAACCGGCTTACCTCCATCGGCGAAGGACTGATTCCAGACGTACCCTTGACGTTTCACTTCGGTTTCCACCCGCGACGACAGGGCGTTGACCACTGATATACCGACGCCATGCAGGCCACCCGACACCGCGTAGCCACCCCCGCCGAACTTACCGCCGGCATGAAGGATTGTCATGACAACCTCAACCGTAGGCCGCCCCTCGGTGGGGTGCATGTCCACTGGGATTCCGCGTCCATTATCAATGACCCGGACGCCCCCGTCCGCCAGCAAGGTCACCCTGATGGTGTCGCAATGCCCAGCAAGCGCCTCATCGACCGAGTTGTCAACCACCTCATTAACCAGGTGATGGAGCCCGCGTGGGCCGGTCGAACCAATGTACATGCCCGGGCGTTTGCGAACCGCCTCAAGACCTTCCAGGACGCTAATATCGCTCGCGTCGTATCCGGTGGTCCCATTTTGGGCTCCTGCAGCAGACTGCGGAGTGCCCTGGGTTTTGGCGTCCAGCTCATTGTCATTAGCCACAGGCGCTGTCGGCTCCTCAAAGGTAGGAATCTTTAGGTAATTAACTTCTCTGTCTAACGCCTACGGAGCAGGCAACAGGTCAAAGGCATCCCCTCGGGAATGCCCACTCCCCATTCTACCCTGCCCCCATGGCCAATTCGGCACTAAATAGCCCTCTACTGGCGAATAAAGCCGGTTAGGAGGCTCCCGGGGGAGGCCACTAGGGACGGATACGTCCTGCGGGGAGTTCACAGCCCTACACGGCGTTTACCGAACTCGCAAGAGGCCGGTCCAATGCATCGGTACCGTGTCCTATCCGTAGGTGTCGCGGGGCCCCCTTCCCTTTACGGTCCGCCCCCCTTTGCGCCAGTTTGGGGAAGCCGGTCCAAGCACCGAAATACGGGTGACGACGCCGGAGCCTAGCTCCGTGTCGAACTTCTGAATCAACATCGGGCTGATCAACCTCAGCTGGGTAGCCCATGCTGTCGAATCACACCGGACCAGGACCGTATTGCCGTCGAAACTTTCCGGCCGGCAATGGACCGCAATTTCTTGTCCAACGAGTTCATCCCAGCGCGCCAGCACCGCTCCTACGGCTACCGGCGACTTCCAACCTCGTTCACTCAGTAACCTGTTGAACACATTTCCCACGCCTTCTGGATCGCGTCCGGAATACGTGATCGCCCCTGTTTGCCGGCGTTTAGGCACAACGACTGCTCGCTGGCTCGCGGGTAACCGGGTGTTTCCACGACTCTTGGAGGCATCCCGCACCCGGTTGAGCAGTGACTGTGGCGCATTCAATTGAATATCATTGACTACCGGTTGATCATTCTCATCCGACCCCGCGGGGGTGTCGCTGTCTTGTGCCGGTTCCCTAGGCACCGCCATGAACCAGTCCTCCCGGAACAACCTGGAATTGGCGTCCCGCAAGAGCCTCAGGAATGTCTGCACTAACTGCCGCTGTCACCAATACCTGTTCAGCCCCGCTCACAATTGCGGCGAGCTTCCTACGCCGGCTTGTATCAAGCTCAGCGAAAACATCATCAAGAATGAGTACCGGGCCAGCCCCGGGCGTCCGGTCGTCATCCATCAACAGGTAGTACGAGCCCAACCTCAACGCCAAGGCCAGGGACCAGGTTTCTCCATGGGAGGCGTACCCCTTGGCAATAGTTCCACCGAGGATCAATTCCACATCATCCCTGTGGGGCCCAACCAATGAAATCCCCCGGTCGAGCTCCCTCTTCCGTTGGGTAAGAAGTTCGGCGATGAACTTGTCCGTCAGGTCCTCCACTCCAAGCGAACCTAGGGATTTGTCTTCACCGGGCGCGCCGTCGGCTGCGGGACCCGACAGGGTGGAGCGATAGGTTGCTTCCGCAGTTTTTGATCCATCGGTCAACTGACGATATGCGCGTTCCAAATGTGGCTGTAGTTGTGCCAACAGCGCCAACCGCGCATGCAACAACCTGGCCCCCGTTTGAGCTAGATGCTGATCCCACACGTCGAGGGTGGCTTCATGGGAGGCGGAGAACTTTCCACTGTTCCGGGCAGACTTGAGGAGAGCATTCCGCTGCTTGAGCACCCGCTCGTAGTCGGTGTTCATCCCTGCCCGGTGCGGCAGCAATGTCACCATCAACTCGTCGACGAAACGACGTCGGTTCGAGGGATCCCCCTTGACCAGGGCGAGGTCCTCCGGTGCGAAGAGAACAGTCCGGAGTATTCCCGCTGCATCGCCGGCTCGCACCGGGTTGGCTCGATTTATTCTGGCCCGGTTCGCGCGGTCAGCATTGATTTCGACCTCGACGCTGGTAGTTTGGGTGCCGCGGACCAATCTTCCCCTGACCAGGGCGCGTTCGGCGCCGAATGCAATGAGTGGCTTATCCGTGCTGACCCGATGCGAGGACATCGAGGCAAGGTAACCGATAGACTCGACAATGTTGGTTTTGCCTACCCCATTGGGCCCTACAAAGACCGTGATTCCAGCCTCAAGCGGTACTTCGACCTGGCCATAACTACGGAAATCTGTCAGTGATAGATGCTGGACGTACACTGTGCTCCACTCACGCGGATTCCTTGGGGGCACGAACCGCGTGTCCACCAAACTGGTGGCGAAGCGCTGCAACCATCTTCATGGCTGGGGCATCGTCCTGCCGGGATGAGAACCGGGCAAACAGCGCAGCCGTGATCGCGGGTACCGGAATCTCGCTGGCGATGGCTTCCTCGACAGTCCACCGTCCCTCACCTGAGTCCTCAACATATCCTGCGGTCCTGGTCAACGCTGGGTCGTCTTCGAGGGCCTTAACCAGAAGATCAAGCAACCAGGACCGGACAACTGTTCCATGCTGCCAGGCCTGGAAAGTGCCATGGACATCTTTGATGATGTCCTTTGCTGCCAACAACTCATATCCTTCAGCATAGGACTGCATCAACCCATATTCGATGCCATTATGGACCATCTTGGCGTAGTGGCCCGCTCCTACATTCCCGACATGGACGAAGCTCTCCTCGCGGGGCCCCTCTGGCCGAAGCGCATCAAAGACAGGGAGGACACGTTGCACGTCGGTGGGAGCGCCACCCGCCATCAGGCCATAGCCGTTTTCAAGGCCCCACACGCCTCCAGAAACACCACAATCGACAAAAGCGATGCCCCGCGCGGCGAGCAGTTCAGCGTTCCTTTGGTCGTCGGTGAACCGCGAATTTCCGCCGTCGATGATCAGGTCACCATCATCCAAGCGTGCAGCAAGGTCCTGAACAACAGATTCGGTAGCCGCTCCGGCCGGCACCATCATCCAGATCACTCGCGGAGTCTGGAGCGAAGCGACCAACAGGTCGAGTGAAAGGACGTCAGAAATAGCTGGATTCCGGTCAAACCCGGTGACAGCTATCCCTCTCCGACGGAGCCGCTCCCGCATGTTGAAGCCCATTTTGCCAAGTCCGACGAGGCCAATGTGCATTGCTACTTCTCTTCCTGTGGGCAGTGACCGGGATCCGACCAATATGGTCAGGTGGTCAACGTTGCTTACTGGTTAGCCATTCGAACTGGCATCAGCAAGTAGCGGTAATCGGTGCGATCCTCGCCGGTTGCGTTTTCCTGGGCGGAAATCACTACCGGCTTCGGAGGCGTGGTGAAAGAAAAACGAACGAACTTGCTACTGAAGGCGCCGAGGCCCTCGCTCAGGTAGTGGGGGTTGAAGGCAACGGTGATGTCATCTCCATCGAGAGTGGCTTCAATTGCCTCGGACGCCTGGGCGTCTTCGCCTGTGCCGGCATCAAGAGTGACCTGCCCCGCGCTAAAGGCCATCCGAACGGCAGTATTGCGTTCCGCTACAAGTGACACTCGGCGGACAGCTTCAACCAGCACACTGGTTTCAACTGTTGCGTGGATGGGAGTGCTTTCCGGAAACAAGGCACGGATCTTTGGGTAGTCGCCGTCAACGAGCAGCGACGTGGTGCGGCGTCCGCCACTTTCGAACCCGATCAGTTCCCTGTCACTCGACAGGGCAATACTGAGATCTCCTGAGCTACCTAGGGTTTTTGCTACTTCGTTGAGGGTTTTCGCTTTGACAAGGGCGCTAGTTGAGATTCCCGGTGTCCCGGGCTTCCAGGTGACTTCCCGCAGGGCCAGCCGGTATCGGTCGGTTGCGAGAAGAGTAATAAGATCGTCCTCAATCTCCATTCGAACCCCGGTAAGAATAGGAAGGGTATCGTCGCGACTCGCTGCGATGATTACCTGTGAGACAGCCTGAGCGAATGCATCTCCGTCAACGACGCCACTGATTTCTGGCGGTGTGGGAAGCTCGGGGTATTCGCCTTCCGGCATGGTCGCGAGGTTGAAACGGCTGTTGCGGCAGGTCAGCGTTACTTTGGTTCCTTCCGTCTCTACCTCAACGGGAGCAGACGGCAAGCTACGGCAAATGTCGGCCAGCAGCCTCCCGGACACGAGAATAGTCCCTTCTTCAGCGATATCGGCAGGGATCTCGAGGCGAGCAGAAATTTCGTAGTCGAAGCTGGCAAGGCTGAGGGTTCCGCCAGCTGCTTTGATCAACAGGCCGGAAAGCACAGGAACCGGTGGGCGGGGGGACAGCGAACGTGCTGTCCAGGTAACAGCCTCAGCCAGAACATCCCGCTCAACTCTGAATTTCACTGAAGGGTCCCGCCTTTCTCAACATCATTCTTGGGAAGTTTACTGGCCAGCGGGAAAGGGCTCTGCCGCAGGGCAAGGAACAACAGTACTCACAGAAAGCTTAGCCTGACTGTCGAGGGACGCCTTGCCTCTGCTCTTAGAGGCGGCGGGTGACGATGTGGCGGTGGAACCTGATGGGAAAATGTTATGTGGAAGAACTCTTGGATTTAAGGTTCGTAGTGGTAGTAACGCCTGTTGAAACTGTGGATAACTGAAGTACAGCTAGTCGTAGAGGGCCACAGCTTGTTGAGAAGGTGTGAATAGTAGCCCGACGAACACAGGGTGAGGTGTGGGCGAATCCCTTGATTTTGAGCCGATCCACAGTCCTGGCGAAGTTGTCCTCAGCAAAGGACGTGTTGTTCGACCAGTTATCCACAGAAATATCCACACCTGTTAATACTTCAGCTGTAGTTAGGCGTCTTTACGGCGATGTTTGATCCGGTTGGTGAGTTCTGTGACCTGATTGAAGATGGCTCGACGCTCCGCCATCAACTCACGGATCTTCCGATCGGCGTGAATAACAGTGGTGTGGTCCCGACCGCCAAGTTCCTGTCCGATTTTCGGCAGCGACATATCCGTCAGCTCTCGGCAAAGATACATGGCGATTTGCCGTGCTGTGACCAATGTTCGTGTACGTGACTTGCTGCAGAGCTCTTCCATGCTGATCTGGAAGTAGTCGGCGGTCTGAGCCATAATGACGGCCGAGGTGATTTCCTGAGCGCCGTCGTCGGTAATGAGGTCCTTGAGAACCACCTCGGCGAGCGTTACGTCGACGGGCTGGCGATTGAGGCTGGCGAAAGCGGTAACCCGGATGAGGGCACCCTCGAGCTCCCTGATGTTGGTTGAAATTTTCGAGGCGATGTACTCGAGGACGTCATCGGGCGCACTCATCCCTTCGCTGATGGCCTTCTTCCGGAGAATAGCTATCCGGGTCTCTAGCTCGGGGGGCTGGATATCGGTGAGAAGACCCCACTCGAACCGAGATCTCATCCGCTCCTCGAATCCCGAAAGTTGTTTTGGGGGTAGGTCTGAGGTGATGACTACTTGCTTGTTGTGGTTGTGAAGGGCATTGAATGTGTGGAAAAACTCTTCCTGGGTCCGGTCTTTTCCCGAGAGGAATTGGATATCGTCAATGAGAAGTATGTCGACATTTCGATATGTCTGCTTGAAGCTTGTACCCTCGTCGTCCCTGATCGAGTTAATGAAGTCGTTGGTGAACTCCTCAGAATTCACATATCGAACCCGGATGCCGGTGTAAAGGTGGCGGGCATAGTGGCCGATGGCATGGAGGAGGTGAGTCTTACCAAGCCCGGAATCCCCATAGATGAATAGAGGGTTGTAGGCCTTTGCCGGAGCTTCGGCAACAGCAACCGCCGCCGCGTGGGCGAAACGATTGGAAGATCCAATCACGAAGGTATCGAAAACATACTTAGGATTGAGGCGACCAAATTCATGGGAGTTACTAGGGAGTGTGGGAGCGGGTTTGATTTCTTCACGCGCCGGCTCCGTAGTGTGGACAGGTTCGGTCTCTTCCACCTCCACCGGAGTCAACTCCGGGTCGATGACAAAAGCGCACTGCAAATCCTCGCGAAACACGGCCCGGAGGGCTTCATCCAGGGCGGCCTTAAGGTGCGTCTGAAGAACCTCGCGAGTGAGTTCGTTGGGAACGGCGACCAGAAGGGTTGTGCCGATAAGCCCCTGCGCCTGAGCCAGCACAACGAAGCCTCGCTGTCGAGGTGTCACCCTTTCATCGTGTTCGAGGGTGCGAATGACCTTGCGCCAGGAACTCCCTACATCATTTATCTCGTCCGGGCCCACAAAATACCTCTTCACCATGTCCATTGAAAATGGCCATCATCCACAGAGTTATGCACAGCTAGTGGATAAATGACCCTTGGGCAAGACTAGAGGAAGGGTAGTACAGAAGATAGCTGGCCTCCGCGGCCGTCCAGTCTGCCAACGATCGTCAGCGGAGGACTTTTAGGGCAACAGAATTTCGAGTTGTCCACAGAGTAGCCGTTCAAAGCGTTGTGGCACGTTGGTCGCTCGGTTTGACTGGCATGGGACCGGTCGCCTAACGTTATGTAGTCCTATATGTCTGCATCCTGCATGCCTGCACATCAGTTTTAGTTGATGAAATGTGCCGGTCTCTGCTCCATCCGCAGCCATCAACGTCGAATCGTCAGTCTGTTCTTCCCCCTTGTAGCAACAGACCGGACGCATCCTAAGATTGTCTTGGAGTAAATACAGTGAGCAAGCGGACCTTTCAGCCGAATAACCGCCGCCGGGCTAAGAAGCACGGTTTTCGCCTTCGGATGCGCACACGCGCTGGCCGAGCTATCCTCTCAGCACGCCGCGGCAAAGGCCGCACCGAGCTGTCGGCCTAAATAGGCCAAGCTAGTTTGACGAAGCCTCGGGCCAGTCTGGTGGCACACGATGCCAAAGCACCCCGATCGTCCAGGGCATCCTAGTGTTGTCCCGCATTAATAGGGTCCGAGTCGCTTCAGATTTCACCCATACCGTACGTTCCGGCTCCCGTTCTGGGCGCCGGAACTTGGTGTTGTATATGGCGCCTATTCCCGGGGAGGATCCGAGCAGGTTCGGGTTCATCGTCTCCAAGGGCGTAGGGAACGCCGTGACACGAAACCTCGTTAAGAGGAGACTTAGACAAATGGCTTCGTCAGCCTTATCCCGGCATCCCAGTGGACTGGCCGTGGTGGTGCGGGCGCTGCCGCCTGCCGCTGACGCAACCTGGAGTCAGCTTGCTAGCGACTTCGACCGGGCCTTCGACTCGGTATCCAGTAGGAAGAGAGGCAGCACATGACGACCGCTGCCCCACGTGTGTCGGCGCTGCGTGAACTGCCAGCCAACTGCATGATTGCAGTGCTGAAGTCTTATCGGGTAGTGATTTCCCCTCTTTATGGCCAGGTATGTAGGTTTTTCCCTTCCTGCTCGGCGTATGCGCTGGAAGCCGTAACAATCCACGGTGCCTTCAAAGGCAGTGCTCTTGCGGTTTGGCGGGTTTGTCGATGCCATCCGTGGAATGACGGTGGGGTGGACCACGTGCCCGCAGGTGGTCGGTCTTTTGCCGTTGGAAAAATACCCAAAATTGTTGTGCTGAATCATCCTGTGATTCCTGCTGATGACGAGAGCCGCTCGGCGGCCTGAGGAGCAAATAGCTATGGACTTCTTCAATACCATCCTCTTCCCGTTCCAGTGGCTGGTGTCATGGATCATGACGTTCTTCCACGACGGGTTTACTTTTCTGGGGATGGATGCGGCGTCCGGCTGGACGTGGACGTTGTCCATCGTGGGACTCGTCGTTGTCATCCGCGCAGCGCTTATTCCGGTCTTCGTCAAGCAGATCAAGGCGCAGCGCGGCATGCAGGCGTTGCAGCCGGATCTGAGGAAGTTGCAGAAGAAGTACAAGGGCAAAACGGACCAACTGTCCCGTCAAGCGATGACCCAGGAACAGATGGCGCTGTACAAGAAGCACGGCACCAATCCGTTTGCTGCCTGCCTGCCCATACTGATCCAAATGCCGTTCTTTTTCGCGCTTTTTACTGTACTCAACGGAGTATCGAGCGCTTCCGAAACCGGTGAAACCATCGGGGAGATGACGGCGCAGGAGGTGCGTCAGTTCGACGACGCCACGATCTTTGGCGCTCCGCTATCCTCGACCTTTCTCGGAAGTTTCGGCGACAACGCCAACCTCAGCGTCATCATCCTGTCGGTGATCATGATCCTGGCCATGACAGCTTCGCAGTTCATTACCCAGAAGCAGATTATGGCCAAGAACATGTCCGAAGAAGCCATGCAAAGCCCCTTCATGCGGCAGCAGAAATTGATGCTCTACATCCTCCCGCTGGTCTTCGGTATTGGTGGAATCAACTTTCCTATCGGTGTACTGATCTATTGGACTACAACAAATATCTGGACGATGGCACAGCAGTTCTACGTCATCCGCCGGATGCCTACCCCGGGGTCCCCTGCGGCCAAGGCCTTGGCCGAAAGACGTGCCAAAAAGGGACTTCCGATGATGCCGCTGCTTGGGGAGAGGAAGGCCGATCCCGTTGCGGAAGAGGTCGCCGAGACCAAGGGCCAGCGCATTCAGCCACAGCGCAAGAACAGGAAGCGGAAATGACAGTCGAGAATGTTCCCGGGACAACCCCCAAAGAAGTGGTCGACACTGATGAAACGGGAACGGACTCTCAAGCTACGATCAGCCGGCTGGAGGATGAGGGCGACGTGGCAGCCGATTATCTTGAGGAACTCCTGGACATTGCCGATATCGACGGTGACATCGACATCGAGGTGAGGAACGGGCGTACCTATATCTCGATCGTCTCTGAAGACCCTCCCAGTGGTTCACTGAGTGGGCTGGTGGGCAGAGATGGGGAGGTACTTGAGGCGCTGCAGGAGCTCGCCCGATTGTCCGTGCTGACGTCGACGGACAATCGTTCACGGCTGGTTCTCGACATCGACGGTTTCCGGGAGGTGCGGGGTAAGGAACTCCGCGGGATCGCTCTCGAGGCAGTCAATAAGGTCAAGGAGTCGGGCGACGACGTAGCCCTGGAACCAATGTCGGCGTACGAGCGCAAGATTGTGCACGACGTTGTGGCCGAGGCCGGATCGATTAGCGAGTCGGAGGGCGAGGGCTCCGATCGGCACATCGTCGTCTCGCCCGCTGACTCCTAGCCCCCCAAGATAGGGCTAACATATGGTGGACATGACTGAAGCGGAGTTCAGCGCCGCGCAGACAATTTTTGGTGACCGGCTAGGTCTCGCCGAACGGTTCGTGGAACATCTCGCAACAACCGGAATTGAACGGGGTTTACTCGGGCCGCGAGAAGTCCCCCGGCTGTGGAGCCGTCACGTGCTCAACTGCGCGGTCATCGCTGAACTGTTTCCCGCCGGGGTGTCAGTGGCGGACGTCGGAAGCGGCGCAGGCCTGCCGGGCATCGCCTTGGCGGTTGCTCGGCCCGATCTTACCTTCACGCTGATCGAACCCCTCGAACGACGCGTGACATGGTTGCACGAAGTGGTTGAGGATCTCGACCTCGGAAATGTCGCGGTATTCCGTGGACGCGCGGAGGACGCCGTGGGTAAGGTGACCCCGACCGTGGTCACTGCTCGGGCTGTATCAGCGTTGGGGGGGCTTGCGGCGATGACTATACCTATTCTTGCCGGAAGCGGCCAGGTTCTGGCGATCAAGGGACAGAGTGCCGCGGAGGAAGTCAGCAGGGCCGCGAAACTTATCCGCAAGCTGGGCGGACGACAAACTGTAGTACTTCAGGTCGGGGATGGACTTCTGGAACAGCCAACAACTGTTGTGCGCATCATTGTCGGATAGTAGCGGGGAGCCTTCTCGAATCTTCCTCCGAACCGTCTGTTTCACGGCCGGTTCGTCGGGGGCACAGGCTAGTCTAGAAGGAGGACCGGCCCCGGTATGTTGAAAGCGAGTAATCCCGCGTGACCACGAAAGACAGTGCAAAGCGGAATCAGTCGTTGATGTCCGCAGGATCTTCCCTCGCAGTGACCCTCGGGGAAATTCAACCAGAAGTGTTTGCTGATCCCGCCAATATGGGCATTGTTTCACGTGAAACAACATTCATGATCACTAGTCCCCAACCGACGGCACCAGCTTCTGCCCCGTTGAACACCACTAGCGCAGCACCAAGGAATGTCATGGATGCGATGGACGACAGCACACCGCTTGCCCGCGAGCTTGCCAGCGAGAACCGGCGCCGGGAAAAGCTGAGTAGTCGGAGACTTCCTCGACCAGAGAGTACTCGTGTACTCACGGTCAGCAATCAGAAGGGCGGGGTTGGAAAGACCACTACGACTGTGAATATTGCGGCGGCCCTCGCAGCGGCCGGACTCAAGGTCCTGGTGATCGATATTGATCCGCAGGGAAACGCATCGACAGCCCTTGGTGTGCCTCATCATGCGGAGGTTGACAGTATCTACGACGTCCTAATCGATGATCTGCCGTTGGGCACCGTTGTAGTCGCTTGCTCCGACGTACCAAATCTTCTGTGCGCACCAGCGACAATTCACTTGGCTGGGGCTGAAATTGAATTGGTCTCTCTTGTCGCTCGGGAGCAGCGACTGCGCCGGGCGATTGATCTGTATGCACAGGATCGGTCCAAACAGGGCGAGGAACGATTGGACTATATCTTTATTGACTGTCCCCCCAGCCTTGGTCTCCTGACTGTCAACGCGTTTGTTGCAGCCAAAGAGGTCCTGATTCCCATCCAGTGCGAATACTATGCACTGGAAGGCTTGAGCCAGCTGTTGAAGAATATAGAGATGATTCAAAAGCATCTCAATGCTGACTTGGTGGTATCCACCATCCTTCTTACCATGTACGACGGTAGGACGAACCTTGCCGCTCAGGTTGCAGCGGAAGTACGCGAACACTTTCCGAAGCAGGTTTTGAAGGCGGTTGTCCCTCGGTCGGTGAGAATCTCAGAGGCTCCCAGTTACCAACAGACTGTGATGACGTACGATCCTTCGTCCAGTGGCGCGTTGTCCTATCTTGAAGCTGCCTCCGAGATTGCCGAACGCAGTTAGCCTGCCTCGACTCCATTGATCCCGATCCGCAGTAGGGTGGGACTTAGCTATTCATACGATGCAGATTGTTTCTGCACTCCTGAAGGGACCTGTCATGGCCGAAAAGCGACGCGGATTGGGACGTGGGCTAGGTGCTCTCATCCCAAGCGCACCTGTGGAGACTCCGGATCCAGTCAGGGAGACGGTAACGCCGAGGAGCGGCCGCCCTGCCGACCTTTTCTTTCCCGCCGCTTCGGAACGCCCGGTGAGCGAGGGCGGTACTATTGACGACTCGCCGCGGTCCACCCGGAATGCTTCGGTAATCAACAAAGACGCCCTCAAAGCCCCGACCAGGGCCCCCAAACGCGTCGGACAACGGAAGTCAGGCGGCAGTCCCGCAGTGCCTGCAGCGTCCCCAGAGTCCGATGCGGCCGCGGCGAACGCACCCACGGGTGGCGGGGCTCCCCCGTCGATCGAGGTCGAATCTCAGTTCGCGCGCGCTCCTGAAGAATTCGGTGTGTCCTTAGTCAGTCGTGATGTGGTGACGGCAGAGATAGAGGAGTTGGAAGACGTTTCACGTGAAACGACGCATTCCGATGCTGAACTGGACCTCGTGGCGGTGCCTGGGGCAACCTTCGCGGAGATCCCGGTTGGGTTGATCCACGCTAACCGCAAGCAACCCCGTAGTGTTTTTGACGATGAGGAGATGGCGGAACTCGTCAATTCGATTCGTGAGATAGGTGTCCTGCAGCCTATCGTGGTGCGCCCTTCTGTAGAGGGCGGCGACCAGCCCTACGAGCTGGTGATGGGCGAGCGACGTTGGCGTGCCTCGCGGGAAGCCGGCCTGGCTGCGGTACCGGCAATTATCCGATCGACGTCTGACGACGATCTTCTCAGGGATGCTCTCCTGGAGAACCTGCACCGTAGTCAGCTCAATCCGCTTGAAGAAGCAGCAGCATATCAGCAGTTGCTTGATGATTTTGGCTGCTCCCATGACGAGCTGGCTGAGCGCATTGGACGTTCGCGCCCCCAGATCTCCAATACGCTTCGGCTAATGAAGCTCCCTCCGCTGGTACAAAGAAGGCTCGCGGCAGGGATCCTTTCGGCCGGACACGCCCGCGCCCTCCTCGGATTGAGTGATCAGGTTGAGATGGAGAAACTCGCTCAGAAGATTGTTGCTGAAGGCCTCTCGGTGAGGACAACGGAGGAGCTGGTGTCGATGAGTGACGGGCTCAGGCGACCTGTGAAACCCACCAGCCCTCGCGCAGGCGCTCGACATGAGCGGCTCGATTATCTAGCAACCTCTCTTTCCGATCGACTGGACACTAGCGTAAAAATCACCCTGGGAGCTCGGAAGGGAAAAGTAAGCATTGAGTTCGCCAGCGTGGATGATCTTAACCGAATTATGGGGGTTTTGGGAGCGTCGCAACCCACGTAAGCACGCCTGGTTCGCCTTGGCTTCATGCTACATCTGCTGTTTCACGTGAAACAGCTGGGATTGATGACCAGCCCGCGGAACTGTAGTTCGGTTGGTCCAATCAGGGTATGTAGCATGATGCGACGGACTTTCGGTAGCTTGCCTGCCGCGCTCGATCGGCCTCAGGCAAGGCGGCATGCCGTCGGGACTATCTCATGGGCCGCCCCATACGTCCCGGGTTCGAATCTGGTGTTCCACGTGGAACTCGAAGTCCCCTGAGCAGGTTCCGGGCCTTGCAGGGCGTACCTGGGGCGGACTTCGGGGTCTCTTCCTCGTGCGGTGCAGCCCCTTGCCCGGAGCGACTGGGCGCCTTAGTCCGCTTTTGTTCTATGAGGATCCGGCATGAGTAGTCGTGACCAGATTGGCTCGATTACTCACCCGATTACACCGCCGAGCTACTTCGCCTAATCTGTAGTCCCTCGGGGGCTTGTTTCACGTGAAACAATCATGCAGATGAAGCTTTCACGAAGTAGACTTTTATCGAGCCCGCCTACCCGATGGCGATACGTGTCAAGCAGAGTTCACGGCGGGGTTGAGGACAGCGGGGTCAAATGGGAGTCACGGATCGCCGACAGCATGGACCAGAGATGCGACCGCTATTCATGATTGTAGTGTCACCGAGGTAGTGAGCGATCGTAACCAGGTCAGGATGGTTCACGTCGAAGGCCAGCGGCCGAACATATTCCATCGGTGGCGGGCGGTTGTCGATTGCGTGACAGTGCACCGGAACACACTGCGCGGAATCGGACACTGAGCGAACCATGGCATCCACAAGCGGCTTTGGGTTGCAAGTATGCGTTGCCGTGATCGCTGGCGCTACTGTTCCGAATGAGCCTCCGTCGACGCCGGCCTTCGGGTAGCCTCAGGCGACCCCGGACAGCATCGCTTGCTCGTTTCACGTGAAACACCTGGATCCGGATAGTAGACGTGGCAGATCCATCGGGGATGTACAGCGTACCCTCCAGTCATAATATTCGGGCCTTGGGTGGTCGGTCATGGTCACGGTCAGTCAGTCACGGCCAAATCCATGACGTAGAGAAGACCTGTCGACCTGTGGCCCCTCCTCCTCCGCCCGGATTCTGAGTTCACTTTGGGGTCCTATTGGGGTTAGAGCGGACCCCAGCGCCGCCAGTGTTTCACGTGAAACCAATCTTTTCGGTCAATCACAGGGGCGGCCGCCTGATGTTGGCAAACGGGTGGAGGGAACGAGCCGAACCAATAGCTCGGGATGACCTGAGTGCGCTGCCGGTAGCGGGCTCACTAACGCGCCCAGACTCTGGAGGTGACCCGTGTGTGGCCATTCTATTGACAAGGCTCACAGGTCAGATGACAGGCAACCGATACTGAGCTGAGATGCGGGTACACCAGAGGGCTGGATGGTCGTTTAGGTCTGCCTCGGCTGGTAGATCTGCCCGAATGTTTCCTCGGCGGCCATAATTCATCTGAAGCGGGTGCTAAAACGAGAATAGCCACCGCCCCGTTGAAAGGGGCAGTGGCTACTCGAAGATCCAAATAGCTGATCCAGAAGGATCTCTGGGTTACTTCAGAAAATCAGCGAATTCTTCTTCGATGACCTGCTTAGGCTTCGCTCCGATTGACTGCGCAGCGACGACGCCATCTTTGAAAACGTACACGGCAGGGATGGACGTGATGCCATACTTGGCGGCGGTCGCGGGGTTGTCGTCAACGTTGAGTTTCACAACATCAACCTTTTCGGAATGCTCTCCGGCGATCTCATCGAGAATTGGCGATAGTTTCCGGCAAGGCCCACACCATTCTGCCCAGAAGTCTACGAGTACCGGCTTGCTGGCTTGCAGCACGTCGACGTCGAATGAGGCATCAGTAACTTCTCTAGCGGTCATAGTGGTTCTCCTAGGTTGGGGCTGAGTACGCGAGCTTCTTCAGAGACTTTTTCGGCAGGTGGGGTAGGGACTGCAGCAGCGGTGTCGATCGAATCGCCAAGGTCGGCAAGATAGTGTTCGACGTCGAGTGCTGCGACACAGCCGGAGCCCGACGCCGTGATGGCCTGGCGATAGGTGGGATCGATAACATCGCCGGCAGCGAAGACGCCAGGCATCGAGGTCTTTGACGTACGTCCCTGAACGGCGATGGTGCCCTCGGACGTTAATTCGAGCAGATCCTTGACGAGCTCGACCCGGGGATCATTACCTATAGCAACGAACACTCCGGTCACTGCGAGTTGCTGGGTGGAGTCGTCAACAGTGCTTCCAAGCCGTAGACCGGTCACCTTAGCCTCACCGTCGATTCCGATGACTTCCGAATTCCAGATAAAACGGATCTTCTCGTGATTGAGCGCCCGATCCTGCATGATTTTGGAAGCGCGAAGGGACTCACGGCGGTGCACTACTGTGACGGTCCGTGCAAACTTCGTCAGGAAGAGTGCTTCCTCCATTGCCGAGTCGCCCCCTCCAATAACGGCAATGTCCTGGTCCTTGAAAAAGAATCCGTCACAGGTGGCACACCAGCTGACGCCGTGACCGGATAGGCGCTTCTCGTCATCGAGCCCCAGCTCGCGGTATTCAGATCCGGTGGAGATAATGACGGATCGGGACAGGTAGGTTTCACCGGTCCCGATGGTGACCTTCTTTACCAGCCCACTCAATTCGAGCGATGTGACATCCTCGAACAGGATTTCGGTGCCAAAGCGGACGGCCTGTTTCTCAAATTGTTCCATTAGGTCTGGACCCATGACCCCGTCAGGGAAGCCAGGGTAATTTTCGACATCGGTGGTGTTCATCAATTCACCGCCAGCCTTGACCGAACTGGCAATCATCAACGGAGCCAAGTTGGCACGCGCGGTGTACACAGCTGCTGTGTACCCGGCTGGGCCTGAGCCCACAATGATCACATCGTGGATCTTCTGTGTATCGTTGCTGGTCGTTCCGGATGTGCCGGTTTCTATACTCACGGGTTTGGTGAACCTTCCTTTGTTGACACCACAACAGTAGCCTTGGGGCTCGATGGAGCGACTACTGATAAGAACCGCTCCACCGACCAGCTTATTCCGTCCAGGCCAGGTTGGCTCAACAGCTGAGGATCAAGCTAGGAGGCGCTAATCTCGGCAATCCGGACGCCCCATGGGAAGACCGCCTGGACATTGGTCAAGCGAGGAAGCTGAGTAAGGTTAACAATGATGTACCGCGCGGTAGCGGGTTCACCGTCGGCGTTGGGTGGGACCGGAATGTTGGTCGTTGGACCGGTGAATGAGCTTTGCGCAATCTGCTCAGCACCGTCGAGGGTTGGCTCGTCGTTCAGAAGAACGGTGAAGCTACCGCCCGAACCGTTAAGCTGCTCGATCTGAATCTGGTTGATGGTCGACTCTTCCTCAAGTTCGACAACGAGAGCCATGCTCTGGGCGAGGCCACCAAAGGTCTCATTGGCGAAGACCAGGCTTCCCCAAAAACTACCGGGATTACCGTCAACGATGAGGGGCAAGTCCCCGTCGCTAGCGGCATTTAGGGCGGCATTATCGGGGACGAGCCGTGTGACGCCGGCCGGAATGGGATCGATTGGATCAACGGTTGGCTCGGCGGTATCTTCGCTGTCCTCAGAGGGTGTTGCAGTGCCATCCTCGGTCGGCTCCTCCGTAGCTTGGGTCGCGGTGGTGGTTGTGGCGGTACCGGGTCCGGCCTCCAGATCGGGTGAGAAAAAGCCACTGAGCTGATTGACTGCCAACGCGACAACGGTGACCAAGATGATGGTCAGCACTACACCAACGAGCACCCGGGTGTACTTTGGGTTGTTTCCGCGGTCGTCGTCAGCGTCGTCGACAGACTCGCCGCCATCATCTAGTGCAGGGGCGCTGGCAGCGGCCGCAGCTGGGAAGTGCGATGCCGCCCGGCCGGTCTGATCAGCCCGGGAGCTTTCGGTACCGGCGTCGTAGTCCTGGTCAGACCAGAGTGATACTTTCGGCTGGCTCTGATCGCCGCCGCTACCTCCATCAGCGACTCGAGGTGCCACGGCCGGGGGTGGTGGAACCCGGGACCCGGGCGCCGGGGAGCCGGACGGGACTGCCCTGGTGGCGGCGACCGTGGCAGCGGCGCCTGCGGTGGCCCCTGCCGCCGCTCCTGCCGCAGGAGCTGCCTTGCCGAACTTCGGCAGACGTGCTCTTGACAAGCGAGACTTTCTGGCCGGGCGGTCATCCTCCTCTTCGGGACCGTAGTCGTCGTCGTCGTAGGTTTCCGGCTCGGTGGAGCGCGGCCCGCCAAAGATCTCGGACCCAAGGGTGTCGGTGAAAAACGGCTCAACAAATGGCGAGTCTCGGGGGACAACGAGATCCAGCAGATCGGCCGGTGCTGCCCGGTTGGTCACCAAGTAGGTGCTTTCGTCGGTGACACCCAAGTCCAGGACCTGAATGTTGCCGGCTCGTTCGCCCGTGGCAACCTCACGGGCTGTAGCCGCAATCTGGTCCGCATTGGAGGCTGAGGCCACCAGAATACTGACGGGCCGGTTGAGAACCTGATCCATGCCGTCGAGCACGAGATCCCGATCAGCAGAAGCCAGTACGTAGGCAGTGACCTTATAGCGGCCTCCCAATACTGAACCAACGTCTACTGGTTGTGGCACGTGTTCCTCCCGCGGAATGGTTGGATTGTCGGGTGTTGAGGGGGCTCCCCGTTCAACACGTCAAATAGGCTCCAGATGATTCCTACCAATGTTACCGGTCAGTTCGGCCGATACCCTGGTTTTCCCGGCGCACGCCGGGGCTGGGATCATTTGGCCCGGCTAAACCTCGCCAGCAAGGGAGCCAGAAACTCGTCCAGCTCCCTGATCCGCAGAACCTTCAGCATGACCAGGTAGACCCCCGTCATCAGGATCCCGCAGATTGCCAACGTGATGAATCCGGCAGGTACCGACCGCCAGACGAAACCGTCAGGACTGTACCCCCCGAAGAGCCAGAGCGCTCCAGCGCCAGCGGCGGCGGCAACCATGCCGGCAAGAGCGAGGCGTACGTGCACGTCGTACACGTGCCCGGCACCATACGAACCGATTTTGCGCACCAGGAACGCGTGGCTCACGACGACGGCGATCACGTTGCCCAGGGTGAAGCTGAGGGCAAGCAGCGGAACAATGTATTCAGGCGCGAAAGTTCCGGAGATGAGCGCAAGGCTAACACCGACGACCGAAAGGATGAGCTGAATCCGCAGTGGTGTGACAGCATCTTCAGCGGCATAAAACACCCGATTGAGGAAGAAGTTGGCGCTGAGGAAGGGCGCGCCGACGGCCAGCAGGGTGATGAGCACCGCGTTGAGTGCCCCGTCCGGGCGAATCCCACCCGAGAACAGCATGCCGAGTGGCACAGCCAGCGCAAGGAGGACCGCAGCACCGAACACTGTCGCCACGCCCATGATGCGCAGCCCTCGCGAGAGCGTCTCCCTGATCAGCGCAAGATCGTTGTTGTTGTGCGCCGCCGCCAGCTGATTAAACATGACGGTGGCAATGGACAGCGCAATCACCGAATGCGGCAGCACATACACCATGGTGCCGATATCCAGATTGAACGGGCCGGCAATTTGTTGGGGTGGCACGCGGGCGAGATAATCTGGGCGGGCCTCAGCGGCGATAGACGCGACGCGGATATTGACCAGGTATAACCCGTTCCCGACCAGCATGGTGATGATGGTGATGGAAGCCAGCTTCCCGGTGCGACCCAATCCCACCCCTCGCCAGCCGAAGGTTGGTTTGAGTCCCAGCCCAAGCCGTTTCAAGGGCCAGAGCAGGACGAGGGACTGAATGACGATTCCGAGGGTGGTTCCGCCGGCCAGCAGTAAGGTCTGGGAAGAGGTCCAGGATTCTGGCGTGTGGGAGCTGTCGATTTGCGAGCCCATCAGCACGATGAACGCCACTAGCGCTGTGATCGACACAATATTGTTGGCTACCGGCGCCCACATGTAAGGCCCGAAGGATCCGTTGGCGTTGAGCACCTGTCCGATAATCGCGTAGAGGCCGTAGAAAAAGATTTGCGGCAAACACCAGTAGGCAAAAATGGTGGCCAGCGCCAACCGGTCGCCGGAAAAATCCGTGACGAGCGAGGTGATCAGCGGCGCAGCAAGTGTCACCAGGGCCGTCAGCACCACCAGGACGATCACAGCGAGTGTGATGAGACGACTGATGAAGTCCGCGCCGCGATCCGGGCTCTGAGTGGCCTTGATGATTTGGGGAACCAGAACAGCGTTGAACACGCCGCCGGCCACCATGAGATAGATGAAGTTCGGCAACCCATTGGCAATGGAGAACGCATCCACCACTCCGCCGGATGCTCCGAGCGCCGTCGCGAGGAGGGCTACCCGAACCAGTCCGAGCACGCGCGAAACAAGGGTTCCAGCCGCCATGATTGCGCTTGAGCGGGCCGTCGTGTCTGGCGCCGCGGGACGAGCGTGCTTGCCACCGGCGTCGGTGGCTGGAGCTGCGGCGTCGCCAGGATGGTTCGCGCGGCTGGGTAAAACCCCAGCATCCTGGACGGGGAGGGAGGCTGTGTTTGAGTCCGACATCGTTGTCTATCGTCTCACCACTGGCCCGGCGGAGTTGACCCGGGGTCAGAGGTAGTCCGGCAAAACTTCCCGGGCAAGATCCGCGATGCGGCGCTCGTTAGGGAAGGATAGTTTCTTTCCCAGGTCTGCAAGCGGAACCCACGCCACGTCCACGGCTTCGTGGTCGGGGTCGTTTTCGATGGTCAGGTGACCACCCGTGGCGATCAACAGGTAGTGATGGACAGTCTTGTGGACGCGGTGTCCGCTAACGGTAAACCAGTAGTCGATGCTGCCCAGGGCGGTAATGATCCGGCCCTGGATTCCAGTTTCTTCCTCAATTTCCCGGACCGCGGCCTCTGAGTTGTTTTCGCTGCCCTCAGGGTGGCCCTTCGGGAGACACCACTCAAGACGGCCGCCCCGGTTCAACCGCGCGATGATGGCCACGTTAAAGAAATCATCGGACGTATCGACCACTATTCCACCGGATGAGACTTCTTCAACGGTCGGGAGCGAATGATGCACCTGTGGCGCGCCGACGCTGCCCATTGACACTGTCAACGGGGTCCGCTTTGGTGCGCTCGGAACAGGACGGTCCACGCAGACTACTCTAACGATCTTTCGCTTCAGTCGATGACGACAACTGGCCTTCGCCGTCTCCTCGCGCCGGTTCCCGCGTGTCGGGCACGAACGACGCCTCGCGGCCTCATAGTGGAGTTTTCCGTGTCATCTGGCACCCTTAAAGCACTATGGTGCACTTGCTAGACGACTCAACCCTGACCGCCCCGCTTCCTCCGGTTGTTACCGAATTGGGACAGCTGTTCGTCGCTGCCGGACACGAACTGTCCCTGGTGGGCGGGCCGGTGCGCGATCTCTTCCTGAAGCGAACCTCCCCGGATCTGGACTTCACCAGTGATGCAAATCCGGACCAGACTCTCGCAGTGATTCGCAGGTGGGCCGACTCCTATTGGGAAATCGGTAGGGACTTTGGCACTATCGGGCTCCGTAAGGGCAGCTTCATGATCGAAGTGACGACGTACCGGGCCGAAGCGTATGACCCGGCATCTCGCAATCCGATCGTCGCCTTCGGGGACACGCTGGAGGACGACCTCCTCCGCCGGGACTTCACGATCAACGCCATGGCGCTCCGGCTTCCATCAATGGAACTGGTCGATCCTTACGGCGGTGTCAAGGACCTACGGGCGGGTGTTCTGCGCACCCCCGGCACGCCGTCGTCGTCGTTCTCGGACGATCCACTGCGGATGATGCGCGCTGCACGATTCGTCTCCCAGCTGGGGATTGAGGTGGCGCCCGAGGTGTCGGAAGCGATGCTGGAAATGGCTCAGCGCATCACCATCATCTCCGCGGAACGGGTTCGCGAAGAACTGGTGAAGCTGATGCTGGGGGATGCCCCCCAGCGGGGCATTGATGTGATGGTGGAGAGTGGGCTGGCAGAATTCGTCCTGCCGGAGGTTTCCGCCCTGCGGCTCGAGATCGACGAGCACCACCGGCATAAGGACGTGTACCAGCACTCACTGACCGTCCTTGAACAGGCGTGCCGCCTTGAAACGGGCCCGGACGGAGCGGTACCAGGCCCCGATTTCGTGCTGCGGTTTGCGGCGTTGATGCACGACGTCGGCAAGCCAGCCACACGGAAATTTGAGCCGTCTGGGGCAGTGAGCTTCCGCCATCACGACATGGTGGGTTCCAAGCTCACTGCCAGGCGGATGAAGGCCCTCCGGTTTGATAACGATTCGATCAAGGCGGTGGCGCGCCTGGTGGAGTTGCATATGCGGTTTTATGGTTACGGCGAGGCGGGCTGGTCGGACTCGGCGGTGCGCAGGTATGTCAACGACGCCGGTACCCTGCTGGAGCGGTTACATCGTTTGACCCGGTCCGATGTCACTACCCGAAACCAACGCAAGGCCGAGCGGTTGGCATTTGCCTATGACGACCTCGAGGCGCGGATTGCTGAGCTGGCCGAACAGGAAGAGCTGGAATCCATCAGACCGGATCTCGACGGCGCCCAGATCATGGGTCTCCTGGACATTAAACCCGGTCCGGTGGTGGGCAGGGCCTACCGATTCTTGCTGGAGGAACGAATGGAACACGGACCGCATTCCGCAGCGGAAGCCGAGTCGAAGCTTCGGGCCTGGTGGGCGCTGCAATCCGAGGCGGCGACGTCATGAGTCTTTCCGGCGCCGCTTCAGCGGACCTGACACCCGCCGGCACGCCTCTACCGCAGCTGTGGCTGCTCCGCCATGGCGAGACTGAATGGTCCCGGGACGGCAACTACACTGGCCTCACGGATCTTCCGCTGACCAACATCGGAGAGCAGCAGGCGGTCGCCGCGGCGCGGCACCTTGAAGGGATCACGTTCGACGTGGTGCTGTCCTCACCGTTGCAGCGAGCTGTCCGGACAGCCCAGCTGGCGGGATTCCCCGACCCGCACATCCTGCCGTACGCCCATGAGTGGGATTACGGAGACAACGAGGGCCGTAACAGCGCCGATGTCCGGGCGGAGAATCCCGGTTACCTCATCTGGAACGACGGTGTGCCAAACGGGGAAACGCTCGCTCAGGTTGCTGACCGGGCCGACCAGGTGGTGTCCCTGGTGCAGGCAGGGTGCGGCACCCCGGCCGACCGGGATGCTTCAGCGCAGCCAGCCCGCCATGTGCTGCTGGTGGCACACGGCCACTTCCTCCGGGTAGTCGCTGCGCGCTGGCTCGAGCTTGGCCCGGCGCAGGGACGCCGCTTTGTCCTGGGCACCGCAGCAGTCTGTGCTCTGGGCTGGGACAAGCGGACGCCCGCCATTGTGCACTGGAATCTCTAACGAATTCCATGGTCATCCCACCTACCCCTGCCCCTTGAGGAGTAGGTGACCAGCCGCAGCACCGCCTCCAGGGGACCCACGGCGAATCGTGCGAGCCAGAGTCGGCTGAGCGCCAGTTGGGCACCGAACACGACGACGACGACGCCCAGCACCAGCGCAGGCGCCAGGACGTTGGCCAGGCCCAGCCCAAATCCGGTGAATACTACGGCGAGGACGAGGGACTGGCCTACATAATTGGTCAGTGCCATCCGACCGGCCGGCGCCATTACGCCGAGGATAGCCTGACCGGGTGGTGAGCGGAACAGCAGCAGCAACAAACATACGTAGCCTGCGGTCACCAGCGGGGCGGTCAGTGTGGTGATGCCGGTGGTGAGCAGAGAAAACCGGTCACGGTCCGCATAGTAGAGGAGGTAGGACTGGCCCCCTGCAGCGAGCAGGCCAATCGGCAGGCAAAGCAGGGCGGTGCGGCGCAGGGCGGTGCTGCTGATCGGCCGTTCAAGTAGTCCAGTCCGGGCCGTGGCGAGACCGAGCAAAAACATGGCCAACGCCAGTGGTCCCTGGAAAAACAGCACGGAGGGAAACGCGACCAGGTAGCCCTCAATATTGGCGGCCAGGGCTGCTCCTGGTTCTGAGGTGATCGCCGCGACGTCGGGGGCCGGCACTGCGCCGTCGCCCGGTGGCAGGTTGAACATAGCGACAATGCCGCCGACCACGATGAGCAGGGCCGCCATGCCAACGATGATGCCCGCCGCTGTCAGGATGGCAGCTCGCGGACTGATGGCCCGCAGGCCAAGGAGAACCAACCCCATCACGGCGTAGGTCAGGAGGATGTCGCCGTAATACAGCAGGAGGCCATGGGCCAGGCCCAGGACTGCCAGGCCAGCCAGCCGACGCAAAGTTCGCGGTGCCGGCGACGCGCCCATCCGATGGGCCGCTCGCTCCTGCAGAACAAAGCTATATCCGAAGAGGAACGAAAAGAGGATATAGAACTTGCCCTCAAACATCGTGGTGGCAACAAACCGGACGGCTGTGTCCGACGTCGACCGATGATCGGGGCTGAGGTCGCCCGAGAGCGTCCAGGGGTCGGCGAAGTACCAGATGTTCACTGCCAGGATGCCGAAAAGCGCGAAGGCACGTAGCGCATCGAGTTCGCGGACCCGTTCCACAATCGCCCTCATCCCGGTGTTTTGGACCCGCAGTGGCGGGTGCTGCCAGCCTAGCCGTGAAGGGCCTGGGGGCGTGTCAGCGAAAGCGCCCTGGCGGTAAAGTTCCGGGCTCGGTAAATTTTCTGAAGATTATCGGCTAAAGCCCTAGCCGGTCGGGCATACCGTGGGGTAGCTTTGATTTGTGCCATTGGGAGTTATCAATCGAAAATTTGATGAGAAAATCCTGGCGCTGTCTCTATTCGCGCACTACAAGAAAGGGAGGTGGGAACTGTGAATACAAAATTACGCCGATCGTTTATCGCGTATACCGGTCCGACCTCCGTCGTTGCTGCGCACTAACTAACTGCTGAACTTTCCGCCCGTCCAGGTTTCGGTCGGCGGGTCTCTTTCGGCACACCCTTTTTGCTCAGGCGCCCTCCGTCTTACTGCCCGTGCGCTGTTTTGCACGCGAACCTCGTTCGAGGACCCTTTCGTAACCCACCACATCCTGGAGACCCCTGTGTCAACTGCGCTCACCAGCCACCCATCCCCGTCCGCGTCGCCATCCCCGTCGCCGGAATCGGTCGCTGCACCCACCCCACCCACCCCACCCCCCACAGGTCGCCAGCATGGCGAGTTCATCATGGCCGGCAGTTTCACCTCCACCGGAGATCCGGAGGTGGGGACGCCCAGTTCGCCAGTGACCGTCATGCCCAACTACGCCCACCGGGAGGAGGTACACCTCATGTTGAAGAAGCTAAGGGACGGCATTGCCTTATGGAGCCGAATACCCGCCCCACCTCCGCCGTCCGCGAGGGATTCTATTGACCGTTTTCTCCTGCCGCAGCACACCATGCACATCAAGTAGCTGGTTCGTCCGCCCTGCGAATAGACCCTTTCTGACCTGACTCAACGACCGCGAAGGAGGACTTGATGCAAGTCATCAGTCTTACCATCAGAGAAGCCCGCGCTTCCCAGCGCGGGCTTCCGCCGTTAACTGCGGCGGCCAACACAGTGCGCCGCAGACCCGCGCGGAATGTGCAGCCCGCACAGCACGTTATAGGGTCAATAGCGGCAGCTAACTGCCCGACAATACGAGCGCCTGGTAATTTTCCGGGACATTCATGCGAGAGGAGTTCCAGTGCCTCCGGTAAAACGTGTGGCAATGCTCTCTCTTCACACTTCCCCGTTGGATCAGCCCGGCGCCGGTGACGCCGGCGGAATGAACGTCTACGTGCGGTCGCTGGCCCTCGAGTTGGCCCGCGTGGGAATCGACGTCGAGATCTTCACCCGCGCGGCTTCCGAAGGTCAACCCCACTCAGAAGAGCTCGCCCCGGGTGTCATGGTCAGACACCTGCGAGCCGGCCCCCAGCGCAAGGTGCCCAAAGAGCAACTGCCGGGCTTGTCGGAGTCATTTACCGATGCCATCGCCGAGGTCACCGATCTGCTGGCAGATGGTCACTTTGATGTCATCCACTCCCACTATTGGGTGTCCGGGAGCGTTGGGCTGACCGTCAGCGCCGGCCTGAACCTTCCCCTGGTCCACTCGATGCACACCATGGGCCGGGTCAAGAACATTCGTCTGCACGCGGGTGGGACGCCTGAGCCGGAGGTGCGGGTTGCTGGTGAACAGGCGATCGTCGACGGCGCGTCCAGGCTCATCGCCAATACCAGCACCGAGGCGGCGGAGCTCGAATCCCTGTACGGCGCCGTGCCCGAACGTGTGGACATTGTGGCGCCGGGAGTTGACCTGGATACGTTCAACCCGGTGTCCCGTGAGGAGTCTAGGGCATCCCTGAACTTCTCGCCTGACGCGTTTCACGTGGTTTTCGCCGGACGCATCCAGAAACTGAAGGGACCGCAGGTGCTGGTCGCCGCTGCCGCAGACCTCGCCGCCCGCCGTCCCGATATTCCCTTGCAACTGAGTGTCCTTGGCTCCGGCAGCGGTGCTGAAGCCCTGCGGCTGCAACCACTCATCGACGACGCCGGGCTGCAGGACACGGTGCGCCTCTACCCCCCGGTGCAGGCCACCCAGTTGGCGCACTGGTTCCGGGCAGCGGATCTCGTGGCAATGCCCTCCTTTACCGAATCCTTCGGCCTGGTGGCCCTGGAGGCCCAGGCCTGCGGCACACCGGTCCTCGCAGCCAACGTGGGAGGATTGCCGCAGGCAATCAGCGACGGCCGCACCGGCACGCTGGTCAACGGACACACACCGGCGCTCTGGTCGGCCGCCCTGGAAACCATGTACGACGACGCCAACACCCGCGCCTCGCTGGGCCGCGGCGCCGCGATTCACGCGCTTGCTTTCGGGTGGCAGCGGACCGCGCTCCTCACCGCGCAAAGTTACCGCACCGCCGTCGAACGTTTCCAGGAGGCAGCCGCCCGCTGACCTTCGGGCGCGCTCCCACCGGGCCGGGCGGCTCACCTAGGATGGACTGGTGAACTCCGCTGAACTTGCCGCCTACCTCGACTCTGTCCGAATCACGGGGAATGTCGCCACACCCCGCGAAGATAACCTCCGGCACATGCAGTTGTTCCTTGAGGGCAGCGAACACCTCGAGTTCGGCGTCCGCACCACTCGCCAGTGGGTGTTCGACGAGGTGTTCGACCTGATGCGTGATCGCGTAGGGATTAACCCGGACCGCGGTCATCTGGCCGGACAGGACACTATTGGCTCAGCCAACTGCGTGGCCGCCCTGGACCGGTTTGGTTCGGTGTTCGGCGCCGCGGTGGCGGCGGGGCAACGCATTCTGTTCGCGACCGGTCACCCGGCGGGACTGCTCCCAGTCCACGCGGCCCTCGCCGCTGCCGCCCGACAGTCTGGCGCCACTGTGGTCGACGTTCCGGAGGGCCAGGCGTTCCGGCAGGGCGATATCCGGCAACTCTTTGGGGTACTGGTCTGGCATCAGCATGGCGGTCTGGTGCACACCCATTCACCGGAGCCGATGCAATTGAGCCTCGACCTGCTGGCGGCGAACGGGGAGCCGGCACCCGACCTGGTGGTCGCCGACCACGGCTGGGCCGGTTATGCCGCCAGTGCGGGGATTGCGGCCCTGGGCTTCGCCGACTGCAACGACCCGGGCCTGTTCGTATCGGAGGCGGAAGGCCAACTGAAGGTTGCTGTACCGCTGGACGACAATCTCTGCCCTGGACTCTACGAGCCCATGATTGAGTACCTATTGGAGCAGTCAGGGCTCCACTGACCCCCGGCACACCGCTGGTAGATTTGACGCTGTGCCCAGACCTGCGGCATCACAAGACTCAATCCTGACGCGCCACAAGCCCAGAGGACTGTTCGACAATGAAGTCTTTGCCCACGCCAGCGAGCGATCTGGATGTCGCTCGCAACGCCGACATCCAACCCATCGATGAGATCGCCACAAAAGCAGGCATTCCGATCGCCGCGCTCGAACACTACGGTCGCTACAAAGCCAAGATCGACACCGCCAAGCTCCTCCCGAACCCCGCGAAGTCACCGGGCAAGGTGGTGCTGGTCACCGCGATGAGCCCCACACCGGCGGGTGAAGGAAAATCGACCTGCACCGTCGGACTCGCCGATTCCCTTGCACGCGCTGGGCGCAACGTCATGATTGCCTTGCGCGAGCCGTCACTGGGCCCGATCCTGGGCATGAAGGGCGGCGCGACCGGCGGCGGATACTCGCAGGTCCTGCCCATGGAGGACATTAACCTGCATTTCACTGGTGACTTTCACGCGGTCACCTCGGCGAACAACGCGCTGATGGCGTTGGTGGACAACCATATTTATCAGGGCAACCAGCTGAACATCGATCCACGCCGGATCACCTTCAAGCGGGTGCTCGACATGAATGACCGGGCACTGCGGGACGTGGTGATTGGGTTGGGCGGTCCCACCCAGGGCACCCCCCGCCAGGACGGCTTCGACATCACTGTCGCCTCGGAGATCATGGCCGTGTTCTGTCTGGCCTCGGACCTGCGGGACCTCAAGCAGCGGCTGGCGCGCATCACCTTCGGCTACACGTTTGACCGCAAACCCGTCACTGTCGGCGACCTCGGCGTCGAGGGAGCCCTTACCCTGCTGCTGCGCGACGCGATCAAACCGAACCTGGTGCAGAGCATCGCCGGCACCCCGGCCCTCGTGCACGGGGGGCCGTTCGCGAACATTGCGCACGGCTGCAACTCGGTCATCGCCACCAGCACCGCCCGGCAGCTGGCCGACATTGTGGTGACCGAGGCCGGCTTCGGCGCAGACCTGGGCGCGGAGAAGTTTATGGACATCAAGGCGCGGTACGCGGATGTGGCTCCGGCCGCTGTCGTCATCGTCGCGACCATCCGTGCACTCAAAATGCACGGCGGGGTGGCCAAAACCGACCTGAAGGAACCCAACAGGGCCGCGCTTGAGTCGGGTGTGGCCAATCTGCGGCGCCATGTCCATAATGTCGAGAAGTTTGGCATCTCACCGGTGGTGGCTATCAACCGGTTCGCGACCGACACCGACGAGGAGCTTGAGTGGCTGCTCGCCTGGTGCGCCACCGCCGGCATCCCGGCAGCCGTGGCCGATGTGTGGGGGCAGGGTGGTGGCGGGTCCGGCGGGGACGAGCTGGCGGCAAAGGTGTTCACCGCGTTGGACGGGCCGCAGGATTTCCATCACCTGTATCCGTTGGAGCTTTCGGTCGAAGATAAGATCCGCACTATTGTGCAGGAGATTTACGGAGCCGACGGCGTCGACTTTTCGGTGCCGGCACTGCGCCGGCTCGCCGAGATCGAAGCCAACGGCTGGGGCGGGCTGCCGGTCTGTATGGCGAAGACCCAGTACTCGTTCTCCGACGATCCCTCAGTGCTCGGAGCGCCGAAAGGGTTCACTGTGCATGTGCGCGATCTGATCACCAAAACCGGTGCCGGATTCATTGTGGCGCTGACGGGCACGGTCATGACCATGCCGGGGCTGCCGAAGGATCCGGCCGCGATGCGGATGGACGTCGACGACGACGGCGGCGCGGTGGGCCTTTTCTAACCGGCTAAACACCGAAGGGCCGACCGTGTGTGATGCACGGTCGACCCTCAGGGCGATGCGGAAGGTTAGCCGGGGTTAGCGGTCGAGTTCCCCGCGGATGAAGGCCTCTACCTTTTCGTGGGCGATATCATCAGCGAACTGCTCCGGTGGTGACTTCATGAAGTAGCTGGATGCGGAGAGCAGGGGTCCACCAATGCCGCGGTCCATGGCGATTTTCGCGGCGCGGATGGCGTCGATAATCACACCTGCCGAGTTGGGAGAGTCCCAGACCTCAAGCTTGTACTCAAGGGACACGGGCGCATCGCCGAAGTTGCGCCCTTCCAGGCGGACAAAGGCCCACTTGCGGTCATCGAGCCAGGCAACATAGTCGGATGGGCCGATGTGGACGTTGCGTTCGCCCAGGTCAGCCTGCACGTTGGAGGTCACAGCCTGCGTCTTGGAGACCTTCTTGGATTCAAGGCGGTCCCGCTCCAGCATGTTCTTGAAGTCCATGTTGCCGCCAACGTTGAGCTGGTAGGTGCGGTCCAGCGTGACGCCGCGGTCTTCGAAGAGCTTCGCCATAACACGGTGGGTGATGGTCGCACCGATCTGGCTTTTGATGTCGTCGCCGACGATTGGCACACCGGCCGCAGTGAATTTGTCGGCCCACTCCTTGGTCCCGGCGATAAATACAGGCAGGGCGTTGACGAACGCAACCTTGGCGTCAATGGCGCACTGGGCGTAGAACCGAGCCGCGTCTTCCGATCCGACGGGCAGGTAGCACACCATGACATCAACATTGTTGGCGGTAAGTTCGGCGACGACGTCGACCGGCTCGGCGTCGGACTCCACGATGGTCTCGCGGTAGTACTTGCCCAGACCGTCGAGGGTGTGGCCCCGCTGGACCTTGATGCCGGTTGGGGGTACATCGGCAATCTTGATGGTGTTGTTCTCGCTGGCACCGATGGCGTCGGCTAGGTCCAGGCCCACCTTCTTACCGTCGACGTCGAATGCGGCAACAAACTCGACGTCATTGACGTGATACTTGCCGAACTCCACGTGCATCAGGCCGGGGATTGACGCGGTGGCATCAGCATCCCGGTAGTAATGTACGCCCTGCACCAGTGACGCCGCACAGTTGCCGACACCGACGATTGCTACCCTAATGGGGTTAGTTCCCACTGTTCTCCTCTTGAATCACTTCTCATTGTCGACCCGCCGGATTTCTCCCGTAACGGACCGAGCAGCTAATCCAGTCTACTTCTTATTCTCAACACAGGATTGTCCCGAAGCATTCCAGCTCCCTGATATATCAGGGAAGCTCGATGTTTACCCTTGCCGCAGCTCGGTAGGATTCAGGGATGGGAACCGGTCAGTCCCGGCGTCGGCCGGTACGCATCTCGGTGCCGTCGCGCGCTGATGCGCTGCTGCGGAACTTCACCGAATTGATCGGTGGACCCCTCGGGCTCCGAACCAGTCCGGGCAGGATCGACCCGGGGACGTTCACCATGGAACGGGTGCTGGTCCTTCTGACGACCGTGGCGGCGGTACTCGCCGTCCTTATCAAAAACCCGTGCCGGATCGAGGGATGGGTTGGGCCCGACCAGTACTACATGGCGTGCTATTCGCAATGGCCCGAGGCATTCAATCAGGTGGGTGAGGGTATCCCCTTCCTTCAGCTGGGGCACTCGGCGCTGACCGGTGGGTTTGCGGGTGTGACGGCAAACCTGGTCCCTCCGGGGAGCACCCTGCTCTACTACGACCTCCACTCGGTGTTGGCTGTGGCGGCGTGGCTCGTCACTGCCTGCGTGACCGTACGAATGACCCACCGAAGGCCGTGGGACGCCGCCATGGTTGCGGTCGCGCCCATGATCATCCTCGCCGGTTTTGTCGGCTGGGACCTGTGGGCGGTGATGCTCGCCGCCCTCGGTATGTTGTCCTTCGCCCGCAGCCAGTTTGCAGCGGCGGGCGCCTTTCTCGGCCTGGGCACTGCGATCGCCGGCTACCCGGTGTTGATCTTCGGGGCGGTGGCCGTGCTGGCGGTGCGCACCCGCGAAACCAGTGGTGCCGTGATGACCGGAGCGGTGCTTGGTGGGACCTGGGTGGCCGTGAACCTCCCCTTCACTCTGTCTAATCCCCAGGCGTGGGTGGCCCAGATCACTGGCTACCTGACGCAGGGGGCAGACCATTCCTCGGTGTGGTTCGCCTACAACGCCTTGGCGGCACGTACCGGCGGCAGGGAACTGGACTCCGCCGCTATCTCGGTGGTGTCGACCCTTGGGTTTGTTCTGGCCTGCGGCGGCATCGTCGCGCTCGCGCTGCTCGCTCCCCGCAGGCCACGGCTCGCGCAACTGACGGTCCTTTTGGTGGGGGCATTGATCTTGACCGCCAAGGGATACTCCCCACAGCACGCGATCTGGATGATTCCCCTGGTGGCACTGGCGTACCCAAAATGGCGAACCTTCCTCACCTGGCAACTTCTCGAAGCCGGCCACTGGTGGGCTCTGATGGTGTATCTCGGCCGGGAGTCGAGCAGCGGAGCAGCCCAGAACAACATTGACCTCCCATACTACTTACTCGCCGTTTTCGGACATATGTTAGCTATGGCATATATTATGTTTCGAGTGGTGGAGGGCATCCTTGAGCCGGGCCAGGACCCGGTGCGGCGCCTCGACATTGACGACCCGCAGGGTGGCCCATTCGACCGAGCTGCCGACCGCCGCAGCCCAGCGGCCACTTCGCCCTGATACGTCCTCGGGTAGGCTTGAGCCGTCCTACCCTTGAACTGAAAGATCACCCGTGACCGCAGTTGGCCTTCGCTTTGAGAAACTCAGCACGGAAGACTTCGAGGCCATATCAGCTGCCCATCCGACGGTGGTGATCCCCCTGGAACAAACGCCCCAGTGGGCGGCCTTCGAGGCCAGCCGCGGGCGCACGCCGTACGGCATCTGGTCGTACTACGACGGCGCCACCCTGATTGCCGTCGCCAGTTTCCTGTGGAGCACGAGGCGTTTCAGGAATTCACTGGTCGTCGTTAACGGGCCCGTCTGGTTTGCCGACCGTACCCCCGCTGCCGAGGCACGGCTGATGAGGACCGTCCGGGAACAGTTCAGTGCGGATCCCGGCATCAGCCCGCTATACGTCCGGCAGCAGGTGCACCATCCACAGGATCTGGCCACTGGGCCCATCGAGCACGGGTGGTACGAGCGGGAAATCGTTGTCGACCTCACCCCCGGCGAAGCAGACATCTACAAGTCGTTCCGCCCCAACGCCCGCAACAGTATCCGCCGGGCCGAACGGGCTGGCGTCGAGATCCGCAGCATCGACCGGGCCGAGTGGCGCACCGTCTTCAGAAGCGACCTGTTTCCCATCCTCGAGGAGACCGCCGCCAGGGATGGATTCACCAGCTTCGGGTCCGCCTACTACGAAGAGCTCCTCGAACAGTTGGGCGATCACCTTCGCCTGATGGTGGCCTATCTTGACGGACAGGCCATCAGCTGGCTCATCACGACCGAGTACCGCGGATATTCGGTGTACTACTTCGCGGCGAGTACCCACGCCGCGCGGAAAATCTTTGCGCCCTACCTGTTGCTGTGGCACGCCTTCAGGGAACTCAAGGTGGCCGGTAACCACAGCTGCGGGCTGACGGGCATCGTGAGCGACAACTACCCGCAGCTCATCAATGTGACCACCTTCAAACGAAACTTCTCCAGGAATGTAGTGGACGTGCCCACCACCTACGACATTCCCCTGAGCCCACTGCGTTACCGGGCGGTCGCCGCCGCACTCAAGGCGCGGCGCACCCTGCCTAGGGTGGCCCGTTCAGTGGTTGCCTCGACCAGGGCTCGTGCCGCCTCACTGGTGCGACGGCGGAACCACGGTGACTGACGCAGCGGTTGTCGGATCGGGGCCCAATGGGCTGGCGGCCGCCGTCGTCCTTGCCAGGGCGGGACTCAGCGTGAGGGTCTACGAGGCGGCGGCCACCATCGGTGGGGGAGCCCGCACCGGTGAACTCGTTCCGGAGCATCTGCACGACCTCTGCTCAGCCGTACATCCCATGGCTATCGCCTCGCCGTTTTTCTCCCAGTTTGACCTGCAGCGGCGCGTCGACTTCACGGTTCCGGAGGTCTCCTACGCGCACCCGCTCGACGGTGGCCGGGCGGGCGTGGCTTTTCGCGACCTCGGGCGTACCATCGCCGGCCTCGGTCAGGATGGCCCCGCTTACCGCCGCCTGATGGAACCGCTGGTGCGGGACATCGAAGGCACCCTCGACGTCGCGTTGAACCACCTGCTGCGGGTTCCTCGCCATCCGGGGGTCGCGATGAGATTTGCCGCGGCGGCGCTGGATCAGGGGACCCCACTGTGGAACCGGCGGTTCAGCACCGACGCGGCAGCCGCTCTGTTCACCGGTGTCGCTGCGCACCCGGTGGGCCGCCTCCCGTCCCTCCCCTCTGCGGGGGCCGGGCTGGCGTTGGGGGCGCTGGCCCACGCCGGCGGGTGGCCCATCCCGATGGGCGGATCGCAATCAATTGCCAACGCGATGGCCGACGACCTCCGGGCGCACGGCGGCGAAATTGTCACCGACCACACTGTCCGGTCACTCTCGGAGCTCAGCGGTGTGCCGACTGTCCTGCTCGACGTGGCTCCTCCCTCGGTCCTCCAGTTGGCAGCAGGCCGGTTACCGCGCAGCTACGAACGGGCGCTGCAGCGCTTCCGGTTCGGCGATGGCGCCTGCAAGGTTGCCTTCATCCTTTCCGGCCCCGTGCCGTGGAGCAATCCCGCCGTGGCGCGCGCCGGAACCGTGCACCTGGGAGGAACGCGGGCCGAGATCGCCGCCTCCGAATCCCAGGTCGCTGCAGGGAACCACCCGGAAAGCCCCTACGTGTTGCTGTCCCAACCGTCACTCTTCGATCCATCGCGGGCCCCCGCGGGACGCCACATTCTCTGGACCTACTGCCATGTGCCGAGCGGGTCGACCCGTGACATGGTCGATGCCGTCACCGCCCAGATCGAACGCTTCGCTCCCGGGTTCCGCGACGTCGTCGTGCGCTCCTTCACGACGACGGCGGCTGAGCTGGGAACTTCCAACGCCAACTATGTGGGGGGTGACTTCGGTGGCGGCGCAGTGACCCTCCGCCAGATGGTCGCGCGACCCGTGCTGTCCCTGTCTCCCTGGCGGACCCCGCTCGATGGGGTGTACCTCTGTTCAGCGTCGACGCCGCCCGGGCCGGGAGTGCACGGGATGAGCGGATTCCACGCAGCCCGGCTGGCTTTGCGTCAGGTGTTTGGGCTGCCGGTTCCGTCGCTTGGTCTGGGGCCGGAAAAGTTAATAGGCACTTAACCGTGAGGAATACCCGCCGGGCCACGTCTTATAACTGTAGGAACTCAGATTTTGGGTGTACCTACCAAGCAACTACCCACCTTAGAGAGAAGGACCTATGAGCTTCATGGATAAGGCAAAGAACAAGGCCGAAGAACTTGCTGGCAAGGCGAAGGAAGCCGTCGGTGACGCCACCGACAACCAGGACGTCAAGCGCGAGGGTCAGGTCGACCAGGGGTCGGCCCACACCAAGCAGGCTGGCGAGAACGTCAAGGACGTCTTCAAGGGCGACAAGTAGTCCTTCGAATCAGAGGATCGGCCACTACCGGCCGGTCCTCTGGGGTTTAACGTGCCGGCGGGGTCGACCTGGACACTTGGGGTGAGGATGTCCACCCCAAAGCTCCAGATCGCTCACCAGAACACGGGAAACGCGGTTTTTGGCACTCACGTGCACCGCCGAGTAAGCTAGGTCACGATTCTCATAACTTCATAGCCCTTGATCTGCAGCGGGAGAGTACTTCCGTAGACACACACTCCGGCAGGCGCCGTAGGAGCAAATCCTCCCCAGGAATCTCTCAGGCCCAGTACCGCTGCGGCTAGGCAACTCTGGAAAGCAGGCGGACAGCTCACGTCCACCTCACCGACGGTGCAAGCAGGCGTGTAGTCCTGCGGAATCTCTCAGGTCCCATACAGAGCGGGGAGGAACTCACCACCGTCCGGGCCGACGCCCGGACCTCATCAAGGGAGTTCCCATGACCGCTCAGCCCCTCACCGAATCGACTTTCGCCGACCGCCACATCGGCCCTCGCTCGACCGCCGCCACCCAGATGCTCTCCATGTTGGGTTACCCCAGCCTCGACAAGCTGGTTGAGGTCGCTGTCCCCGCGAACATCCGCTCCGCCGGACCGCTGAACCTCCCCGCAGCGCTCAGCGAGTCGCAGGTGCTCGCGCAGCTGCGCGCCATCGCCGGTAAAAATACGACGGCAGTCCAGATGATCGGCCAGGGCTATTTCGACACCGTGACCCCGCCGGTCATCCGCCGCAACGTCCTCGAGGCCCCTGCCTGGTACACCGCGTATACCCCGTACCAGCCCGAGATTTCCCAGGGGCGCCTCGAAGCTCTCCTGAACTTCCAGACCATGGTCCAGGATCTCACCGCACTACCGATCGCCAACGCCTCATTGCTTGACGAAGCCTCAGCCGTCGCCGAGGCAGCGCTTCTGATGCGCCGGTCCGGCAAGAACAAGGGCAAGACGGTGCTCGACGCTGACTGCCTGCCGCAGACGATCGCCGTCGTCCGGGGCCGCGCCGAAGCCCTCGGCTTCGAGGTGGAAGTTGCAGACCTCAGCCAGGGACTCCCCGATGGTGACATCAACGGCATCATCCTTCATCAACCGGGCGCCTCGGGCGCCCTCCGCGACCATGGTTCGCTCATTGCGGCTGCGCACGACGGCGGTGCCCTCGTCACCGTCGCCGCCGACCTCCTGGCACTGACCCTGATCATGGCGCCGGGCGAGCAGGGCGCGGACATCGCCGTCGGCTCCGCCCAGCGATTCGGTGTCCCCCTCTTCTTCGGCGGCCCACACGCCGCGTACATGGCGGTTCGTAAGGGCCTCGAGCGGATGCTTCCCGGCCGACTGGTTGGGGTGTCGAAGGACGCCGACGGCGCACCCGCCTACCGTCTCGCCCTGCAGACCCGTGAGCAGCACATCAGACGTGAAAAGGCGACGTCGAACATCTGTACCGCTCAGGCGCTGCTGGCCATCGTCGCCAGTATGTACGCGGTCTATCACGGCCCGGACGGGTTGAAGGCCATCGCAGAGCGGGTGCACTCACAGGCCGCCCGGCTGGCAGCCTCGCTTGCTGGCACCGTCACTGTTGTCCACGCCGACTTCTTTGACACCCTGTTGCTGAACGTCCCGGGAAAGGCCACGGAATTCCTGGCCAGGGCCGAGGCCGCGGGGATTAACCTTCGTCTGGTCGACGAGGATCATCTGGGGGTCTCCTGCGACGAAACCACCACCGAGGAGCACCTCGCCACCCTCGCCGACGTGTTCGGTGTCGACCAGGTTGCCGAGCTGCACGGCCCGGCAGCGATCCCAGCGGATCTGGTCCGCACCTCGACCTACCTGACCCACCCGGTGTTCGCCAGCCACCGCTCGGAAACCCAGCTGCTGCGGTACCTGCGCCGCCTCTCCGACAAGGACCTCGCACTGGACCGCACCATGATCCCGCTGGGCTCGTGCACCATGAAGCTGAACGCCACAGTGGAGATGGAGCCCATCTCCTGGCCGGAGTTCGCCACCATCCACCCGTTTGCCCCCGCCCACCAGACCGAGGGCTGGCGCTGGCTGATCGAAGATCTTGAGGACAAGCTCGCCGAGATCACCGGCTACGCCAAGGTGTCCATCCAGCCCAACGCTGGCTCCCAGGGCGAACTGGCCGGGCTCCTCGCGATCCGCGGCTACCACCTGTCCCGCGGCGACCAGGACCGTAACGTCTGCCTGATCCCTTCCTCCGCCCACGGCACCAACGCCGCGTCAGCAGTGCTGGCAGGGATGAAGGTCGTGGTGGTCAAGACCGCCGACGACGGCAACATCGACCACGACGACCTCGAGGCAAAGATTGCCCTGCACGCCGAGCGACTCTCGGCCATCATGATCACCTACCCCTCGACGCACGGCGTGTTTGAGGAAGATGTCCGCTGGGTCTGCGGTCAGGTGCACGACGCCGGCGGCCAGGTCTACATCGATGGCGCCAACCTCAACGCACTGGTGGGCCTGGCGAAGCCGGGAGAGTTCGGCGGCGACGTCTCGCACCTGAACCTGCACAAGACGTTCTGCATCCCGCACGGCGGCGGCGGGCCGGGCGTAGGCCCGGTCGCGGTTGCCGAGCACCTTGCGCCGTTCCTGCCCGGCGACGCGGCAGCACCGGACACCGGGTCGGCTGGTGTTCCCATCTCCGCCTCACGGTACGGTTCCGCGGGGGTGCTCCCGATCTCGTGGGCGTACGTGGCCCTGATGGGAGGCGAAGGCCTGACCTCCGCCACCGGCCATGCCCTGCTGGCCGCCAACTACGTTGCGGCCCGACTCACCGAGCACTTCCCCGTGCTCTATTCCGGTGAAAAGGGTCTGGTGGCGCACGAGTGCATCCTTGACCTGCGGCCATTGACCACTGCCACCGGGGTGACCGCCGAGGACGTCGCCAAACGCCTCATTGATTACGGTTTCCATGCACCGACACTAAGCTTCCCCGTCGCCGGAACCCTGATGGTTGAGCCCACCGAGTCCGAGGACATCGGCGAGCTGGACCGTTTCATCGACGCCATGATCGCTATCAAGGGCGAGATCGACCAGGTGCAGGCAGGCGAATACACGCTGGAGGAGAGCCCGCTGCGGCAGGCGCCGCACACCGCGTTTGCGCTGATCAGTGACACCTGGGATCAGGCGTACCCGCGCGAACTCGCGGCCTACCCGGTACGGACGTTAAAGCACAACAAATACTTTCCTCCCGTGCGACGCATCGACGGCGCGCACGGCGACCGCAACCTGGTGTGCTCCTGCCCGCCCATTGAGGACTTCGAACACTGAAGCTTGTCCCCGCTCGGCCGCCGGCCGCGCGGGTAGACCCAAGACGCTCGACTGGAAGGACTCACCCATGACCAAGCAGACAGCCCTGTACGCCGAACATGAACTACTTGGAGCAAGTTTCACCGACTTCGGTGGATGGCAGATGCCCCTGAAGTACCGCAGCGAACTCGAAGAGCACCACACCGTCCGCCGCGCAGCGGGACTCTTCGACCTCTCCCACATGGGCGAGGTGTGGGTCACCGGCACCCAGGCCGCCGGGTTCCTAAACTATGCGCTGGTGGGCAACCTCGCCGCTATCGCCGTCGGGAAGGCCAAGTATTCGCTGATCTGCACCGAGGACGGCGGTGTGATCGATGACCTCATCGTCTACCGTCGTGCCGACGACCGGTTCCTCGTGGTCCCCAACGCCACCAACGCCGACACCGTTGCGGCGGCCCTGCAGGAACGCTCGGAAAACTTTGACGTGACTGTGGAGGACAAGTCGGAAAGTACCGCACTGATCGCTGTGCAGGGCCCCGCAGCAGAGGCCATTCTGCTCGAAATCGCCGCCGCCGAATCTCGCCAACCGATCACCGACCTGAAATATTACGCCGCTGTCGAGGTGGAACTGGGCGGACTGCAGGTCCTGCTGGCCCGCACCGGCTACACGGGTGAGGACGGCTTCGAGCTGTTCATCAGCAATACCGAAGCGGTGCAACTGTGGAAAGCGGTCGCCGCAGCCGGAGTGAAACACCAGCTGGCGCCCTGCGGGCTCGCCTCGCGGGACTCGCTCCGCCTTGAGGCGGGGATGCCGCTCTACGGCAACGAGCTCGGGTTGGACACAAACCCCTTCGAGGCGGGTCTCGGTGGGGTGGTCAGCCTGAAAAAGAGCGACAACTTTGTCGGCCGGTCAGTGCTGGAACCACTCAAGGAAGCGCAGCTGAAACGGAAACTGGTCGGTCTGCAGGGCACCGGCCGCCGGTCGGCGCGCGCCGGGTATGAGGTCGTCGTCGACGGCTCGGTCGTTGGCACAGTGACCTCGGGGCTTCCCAGCCCGACCCTGGGCTACCCCGTAGCGATGGCCTATGTCGAGGCGGGGCTCGCCGAGCCGGGTACTGAGGTTCACGTCGACCTAAGGGGAAAGCCGGAGTCCTTCACCGTGGTCCCCACCCCGTTCTACCGCCGCCAGAAATAACCATATTTCACATACCCCGAAAGGCATATACCCACGTGAGCATCATTAAACCAGGACTCCGCTACTCGGCCGAACACGAATGGATCGACGCCCCACCAGCCGGACCGGCCACCGTCGGCGTGTCAGCTATCGCCGCCGATGCGCTGGGCGACGTCGTCTACGTCAGCCTCCCCGAGGTGGGCGACACCATCACCGCCGGCGAAAGCTGCGGTGAGGTCGAGTCGACCAAGTCAGTGTCCGACCTCTATGCCCCCGTCACCGGTGAGGTCACCGAGATCAACCAGGACGCCGTTGATAATCCAGGTGTCCTCAACGGGGATCCCTATGGAGCAGGTTGGCTATTCAAGGTCGACGTCGCCAGCGAGGGCCCACTCCTCTCCGCCGGGGAATACGCCGCGACGAACGGGATCGACGCATGAGCACCCAAATGCAGCCCGACACGATCGGTCACCTCAACGCGAACCTCGTCGACCTCGATCCGGAGGTGGCACACAGCATCGACGCTGAGCTCACCCGGCAGCGCAACGGACTCGAGATGATCGCCTCCGAGAATCACACCCCGGTGGCAGTCATGCAGGCGCAGGGCTCGGTGCTGACCAACAAGTACGCCGAGGGCTACCCCGGCCGCCGCTACTACGGCGGCTGCGAGCACGTCGATGTCCTCGAACAGTTGGCCATCGACCGCGTCAAGGCACTCTTCGGTGCGGGTTTCGCCAACGTCCAGCCGCACTCCGGAGCACAGGCAAACGCCGCCGTCATGCACGCCCTGATCAAACCCGGCGACACCATCATGGGCCTGAACCTCGCCCACGGCGGCCACCTGACCCACGGCATGCGGATCAACTTCTCCGGCCGGCTCTACAACGTGATCCCCTACCAGGTGCGCCCTGATGATTATCGGGTGGACATGGACGACGTCGAACGCCTCGCCCGCGAGCACAAGCCGCAGCTCATCGTCGCGGGCTGGTCCGCCTACGCGCGGCAGCTCGACTTTGAACGGTTCAGGAGCATCGCCGACGAGGTGGGCGCATACCTGATGGTCGACATGGCACACTTCGCCGGTCTGGTCGCCGCAGGGCTGCACCCCAGCCCGGTGCCGCACGCCCACGTCACCACCTCCACCACGCACAAGACCCTGGCCGGTCCGCGGGGCGGGATCATCCTCAGCAACGACGCCGCGATTGCCAAGAAGATCAACTCAGCAGTGTTCCCGGGTCAGCAGGGCGGACCGCTCGAGCACGTCATCGCCGGCAAGGCTGTCGCCTTCAAGATCGCTGCTTCCATCGAATTTAAGGAACGCCAGCAGCGGATCCTGGATGGCGCGCGGATCCTTGCGGACCGACTCACCCAGCCGGACGTCGCCGAGCACGGCATTTCGGTGGTCAGCGGTGGTACCGATGTTCACTTGGTCCTGGTGGACCTGCGGAACTGCGAACTCGATGGCCAGCAAGCCGAGGACCGGCTCGCGCAGATCGACATCACCGTCAACCGCAACGCAGTGCCCTTCGACCCCCGGCCACCCATGGTCACCTCGGGACTGCGGATCGGCACGCCCGCCCTCGCCAGCCGTGGATTCGAAGCCGCAGCCTTCGTCGAGGTGGCCGACATCATCGCGGAGGCCCTCATCGCTCCGGCGAACGCCGACCTCTCGGCACTCGGGCAACGGGTGGAAGCGCTGGCGGCAGAGCACCCGCTGTACGCAGACGTCGTGCCATTCGGCGCGGGCACCCAGAACCACGGCTAAGGAACTCCATGCCCATCAGTGCGTTCGACCTGTTCAAAATAGGGATCGGCCCCTCCAGCTCCCACACCGGGGGGCCGATGACCGCCGCGTTCCTTTATACGGAGCTGATGGAGCAGCGCGGCCTGGCGGATGCAGTGCAGCGGGTCGAGGTAGAGCTGTTCGGCTCGTTGGGCGTGACCGGCCACGGGCACGGCACCATCAAGGCGGTCATCCTGGGGCTCGAAGGCGAGCGGCCGCAGCTGGTCGACCCGGTGGCCGCCGGTCCCCGCGTCGATGATGTGGCGCAGACCCGCCGGCTGCGGTTCGCCGGTCGCCGGGAGATCGACTTCGATCCTGAGGTAGACCTGATCATGCACCGGCGGAAGCGGCTCGACTTCCACACCAACGGGATGCGGTTCCATTCCTACGGCGCCGACGGCAGCGAGCTGCTGGTCCGGGACTATTTCTCCGTGGGCGGCGGATTCGTGCTGGATGAGGACCAGATCGGCGCGGACCCCGCCGCGGAGGCGACCGTGCCGGTGCAGCACCCCTTCAACACGGGGGAGCAGCTGCTGGAGGTGTGTGCCGCAAATGGTAAATCATTCTCGGAGATCGTGATGGCCAACGAGCTGTCCTGGCGCACCGAGGCCGAAGTCCGCTCCGGCCTCCTCGACATCTGGGACGTCATGCAGGACACCATCCACCGCGGATCGACCACCGATGGAATTCTTCCGGGCGGGTTGGGCGTACGACGTCGGGCAGCAACCCAGCTCCGCTTGCAGCAGAAGGCCGAGGACCCCCATGACAAACTGAGCACAATGGAATGGGTGACCCTCTTCGCCCTGGCCGTCAACGAGGAAAACGCCGCCGGGGGCCGCGTGGTCACAGCACCCACCAACGGTGCTGCGGGGATCATCCCGGCAGTCCTGAAATATTATGTCGACTTCGTCCCGGGAGCCAACGACGACGGCGTCGTCCGCTTCCTGCTCGCAGCCACGGCCATTGGAGCATTGTTCAAGCAGAACGCGTCGATTTCCGGCGCCGAGGTCGGGTGCCAGGGAGAGGTGGGATCCGCGTGCGCCATGGCAGCCGGGGCGCTCGCCGAGGTACTCGGTGGGACTCCCGAGCAGGTGGAGAACGCCGCCGAAATCGGGATCGAGCACAATCTGGGACTGACCTGCGACCCCGTCGGCGGGCTGGTGCAGATCCCCTGCATCGAACGGAACGCCGTCGGCGCCATGAAGGCGATCACCGCCGCCCGGATGGCCGTCCGGGGCGACGGAATACACCACGTCTCGCTCGACGTCGCCATCAAAACCATGCGGGACACCGGTGCGGACATGATGGACAAGTACAAGGAGACGGCCCGAGGGGGGCTTGCGCTGAACGTCGTCGAGTGCTGAGCCATGGCTGAACCTCTACTGCCCATCCCGCTTCGGGTCGAAATTGTTCCCCAGGCGGGTATTGTCGAGGCGCTGCAGCAATACCTGCCGGCGCCGGCGGTCATTACCATCACGTGTTTGCCGCGGCACGGGGCCGAGGAGACCGTCGATCTGGCGGTGCGGCTGGCCGACCTCGGGTACCGGGCCGTGCCGCACCTCGCGGCCCGTTCCCTGACGTCCCGCGAGCAGCTCGCCGGTTTCCTGGCACGTTTGCAGGCAGCCGGGGTCTCCGACATCTTCGTGATCGCCGGGGATGCTGACGCCGCAGTTGGACCCTATCCGTGGAGTGGGGCGCTGGTGGAGGACATCACGTCGCTGGGCGGCGGCTCCTTCAGGCTGGGAACCGCCGCCTACCCCGAGGGCAGGCCCGGCGCATCAGCCACTGAGCTCACTGACCTGCTTCTGAAAAAGCAGGACCTGTGTTCCTGGGCCGTGACCCAACTCTGCTTCTCCGGACCGGTCCTCGATACCTATCTTTCGGAGCTGCGAACTGCAGGTGTCACTCTGCCTGTCTGGGCCGGAGTGCCGGGCGCGGTGCGCCGCAGCAGGTTGATCTCCCTCGCCGCACGTATCGGGGTGGGCCCGTCGCTGAAGTTCGCGCGGCGGTCCCTGAGCGGCGCCGGAGGGGGCTCGCTGGTGCGCAGCGTGTTGGCGCCGTCGTCGTATGACCCTGCTCCGCTGGTCCGGACGGTCCTCGACTCGGGAAGTTTCGCAGGAATCCACGTGTATAGCTTCAACGACCTGGAATCGATCGCGGGAATCGGTTAAATACCTTGTGTGTGTAAGGTTTTTATGGAACCCTGAAGTTCATCCGAACAAAGGAGTTCCCATGAAGTTGCCTAACCTCCAAGCTGTCCCGGGCTCACGGCCGACTGGTCGACGTTGGACAGCGCTCGCACTCGGGGCGGCAGCTGCACTCGTTGCACTCGTTGCACCGACCGCGGCGGTCGCCGAACCAGGCGGCAAGAAGTCCGACCCGCTGACGCAGTACGCTGTCGACACCTGGGCCTCGCTGGCGGCGATGACCGACGAGACCACAGGCCTGCCAGCTGACAACATCGAGGGTGACCTCAGCACACCCAGCGAATACACGAGTCCGACCAACATCGGCGGCTACCTCTGGTCGACCATTGCCGCCCGGGACCTCAAGATCATTGATCGGAAAGAAGCTAGCGCCCGGCTAGCGACTACTCTCGACACTCTCGAGACACTCGAGGTGCATGAGGCCAGCGGCATGTACTACAACTGGTATTCGCCAACGGATGGCAGCAAGCTCACCATCTGGCCGGACAGCGGCGACGTTGTCCATCCGTTCCTCAGCACAGTCGATAACGGCTGGCTCGCAGCAGCGCTCAGGGTGGTGGCCGAGGCGGAACCGCGCCTCGCCAAACAGGCCGACGCGCTCTACGACAGCATGGACTTCGGGTGGTACCACGACCTCAACGCGCGGGAGGGAGTGAGCCTCAACCGCGGCGGGTTCTGGGATGCTCCGCCGGGGAATGGCTGTGCAGTGGCCGACAACTACGGCGATGAGGGCCCGGACGTGTATTACACCTGCCACTGGTACGACACGTCGGTGAGCGAGGCACGCATTGCCACCTACTTGGGCATCGCCAACGGTCAGATTCCCCCGTCCGCCTACTACGGCACCTACCGCACCATGCCGGACCGCGGCTGCGACTTCGGCTGGCAGGAACAGAAGCCAACCGGTGAAACTCGTGAATACCTGGGGGTGAGCGTCTTCGAGGGCGTGTACGAGTACCGGGGGATGAAGCTCGTCCCGGCCTGGGGCGGCAGCATGTTCGAGGCCCTGATGCCCGACCTGTTCGTTCCGGAGGCCGACTGGGGTAAACGCTCCTGGGCTCCGAACCACGAGGCTACCGTCCGGTCGCATATCGAACACGGCATGGACGAGGCCGACTATGGGTACTGGGGATTTTCGCCGGCCAGCGACCCCTTCGCCTCCTATCGGGAATATGGGGTAGAGGAGATCGGTATCAACAGCACCGGTTACGCGAGCGACGTCGAGAGTACTGACGTCGACAAAGGGTACGACGGCTGCCGGGAGGCTACCAATCCCGCACCCGAATTTGGTGACGGCGTCGTCACGCCCCACGCGGCGTTCCTGGCGCTGCCCTACGACCGCGAGGCAGTCCTGGACAACCTCGACGGCATCAAGAATGAGCTGGGCGCCTATGGCCCCGGCGGGTTCTACGACTCGGTTGCGGTTGGCAGCGGAACCGCCGCCGAGCGGTACCTTAGCCTGGATCAGTCGATGATTATGGGCGCCATCCTCAATGAGCAGAAGAAGGACAAGCTGAAGGACTACTTCGTGGACCGCGGGTTTGAAAAGGCAGTCCGCCCGCTGGTTGAAGCTCAGGTGTTCGGCACCGACCTGGGCGGGAACTAGTCTCTTCCTGAACCCGCCGCCCCAACGGGTGCCGGGTTCAGGAAGTAACCCCGAACAAACTCGTCGAAGACTCCGGTCATATCCACTGTGTCGTCGAGGAGCCACTGCTGCTGCAGCCCGTCCATGACTGCGGCGATGAGCCGGGAGGCGTGGTGGACATCAAGGTCACCACGCACCAGTCCGTCGCGTTGCGCGTCGGCGAGGATTTTTGCCGTCTGCTCTGCCCGATCGGCATAGCGGGCGGCGAAGTATCCGTGCGCCGGGTGGTCGCCATTGGTGGCCTCGGCTGCTATCACCGTATAAAGCGAAGTCAGTCCGGGCGTGGTCTGGTTGTAGGAGACCACGCGCCGCATCTGCTGCAGGAGGGTGTCTTCGGCAACATCGCCGGCCGCTTCCTTCACCCGCTCGTCCCGCTGCCGGAGGACCTCGGTGAACAGTTCCTCCTTGCTGGCGAAGTGATGCATCAGCCCGGCGGGTGTCAGGGCTACCCGTTTGGCGATCTCCCGCAAGGATCCGCTGTGAAAGCCGCTTCGCCCGAAGACGACCAGTGCGGCATCGAGAATCTCCTGGCGCTTAGCCTGGCCTTTGGCGTAACTGCCGCGTTTCCGGTCGGGGGAGATAGTCATGAACAAAAACCTATCGCATGAGGGAAAATAAAAACCTTCCGCATGTAAGGTTTTTGTGGTAGCTTTGCAACGAACTCCGGTGGCGAACGCTGATTCCCGCGGAGCATTTCACACCATCCACTGGAGGCAACACTATGAATCAATGGCGATCATGGAGCGCGGTAGCCGTTATCGGCGCGCTCGCACTGACAGGATGCGGCCGCGAAGAAGGCGGCGAGGCCGCCGCAGAGGCGGGTGCCTCGATCGATGACACTCCCGCGGCTGGGGAAGTCACCATTTGGGCGATGGGCAACGAAGGGGAAGTGCTCGACCAACTGGCTACCCAGTTCGAGGAGGAGAACCCCGACGTCACCATCAACGTGACCCCGGTTCCGTGGGAAAGCGCCCATGACCGCATTGCCACTTCTATTGCTGGCGGGGAAACCCCCGATATTTCGATGCTTGGCACCACCTGGGTGGGCGAATTCGCTGCAACCGGTGCCTTGGAGCCCACCCCTGAGGGCCTGGTCGAGGAGAGCGACTTCTTCGAGGGTTCCTGGGGCACGGCAGTGGTCGACGACGTCGCCTACGGTATCCCCTGGTACGTGGACACCCGCGCCATGTACTACCGGACCGATCTGGCCGAGGCCGCGGGAGTGGAACCCCCCACCACCTGGGACGAATTCAAGACTTTCACTGAGGGACTCCAGTCGGAAGGTTCCGAGGTTGGCGTGTCATTACCGCCCGGCGGGTTCGATTCCTGGCAGTACGTGGCCCCGTTTGTCTGGCAGCAGGGTGGCGACATCATGAATGAGGACGGCACCGAATTCACCTTCGAGACCCCCGAGTGGAAAAAGGCCTTCGAGTACTACGCGAGCTTCTTCGAAGACGGGATTTCCGATCCGGTGCGGCTTGAGACCGGCGAAATTGAGCAGAAGTTCATCTCCGGTGAGGTGGGCTCGTTCTTCAGCGGCCCGTTCCACGTCGGTCTCCTGGAAGAGCAGGGCGGGGAGGAATTTGCTGACAAGTTTGACGTTGCAATGGTCCCTGGAGCCGAGTCGCAGACCAGCTTCACCGGCGGTGGCAACCTGGCCGTGTTCAACGACAGCGAAAATCGGGATGCCAGCTGGAAGTTCGTGAGGTGGCTCGGCGAACCCGAGACGCAGCTGGAGTGGTACGGTATTTCCACGACCCTTCCCAGTGTGCAGGCAGCCTACGAGGATCCGACCTTCGCCGACGATCCGAACCTGAGCGTCTTCGCAGCCCAGCTGGAGGATTCGAAGGCCCCGCCAGCCATCCCCACGTGGGCACAGGTCTCGGCGGTGATCGACCAGGAACTCGAAAAGGTTACCCGCGGCGACACCACGGTTGATGAGGCGCTGGCCGCTATCCAGAGCCAGGCCGAAAGCATCGGGACAGGCCTCTAACAGTGGTCTCCGCCCCATCGGCAACGGTCGGCGACGCACCGGCGCGAGAGCTTAAACCAGTACGCAAACCGCACTCGCGCCAGAACCGCCAGACGCTCATAGCCTGGGGCTTCGCCGCCCCCTTCCTCATCCTCTTTATCCTCTTCATGGCGGGTCCCATCCTGGCCTCGTTGGCGATGAGTTTCACTGATCTCACCACCCGGGATCTCCGCAACCCCTTCGGCGTGAACTTTGTGGGGCTGGAGAACTACATCGGGCTGTTCAATGACCCCCGGTTCGTTCGATCACTGGTGAACACTGCGGTGTTTGTGCTGGTCGGGGTTCCGCTGACCATGGCCCTGGCATTGCTGGTGGCGCTCGCCCTCAACAGCGGGATCGCCCGGTTCCGCACTATCTTCAGGGTGGGCTACTACGCCCCGGTGGTGACGAGCATTGTTGCTGTCGCCATCGTCTGGCGGTTCATCCTGCAACCTGACGGTCTGTTGAACGGGTTCCTCGACGTATTCGGCATCGCCGGGCCGAACTGGCTGGAGGACGAATTCTGGGCGTTGCCGTCGCTGATCGCTATGGCAGTATGGCGGAACATTGGCACCTTGATGGTGATCTTCCTGGCCGGTCTCCAGGGAGTGCCGCGGGAGCATCATGAGGCTGCAATGGTGGACGGAGCTAACGCCGTCCAGCGGTTCTGGAACATCACGCTTCCAGCAATGCGTCCTCCGATCCTGTTTGCTGCGGTCATCACAGGTATCGGGTACCTGCAGTTCTTCGAAGAGGCGTATGTGATGACCAGCGGCGGGCCGCTCGACGCGACCTTATCCACCGCCATGTACACCTACGACCAGTTCGGTTTCGGCAATTACTCCTACGCTTCGGCGGCCAGTTACGTGTTGTTCCTGGCGATCGTCGTCTTGTCGCTGATCCAGTTCCGGCTTCTCGGAAAGAAGGATTGAGATGGCAGTTTCAACCGTTCCGCCGGTCGACCTGGTTACCCAGACGAGGCCACGCCGTTCGCCCCTGCGGCAGCGACCCAAGGTGTGGCTGTATCTGGTGCTGACGCTCGGCATGATCGCGATGATCCTGCCTTTTGTGTGGATGATTCTCGGATCGTTCAAGACGAATGCCGAGATCCGTCAGTATCCGTTGAATTTCTGGCCGCTCGAGCCCACCCTGGACAACTACACCGAACTGTTCGTGCGGCTGGACTTCGCGACGTTCTTCGCCAACAGCCTGGTGGTGGCCATTTTCGTCACCGCCGGGAACATCATCTTCTCCTCAATGGTGGGCTACGCCCTGGCGAAACTTGAGTTCGCCGGCAAAAAGGTTCTCTTCATCCTGGTCCTGGGGACCCTGATGGTGCCGGGGGTGGTTACCTTCGTGCCGCTTTTCGTGCTGACCGCGAACCTGGGTCTGGTGAACTCCTACCCCGGGCTGATCCTGCCCTTCCTGATCGCACCGCTGGGTGTGTTCCTGATGCGGCAGTTCATGCTGAGCCTGCCCGACGAGCTCATCGAGGCCGCACGGATTGATGGGGCCAGCGAGTGGAGGATCTTCCTCCGCGTCATCATGCCCCTGTGCGGGCCGGCGGTGGCCACCCTGACCATCCTCACTTTCCTGGCGTCGTGGAATAACTTCCTCTGGCCGCTCGTCGTTGCCACCAGCGAGGACCGCTACACGCTCCCCGTCGCCCTGGCCCTGTATTCGGTCGGCCAGAACGCCGCCGAGTACGGGCTGATGATGGCGGGCGCCGTCGTCGTCGTCCTTCCCATCCTCCTGATTTTCGTGCTGCTGCAGAAGTACTTCGTGCAGGGCATCGCGCTGACAGGCATTAAATAGCCGGCTGACGCCGGCGGAAAGTAGCAAACCTATGAACTTCCCGAATGGGTTCCTTTGGGGTGCGTCCACAGCGGCGCACCAGATTGAAGGCGGCAACGTCAACTCCGATTGGTGGCAACGCGAGCATGGCCACCTTCCCGGCGCGCCGGTCGAGGCTCCAAGCGGCGACGCCGCGGACAGCTACCACCGTTACCGTGAGGATATGACCCTGCTGGCCGACGCCGGTCTGACGTGTTATCGCTTCAGTATCGAATGGGCACGGATCGAACCCGAGGAGGGGTTCGTGTCCCGGGCGGCGCTGGACCATTACCGCCGGATGGTGGCCACCGCCGTCGAACTCGGTCTGACGCCGATGGTGACCCTGCACCACTTTACGAATCCGATCTGGTTTGCCCGGGCCGGAGGGTGGAAGGATTCGGGGTCGGTGGAACGTTTCGCCCGCTATGTGGAGCACACGCTTCCCGTGCTGGACGGTGTTGAACTGGTCTGCACCATCAACGAGCCGAACATGGTGGCCGTGCTCGCAGACCCTGAGCAGGGTTTCCCATCGGTGGGCCTCCCGGCAGGCAACCCGGAGGTCACGGCTAACCTTGTCGCTGCCCACCGCCGTGCAGTGGACATCCTCCGGGCCGCTGGTAAGCAGGCTGGGTGGTCGGTTGCCACCCAGGCCTACCAGGCGGAGACCGGGGCCGACGACGTCACCGAGGAGTATGGGCGCACCCGCGAGCACGTCTTCCTGGAAGCCTCGGCCGGCGACGACTGGGTGGGGGTTCAGGCCTACACCCGGACGAAGGTCGGCGCTGAGGGTCCGCTGCCGATTGATGACGGCGCCGAACGCACCCTGACCGGGTGGGAATACTACCCGTCGGCCATCGAGTACGGGATCCGCAACTCGTGGCGGCGCAACGGTGTGCCCATCTATATCACCGAGAACGGCATCGCGACCGGTGATGACGCCCGCCGGATCGATTACACGCGGGGCGCCCTGGAGGGCGTCGCCCGGACCATTGCCGACGGGATCGAGGTGCGCGGCTACCTGCACTGGAGCGCTCTGGACAACTACGAGTGGGGCAGTTTCAAGCCAACCTTCGGGCTGATCGGGTGGGACGCCGAGACCTTTGAACGGCATCCCAAGCCGAGCCTCGGGTGGCTGGGCCGGGTGGCGCAGGCGAACTCGCTCCCCGAGTCCGCGAAGGTGTCCTCCTAGGGCCTGCGCCCAGCCCCACCTCGCACAGCCTTGGCCCGCCCCGCCCGGCCCTGGATGAGTCAACACTTATGACCGGTTTTCGCCGTGAAACCTGTCCTATCTGCTGACTGGATCCTGGGGTGGGGTGGGTGAGCCTGGCGAGCGGGCGCCAGAGGTGCTCTCGACCTCTCGGAGCCAGCGTTCCAGGTCGCGGGGGCGGGTGAAGCGCAGCACCGGGACGTCGCCGTCGTCAATAAACTTCCTGATCCGCGCCCGCTTCCGGGGGAAGCTTTTGAAGTGCCACACCAGGATGGAGTCACGGGCAACAGTCCTGCGCGCCGACTCCCGGTTGCCGTTGCAGACCTCATCTCCGCGGACCACCCGACGGAGCGTGCGCCGGACCAACCGCAACAAGGAGACCCACCGGGCGTAGTCCAGGGCGATGATCAGCTCGGCGCGGGGGAGCACCTGGCCCGCCCACTTGGCATAGGCGGTGTCGAGGACCCAGCGCTCGCCGGCTGTGAGGCTGCTGGCCAGCCGGGCCTGATCCTCTGGATCGCGTTCGGCCCACCCCGGTAGCCACCCGATCTGGTCATCAGCGGACACTTCGGGGAGGCCCGTCGCCGTCGCGTACCGGCGGGCGGCGGTGGACTTTCCCGACCCGGTCACCCCGTAAAAGAGGACTCGTTGTGGCCGGACTGGGGCAGCAGCACTGGTCATCGGTTCATCCTGCCATAGGCGGCATGCGGCTCCCATCCGATTCGGTGGCGGTGGCGTGGGGCGGGTCGGGCCGCTCGATGGGCTGGAACGCGGGTTTGCCCCCGGATGACAGACTTAAGCCGTGGCCCACCTAGACGTATCCAACATCGACTACTTCCTCTCTGACGGACGGCAACTGCTTAACGCCGTCAGCTTCAAGGTCGGCGACGGTCACAAGACGGCCCTGATCGGCCCTAACGGCACCGGGAAGACCACCCTGCTGCGCATCATCGCCGGGGACATCACCGCCGATGAGGGTGCGGTCACCCGCTCCGGCAACATGGGCATCATGCGCCAGTTCGTCGGCCAGGTAAGGGACGAGACGACGGTCCGGGACCTCCTCGTCTCCGCCGCACCGCCAGCGCTCGCCAAGGCCGCCACAGCGGTCGACGACGCCGAGCTCGCCATGATGGAGAACGACGACGAACCTACCCAGATGCGCTACGCCCACGCCATCACCGAATGGGGGGACGCCGGCGGATACGAACTGGAAACCACGTGGGACGAAGTCACCATGGCTGCACTCGGGGTGCCCTACGCCCGGGCCCAGTACCGCGCGTCGTCGTCGTTGTCCGGCGGCGAACAGAAACGGCTGGTCCTGGAGGCGCTGTTCTCCGGGCCGGAGGAGCTGCTCCTCCTTGACGAACCAGACAACTACCTCGACGTGCCCGGCAAACGCTGGCTCGAGGCGAAACTGAACGAATCCAAAAAGTCAGTGCTGTTTGTCAGCCACGACCGGGAACTGCTGGCCAACACGGCCACCCGCATCATCACCCTGGAGCCGGGGGCGCTCGGCGCGTCCAGCTGGATCCATGGCGGCGGTTTTGAGAGCTATCTGCAGGCCCGCACCGACCGGAACCTGAGATTTGAAGAACTGCGCCGGCGCTGGGACGAGGAGCACCTCAAGCTCAAAGAGCTCGTCAACATGTACAAGAACAAGGCAGCCTTCCGGTCCGACATGGCCAACCGGTATCACGCGGCCCAGACCCGGCTGGCCAAGTTCCTCGAGGCGGGACCACCCGAGGCGATCCCGATCGAGCAGAACGTCACCATGCGGCTCAAGGGTGGGCGCACGGCCAAGCGCGCCGTCGTCGCGCAGAAACTTGAACTCACCGGACTGATGAAGCCGTTCAGCACCGAGATCTGGTTCGGCGACCGGGTGGGAGTGCTTGGATCCAACGGCTCGGGCAAGTCCCATTTCCTGCGCCTTCTGGCCAGCGGTGGCACCGATCCGGAGCGGGAGCACGAACCGGTCTCCGAAGTCAGCATCCAGCCTGTACCCCACGAGGGAACGGTCAAGCTCGGGGCCCGGATCAGACCCGGATTCTTCGCGCAGACCCATGTGCGCCCCGACCTGCTGGGGCGAACCCTCCTGGACGTCCTGCACCGCGGTGACGACCACCGCTCGGGGCTGCCGCGGGAGGCAGCCTCCGGCGTGCTGGACCGCTACGGCCTGGCCGGGCAGGCGGAGCAACTGTACGACTCACTCTCGGGCGGACAGCAGGCGCGGCTGCAGATCTTGCTGCTGGAACTGTCTGGGGCCACCCTGCTGCTGCTCGATGAGCCGACCGACAACCTCGACCTCCATTCGGCCGAGGCGCTGGAAAAGGCCATCGACGCCTTCGAGGGCACCGTGCTGGCCGTCACCCACGACCGATGGTTCGCCCGCAGCTTCGACCGGTTCATGGTCTTCGGATCCGACGGCAAGGTGTACGAAACCGGGGAGCCGGTCTGGAATGAGGGCCGGGTCCAGCGAGATCGCTGAACATCACCGGCCCGCCATGTGTCTGACCCTACGTTCGCGGCGGTAGACCGTCCGCGGCGATTGCGCATACGGTTTACTGGTGCAAACTAATGTGTCTCCGGCAATGTGGGCGACGTTCGCCGTCTTTGGGCTCAACGGTCTGGTCTTCGCCAGCTGGGCAGCCCGGATCCCGGCGGCATCGTCAACGCTCGGCCTCAGCGACGGCCAGACCGGCGCACTTCTGTTGGCCGCCGCGGCGGGATCAGTACTCGCGCTTCCCCTCGCGGGAAGTGTCTCCGGCCGGGTAGGGGTCGCCAACACGGTCCGGATCGGTGGCGTGGTGTCGGCCGCCGCCGCCGTGACTATCGCCGCCGGATTGACGACGACGTCGATCCCCCTTTCCGCGGCTGGCCTGTTCCTGTTCGGGGTCGGCGTGGCCCTCTGGGACGTGGCACAGAACATTGAGGGCGCCGACGTCGAGCATCGTCTGCGGCGCACCATCATGCCGAAGTTCCACGCAGCGTTCAGCGGGGGCGCCTTCGCCGGCGCGATGATTGGCGCCGGACTGTCGGTACTCGGCGTCGACCTGTCCTATCACCTGCTGGGAGTGGCGGCAGTGGTGTTGGTGGTGGCCCTATGGGTGCCTCGCTATTTCCTGCCGGAAATCTCCCACGCCGACGCGCACCCCGACAGCCCCCAACCCGGCCGGTTCGCCGCCTGGCTGGAGCCGCGCACGCTCCTCATTGGGTTGGTCGTGCTGGGCGCAGCGCTCACAGAAGGGGCCGCCAACGATTGGGTTGCGACGGCCACCGTCGACGGCCTCGATGCGAAGGAAGAAATTGGCGCGGTGATGTTCGGCGTGTTTGTCGGCGCAATGACTTTGGCCAGGTTTCTCGGCGGTTCAGTGATTGACCGTTTCGGCCGGGTGAGGGTCCTGCAAATCAGCCTGGGGTCGTCGCTGGTCGGTCTGCTCCTCTTCGTGTTCGCACCAACCGTTCCACTCGCCGGAATCGGCGCCGTGCTGTGGGGAGCCGGCGCAGCACTGGGCTTCCCGATGGGCATGTCCGCAGCGGCGGACGAGCCACGGCACGCGGCCGCCCGGGTATCGGTGGTTTCCACTATCGGCTACCTGGCCTTCCTCGCCGGCCCACCCCTGCTCGGCTTCCTCGGGGACATCGTGGGCATTCGCAATGCGCTGCTCGTCGTGGGGGTGGCAGTGCTCGCCTCGTTCCTGGTGGCACCGGCCGCTGCCGAGCGCCGCACCGGAGTGAATCGGCCGGGAACCCCGGTGTCCTGAACAGGCGGCATAGGGGTTGTCTGCCCCGATTTGCATGAGGACAAAAGCTGTCCTGAATTACTACCTGCAGGTGGCGCTGAACCTTAAGCTTGGTCGCATGACAATTATTGAGGCCCGAGGTCTGAAAAAGATCTACAAATCGAAGAGCGGCCCCGTTCACGCGTTGGACGGTCTGGACTTGCTGGTGCCCCAGGGCACAGTCAAGGCGCTGCTCGGTCCCAACGGTGCGGGCAAGACCACCGTTGCGAAGGTCTTGACGACGCTGATCCAGCCCACCGAAGGAACCGCAGTCGTCGATGGCATCGATGTTCTCGCGAATCCCAGGGCTGTTCGACGCATTATCGGGGCGTCGGGACAATACGCGGCGGTCGATGAGAACCTCACCGGATTCGAGAACCTGGAAATGGTTGGTCGGCTGTACCACCTGGGTGCCAAGACGGCGAGGCGTCGTGCACAGGAGCTGATCGACCAGTTCGAGCTCACCGAGGCTGGCAACCGCCCGGTGAAGGGTTTCTCCGGTGGCATGCGCCGCCGGATCGACCTGGCCGGCGCTCTGGTCATCAACCCAAAGATCCTGTTCCTCGACGAACCCACCACGGGCCTTGACCCACGGAGCCGGCTGGCCCTGTGGCAGATCATCAAGAACCTGGTCAATGACGGCACCACCCTGTTGCTCACCACCCAGTACCTCGAAGAGGCCGATCACCTCGCCGACGACATCGCAGTGATCGACGGCGGTAAAGTGATCGCCGAGGGCACCTCCGATCAGTTGAAAGCGCAGATCGGCGGACACCGTGTGGTCGTTGCGCTCATTGACGAGGCCGACGCCGGCACTGCCAGTGAGATCCTTACCCGCCACGGTGAGGGAGAAGCCCGGGTGTCCGGCGACCGTCGCAGCGTCGAGGTAGCCGTCACCGACGGTCCGCGCGCCCTGCAGTACGTGCTCGCAGACCTCGGTCAAGCAGGTGTCGGCCTGCACGACGCCGGGATGCGTCGCCCAACCCTCGACGACGTCTTCCTCAAGCTCACCGGCCACGCGGCCGAACAAGGGCAGGACGCCGATGCAGCCGAAATGGAGAAAGCCACATGAGTGTCCTCACCAAACAGACCTACCAGAGCACCGGCACCCCAGCGGGTCAGCTACTTTCCGACGGATGGATTGCCACCCGCCGGAACCTGATCAAGATCAAACGCGTCCCGGAGATCCTGGTTTTCACCATCCTGCAGCCAATCATGTTCGTGTTGCTATTCAGCCAGGTCTACGGCGGAGCAATGAACGTCTCCGACTACACCAACTTCCTGATGGCGGGTATTTTTGCCCAGACGGTCATCTTCGGGTCAACGTTCTCCGGCGCCGCCATGGCACAGGACCTCAAGGACGGCATCATTGACCGGTTCCGCACGCTGCCCATGAGCCCCGCAGCAGTGCTAATAGGCCGCACCAACGGTGACCTGGTCATCAACAGCATTTCGATGCTGATCATGATGGGTACCGGCTGGATCGTCGGGTGGAGGGTCACCACGTCGATCTGGGGTTTCCTCGGCGGTGTGGCAATCCTGCTTCTCTTCAGCTACTCCTTCAGTTGGGTGATGGCACTGCTGGGCATGAGCGTGCGAAGCCCAGAGGTCATCAACAACGCGTCCTTCATGATCCTGTTCCCGCTGACCTTCATCTCTAATGCGTTCGTTCCCATCCACACCCTGCCTGAGGTGCTCAAGAACATTGCCGAGTGGAATCCGGTCTCCGCCCTGGTGGAGTCGGCACGGCAACTGTTCGGCAACACCAACCCGGATTTCCCGGAACCCACGGCATGGACCTTGCAGAACCCGTTCATCACCATCTTCATTGGTATTGTGCTCATGTTGCTGATTTTCGTGCCGCTGTGTATCAGAAAGTTTGAGTCAATCAGCTCCCGGTAGAGAGCTGTTTCGGGCCAGATGAAGGTCAGGAGCCGCCATGGCACCGCACCAAACCGATCCGCGCAGCGCGGTCGAGATTTCAGCATTAACAGTGACGCGCGCCAAACGGGACGTCCTCAGAAACGTCAACTTCAGCGTTCCCGCGGGTCGGATCACCGGACTGCTCGGGCCCTCGGGCAGCGGAAAGACCACGCTTATGCGGACCATCGTCGGTGTCCAGCGCATCACCTTTGGTACCGTGTCGGTGCTGGATCGGCCGGCCGGCGACCCGGCCCTTCGCCGCGAGGTCGGCTACATGACCCAGAGTCCCAGTGTGTACGCTGACCTCACGGTTGAAGCGAATGTGAGCTACTTCGGCGCCATGCATGGCAGGAGCCGGTCGGATACCGCGGAGGCACTCACCGCCGTCGGGCTGTCCGATCTTGCCCGGCGGAAGGCGTCAGGCCTCTCCGGTGGACAGTTCAGTCGCGTCTCCCTGGCCTGCGCCCTCGTGGCCGCCCCGCGGCTGCTCATCCTCGACGAACCGACCGTGGGCCTGGACCCGGTGCTGAGGGTAGAGCTGTGGCAGCGCTTCGCGGCCCTGGCCGCGAACGGGACCACCCTGCTGGTCTCGAGCCACTCGATGGAGGAAGCCGCGCGGTGCGACTTCCTCAGCCTGCTCCGCGGCGGCCACCTGCTCGCGCACCTCACCCCCGATGACCTTCGACGGCGGGCGGACACCGACAACCTCGAGGCCGCTTTCCTCCGGCTCATCCGCGAAACCGAAACCGACCCCACCCTAGGAGGCGCAGCGTGAAGCCCCGGAGCCTGCTCGCCACCGCGCAGAGAGTGCTCCGTCAGTTGCGCCACGACCCGCGCAGTATCGCGCTCATCCTGGTGGTACCCGGCCTCCTGCTCGCCCTGGTGTATTTCCTGTTCCAGAACGAGACGCTTCCCGCGGGAGCGCCCCGGACGTTCGACCGGGTTGGCCTGATGATGCTGGCCATCTTCCCCTTCGTCGTCATGTTCCTGGTCACCTCCATCACCATGCTCAGGGAACGCACGTCGGGAACCCTCGAACGGCTGCTCACCACCCCGATGCATAAGGCGGACCTGCTCTTTGGCTACGCCCTCGCCTTCTCACTGATGGCAGCGCTGCAGGCGATGGTCGCCACCGGGGTGGCCTACTGGCTCTTCAACCTGGACGTAAAGGGCAGCCCCGCCCTCGTGGTGCTGGTGGCCGTGGTGAACGCGGTGCTCGGCGTTGCCCTGGGGCTACTGTGCTCGGCGTTTGCCCGCACCGAGTTCCAGGCAGTGCAATTCATGCCCGTGGTAGTCGTCCCCCAGATCCTGCTGTGCGGGTTATTCGTGGCCCGAGACCGGATGAACGAGGTGCTTGAGGCGGTCTCCAACGTGCTTCCACTGACCTTTTCGGTGGACGCGCTGTTGGAAATCGCTGCACACACCGACGCCACGCAGGCCATGTGGAATGACGTGCTGTCCCTTGCCCTGATCGTGCTCGCGGTGCTGACCCTTGCCTCGTTCACCTTGCGCCGCAACACCGCGTGAGCGGCCGATTTTGGCTGACCCCTCATCCAAAAGGTGGATTCGGAAGAGGGCAAACATCATCCCAAGGAGCGGCGACCGGGCAGACGGCAATCCGTAGGGTAGAGGAAGGCCCGGCAACGGGCACCAAGCAACCTAGAGGACACAGCCATGATTGAGGCACACGGCCTGGCGAAGCGCTATGGCTCCAAGACAGCAGTGGATCATGTGTCATTCACTGTTCACCCCGGCAAGGTCACCGGCTTCCTCGGCCCCAACGGTGCCGGGAAGTCGACGACCATGCGGATGATCGTCGGACTGGACAATCCATCGGCCGGCAGCGTGACCGTCAACGGTCGGCGCTACGCCGAACACCGTGCCCCGCTCCGCGAGGTGGGCGCCCTGCTGGACGCAAAAGCCGTTCACACCAAGCGCACCGCCTACAGCCACCTGCGCGCCATGGCGGCAACCCACGGGATTCCCAATAGCCGGGTCAGGGAAGTCATCGAAATGACCGGGCTGGGCCCCGTCGCCAAGAAACGGGTCGGTGGGTTCTCCCTCGGTATGGGCCAACGCCTCGGCATTGCCTGCGCTCTGTTGGGTGACCCCCACACGGTGATCCTCGACGAGCCGGTCAACGGACTGGACCCGGAGGGTGTCCAGTGGGTACGCCACCTTGCCAAGGGGCTCGCCACCGAGGGTCGCACGGTGTTCTTGTCATCCCACCTGATGTCGGAAATGGCGCTGACGGCCGACCACCTGATTGTGATTGGCCGCGGGCGGATCATCGCTGACGCACCCATCGAGCAGATCCTCTCCGGTCAGGGGCAGACCCGCACCAGGGTCCGCACCGACAACCCGGGTGAACTGATCCGCGCGCTCGCCGGCGACGGCGTGACATTGAAGCAGCTGGAACCCGAACTGCTCGAGGTCACCGGGGCGGATTCCCACCGGATCGCTCGCACCGCGCTCGACAACCGGGTACTTGTGTACGAACTAACACCCTTGCAGGCGTCCCTCGAAGAGGCGTACATGCAGCTCACCAACGACTCAGTCGAGTACCACTCGCATGACCTCCCGCAGACAGCTCAGGCCGCCGGCGTCGGGGAAGGAAAATAGCCATGTCTCAGACAGCAGTCACAGTGCCCCCTCGCCGCGAAACCGAGGGTAGTGGCGTGAACTTCATGCGAACCCTGAAGTCAGAATGGATCAAGTTAGTCACCGTCCCATCGACAGTCATCATGCTGTCCATCACTGTGGTGGTGATGATTGGTCTGGCAGCGCTTTTCGCTTGGCAGACAACCGTGCTCCTGGATTTCCAGGGCGACCCTGAGACGGCTGCCCAGGTGCAGGGGGCTCCGGACGCCGCGTCAATCACCAATACAATTCCGGGCTCCGGGCTGATCTTCGGCCAGCTCCTGATTGGCTCGCTTGGGGTTGTCCTGATCGCCTCCGAGTGGGGTACGGGAATGATTCGCTCCACAATGGTGGCAGTACCAAAACGTATCCCTGCCCTCCTCGCCAAGCAGTCGGTATTCGCCGTCGTGGCGTTCGTCGTTGGCTCCGCCTCCGCGCTGATCAGCTACCTCATCGCGCAGCCAATCCTGGCTCCGTCAGAACTTGAGTTCGGGCTGGGTGACGAGGGTGTGCTGATGCACATCATCAACACCGGTTCGGTGCTCGCGCTGATGGCCGTGATCGCCATGTCGATTGGAACCCTGCTCCGCAACACGGCCGGCGGCGTGGTCACCACGATCGGCTTGCTCCTGATCTTCCCGATCCTCGTTGCCACCCTGCTGGCGGGTATCGCCGACTGGGTCCCCGACGCCGCCCGCTTCCTGCCCAGCAGCGCCGGTGAACAGATGGTGGCCATCACCATTGCCGACGGTGCACTCGACCAGTGGCAGGGTGCCCTGGTGCTCGGCGCCTGGGCCCTGGTGCTGCTGGTGCTGTCCCTGCTGGTTACCAAGAAGCGGGACGTGTAACCAGCCGGTCAACAACTGACCGATAAGCTCACTCAATGAGTGAAAAAGCCTTGGTGGAGGGGGCGGCGGAGCGAACGGCCGCCGTCTCCTTCACCGAGCTCAACGCGAAACGACTCGGCCCGTTCCGCCGCTATTTCCGGGGCCATCCACGGGTGACCGACGCCCTGGTGATCCTGATCTACCTCGCCACCAGCCTGCCGCAAGCGATTACCGCCACCGTCACGTCCGATCAGTGGGTGGCCCTGATTCCCGTGCTCACGGCGGGCGTGGTCCTCTTCTGGCGCCGGGACCGCCCGTTGACCGTCCTGGGTGTGCTGGTGGGGCTTGAGTGGATGAGCCTCTTCACCTCGGAGGGTCAGGCCAGCGTGGGAATCGGCGTGTGGTTTGCACTGTACGCAGTGGCCGTGCGGCATCCGTTCCGCATTGCACTCTGGGCCCTGGCCGGAGCGGCGCTGTTTTCGATTGCGCCCCTGTGGTTCGTTGATGCACTGTTCGTCGACGAGGCTCCGTATCTCATCTGGATCGTGATGGGTTTCGTTTTGATGTGGTACTTCCTCGCGATCGGGTTCGGAGTCACGACCCGTCGTGACCGACAGCATGAGACGGCGCTCCGCGACTGGGCCATCCGCAACGCCGAACTGGCGTCCGCGACTGAACGCAACAGGATCGCCCGGGAGATGCACGACGTCGTCGCGCACTCCCTGTCCGTGATGATCGCGCTCTCCGATGGGGCCGCCGTCGTGATGAAGCGGGATCAGGAGCGCGCCCGGGAGGTGCTTGACGAACTCTCGGCCAGCGGACGGACGGCCCTCGCCGATATGCGCCGGGTGCTCGGGGTGCTGGGCAGGAGCCCCGACGCTGCGCCCCGTGAGCCCCTACCGGCGGTCGGATCACTATCGACCCTTCTTGACGGATTCCGGGTGGCAGGTTTGCCCATCCGGTTGGGGCTCTCAGGTCCGGGCTTGCCCGATAACCCGGCCTTCCAGCTAACCATGTACCGCATCATCCAGGAATCCCTGACCAACGTGCTGCGCTACGGTAAAAGCGTGACCACCGTCGATGTGGCGATCGCGCGTACTGGCGCTCTGGTCACAGTCCGGGTGTCCGACGACGGCCGCGGCAGTATGGGCCCGGTGGCCTCGGTTGGGTCGGGGCAGGGGATTGCCGGAATGCAGCAGCGGGCCTCCATCTACGCCGGGACTGTTGCCTGTGGGCCGGGACCCGACGGCGGGTGGGTTGTTGATGCACGCCTGATGATCCCCGAGGACCAACAAGCTAGCGAGAGGGGAACGCCCAATGTGCGCAACGTCTGAGGGAACAACCTCCGAGGAGTCGCCACTAGATGAGCTCGCCGACAGCGCGCCGATCAGAATCCTCCTCGTCGACGACCAGCCTCTGCTGCGGATGGGGTTCCGGCTCATCCTTGAGGGCGAGGACGGCGTCGAGATTGTCGGCGAAGCGTCCAACGGCGCCGAGGGGGTACGGCTCGCTGCCGCTCTCACCCCCGACGTCGTGTTGATGGACGTCAGGATGCCGATTATGGACGGGATCGAAGCGACCCGGCTGATCACCGCGTCGGGCTCCTGTTCCCGCATCATCATCCTGACCACTTTCGATATTGACGAGTATGCCTTCGCGGGTCTTCAGGCCGGCGCCTCGGCCTTTCTCCTCAAGGATGTCGGCCCGGATGAGCTGGTCCACGCGGTACGGGTGGTCGCTAGTGGGGACGCCGTGGTGGCGCCGCGGGTGACCCGCCGTCTGCTGGAAACCTATGTTCGGGCGCTGCGACCCCAGGCGGCTCCACCACCGCCCGACCCCCTGTTGGATGACCTGACTCCCCGGGAACTGGAGGTGCTGGGAGCCATCGCCGAGGGACTCTCCAACGCCGAACTGGCGCACAAATTCTTCCTCTCCGAGGCCACAGTGAAGACCCATGTGCGGCGGATCTTCACCAAGCTACACCTCCGGGACCGGGTGCAGGCAGTGGTCTACGCCTACGAATCGGGTCTGGTGGTGCCCAGCCAGGGGCAGGATTACTGAGGTTGGTAGGCTCACTTCCATGACCGCCCTCCAGCACATCACCGATCTCGGCGCCTACATCGGCGCTTCACCCTCCAGTTTCCACGCCGCGGCCGAGGGCGCCGCCCGGCTGGAGGCCGCCGGTTTTGTCCGGCTACACGAAACCGACGCGTGGATCGCGGAGGCGGGCAAGTTCCTCGTGGTTCGTGACGGCGCTTTGATAGCCTGGGTGACTCCCACCAACGCCACCCCCATCACGGGTTTCCACATCCTGGGTGCGCATACCGATTCGCCGGGATTCAAACTCAAGCCCAAGCCGACGACCGGGCGGCACGGCTGGCTGCAGGCCGGCGTCGAAATCTATGGTGGGCCGCTGCTCAACTCCTGGCTGGACCGTGAACTGGCGCTCGCTGGCCGGCTGGTGACCTACGACGGCGTCGAGCACCTGGTGTCGACGGCGCCCCTCCTGCGGTTCCCTCAGCTCGCCATTCATCTGGACCGCGCAGTCAACGACGGGCTGGCGCTGGACAAGCAGCAGCACATGAATCCTGTCTGGGGGGTTGGCGATCCGCGTGATGCCGACCTCCTGGAACTGTTGGCGGATTCGGCAGGCGTTGCTGCGGCCGACGTCGGTGGGTACGACGTGGTCGTCGCGGACACTCAGCAGGGTCAGGTTTTTGGCGCCGACGGTGCCTTCTTTGCGGCCGGCCGACTCGATAACCTGTCCTCGGTGCACGCCGGACTGGCTGCTCTGATCGCCGCTGGAACCGCGGCGGCTGCAGATGGGCCGATCGCCGTGCTGGCCGCCTTTGACCATGAGGAGGTCGGCAGCGCTTCCCGGTCCGGGGCCAGCGGACCGTTCCTCGAAGACGTACTGCACCGGATCTCGGGTGGGCTGGGCGCAGGTGCCGAAGAACGTCGGAGGGCGTTGGCCGGCTCGTTCTGCGTGTCAGCCGACGCGGGCCATGCGGTGCACCCCAACTACGCCGAACGCCACGACCCGGTGAACCGCCCCATCCTCGGCGGCGGTCCGCTCCTGAAGATCAACGCCAACCAGCGGTACACCACCGACGCGCCAGGTGCCGCGTACTGGGCACGATTGTGCGGTGAAGCGCAGGTGCCGTACCAGGAGTTCGTCTCCAGCAACGTGATGCCGTGCGGGTCGACCATCGGTCCGCTGACCGCCACCCGGCTCGGAATCAGGACCATCGACGTCGGAACGCCCCTGCTCTCTATGCACTCCGCTCGTGAACTGTGCGGAATCGAGGACCCCCACCGGCTGGCTCGTGTTGCTGAACTGTTCTTCACGTCCCCCGCATAGCGAGTTATCCACACGGTTCGGCCGGACCCCGAATCTCCGGTATTATTGCTAAGGCTGTGCTGACGCCGGTGCCCGGAAGGGGAACCAGGCGTCAGGCAGGCCAACGCAAACAGAACCTCCTGTTACGGAAAGACCGTGACCGTTTAGCCCAGAGGAGGTGGGTTCACAAATGCGTGCATATGAATTGATGGTAATCATCGACCCCGATGTCGAGGAACGTACCGTTGAGCCTTCGCTCGACAAGTTCCTGAATGTCGTCCGCAATGGCGGCGGCACCGTCGACAAGGTAGACCTGTGGGGACGTCGTCGCCTGGCCTACGAAATCAAGAAGAAGGCTGAAGGTTTCTACGCTGTAGTCAACTTCACCGCAACTCCGGCGATCGCTGCCGAACTTGACCGCCAGCTGAGCCTCAACGAGACGATCATGCGTACCAAGATCATCCGTCCCGAGGAGCAGAAGGTCACCGCCGAATAGTTTCGGCTTGGCTTCACAGTTTAGGACCAGGCCCACCACGGTGGGCTGTGACAGTAGGAGGCACCATGGCAGGCGAGACTCTCATTACGGTCGTCGGTAATCTCACCAGCGATCCCGAACTTCGTTTCACCCCGTCAGGCTCGGCCGTGGCTAATTTCACCATTGCGTCGACGCCGCGGACCTTCGACCGCCAGTCCAACGAGTGGAAGGACGGCGAAACGCTGTTCCTTCGCGCGTCGGTATGGCGTGAAGCGGCAGAGAACGTTGCGGAAACCCTGACCAAGGGAACCCGCGTCGTCGCTCAGGGTCGTCTCAAGTCACGCTCGTACGACACCAAAGAAGGCGAAAAGCGCACCGTCATGGAACTTGAGGTGGACGAGATCGGTCCATCCCTGCGCTACGCGTCAGCCAAGGTCACTCGCACCCAGCGCTCAGGCGGTGGCGGCGGTGGTGGTTTCGGCGGCAACAGTGGCGGCAACAGTAGTGGCGGAAACAACTCCAACTCAGGTTGGGGTGGCGGCCAGCAGGGTGGTCAGCAGGCGCAGCAGCCGGCTGACGATCCGTGGGGTGCACCCGCAGGAGGCAACTCCTCCGGGGGTAATTCCTCCGGCTGGGGCAACGGCCCGGACTCGTCCGAGCCTCCCTTCTAACCCTTCTTTATCGGCAGGACCGCTCCGCTTTCGGTAGCGGCAACCCGTCAAGTAGTTCCCATCCCGCAGAATCGTTCTGCGGGCTCCACCAGACATAAGGAGCACCACGATGGCTAAGGCTGAACTTCGTAAGCCCAAACCAAAGTCCAATCCCCTGAAGGCCGCTGACGTCACAGTCATCGACTACAAGGACGTAGCGTTGCTGCGTAAGTTCATTTCCGACCGCGGAAAGATCCGTGCCCGCCGCGTCACCGGTGTCACCGTGCAGGAGCAGCGCAAAATTGCGCAGGCAATCAAGAATGCCCGTGAAGTTGCCCTCCTGCCGTACTCCGGCGCAGGCCGCGGTTAAGGAAAGGAACCCAACCTAATGGCAAAGCTCATTCTGACCCATGAAGTAACCGGTCTTGGTGCTGCAGGCGACATTGTCGAGGTCAAGAACGGTTACGCACGTAACTTCCTTCTTCCCCGCGGTTTCGCCCTCACCTGGACCAAGGGCGGCGAGAAGCAGGTCGAGTCGATCAAGGCTGCCCGCGTCGCACGCGAGCACTCAACGCTCGAGGACGCCCAGAAGCAGGCAGCTGCTCTCTCCGCCAAGCCGGTCCAGTTGACCGTCAAGGCTGGCGAGTCCGGACGCCTATTCGGCACCGTCAAGGCTGAAGACGTGGCGAAGGCCGTCGAGGCCGCCGGCCTTGGCACCATCGACAAGCGCAAGGTAGAACTGCCCGCCCACATCAAGTCGGTCGGCACCTACCAAGCGAACGTCCGTCTGCACGACGACGTCTCAGCAGTAATCGACCTGAACGTCGTCGCCAACTAGTTTCGACGCTCGTTTCGAGCACGGCTCAGGGGACTCCCGCTCAGTGCGGGGGTCCCTTTTGCTGTCCGGGGGCTTTTCCTAGTTCGTCGTCTGGGCCGGTCGGTCCGCCTGGTCCGCCACGTGGAGTGCGAACCCCGGGCTGGTCATCAGCGCCTGGACGCGGTCCAGTGTGCTCTGATGCGGATCCCGCATCGCAAGCTGATTGGCGCGGAGAGCCTCCCTCAGGGCGTCGGCGCCCTCCTGCGTCGGCGGTGGGTGCGGGCGCTCTGGGGGCGGCGCGGGAGCGCCCTGGGCGGCGCCGGCCGGTGCGGGCGTCGTTGCAGAAGCTGGCGAGGGCCCGGTGGTGGCTTGCAGTGATAGTCGAGCCGAAGGTGGCACTGACGGCGTGGGCCGAACTGGCTGCGCTGCGTCCGGGACCGGCGGAGCCAGCGGGGCCATTGGGGCGCCGTCTAGTGATCCCCGGTCCCGGCGAGAGATATAACTGACCGCGCCGCCTGCCAATAGCACGCCGGACAGCACTCCCACGGCAAGAAGTTGCAGGTCCATTCGCTCCCCTCGGTTCGTCGTCGGATGCCACGGGTCTGGTTGGCCACAAGTATCTCACCGCCTACGTCACGCCGGGATTGTCCTCCGGCCGAGCGAAGACAGAGACAACCGAACATTCCTGTTCGCGCATACATCGGCCGGAGGGGCAGATGAGGGTGCAGTCGTCGGTATATAGGCCGGTCGGAGGGCCCAAGGGCATGCGCGATGCGTCACGGATTGGGCGCCATGGCTGTGGATAGCAGGTGAATAACTCGTTCCGTAGGCCCTCAAAGAGCATCTGTCAACACGCAAGTAAAGCATGAACGTTAGGTAGCGGAAACATTTACTCCACAGGTCCTTTAGGGTATATCCGCAGGTCAGAGCGGTAGTAGCTGGATAAGTATTCCGTTATCCACATCGTTGTCCCCATCCTGTGCACAAGACACGCCGCGTTATCCACAGCCAATCCACAGGGCCTGTGGATTACGCGCTTGGCAAGATGCAGCTTCGGCACTACCGTGGCGGAGTATCCCAGACGCTAAAACTGTCAGTGCCGGGTGATAGACCTCAGTTATCAGGCCGGATACGACCAACCACGACGATCCGTCGGAGCTGGTTCCCGGGGTAGGTAACTGGAAGAGAGAGTGCAGCGGTGTCCCTCACGCACGCAGATTCAAAGGAGGACACCCGGTCCCCGGAGTTCACCCGAACCCCGCCGCAGGATCTGGTTGCCGAACAGTCAGTGCTCGGCGGAATGATGCTCTCCAAGGATGCCATCGCCGACTGCGTCGAGGTGTTGCGGGGCGTGGACTTCTACCGTCCCGCCCATGAGAGCATCTACGAGGCCGTCATCGACCTCTATGGCCGCGGAGAACCTGCCGACGCCGTCACCGTGTCCGATGAACTCACCAAACGGGGAGAAATTTCGCGGATCGGAGGTCCGGCCTACCTTCACACCCTGATCCAGTCCGTGCCCACTGCTGCAAACGCCGGTTTCTACGCGGAGATTGTCCGCGAGCGGGCGGTGCTGCGCCGTCTCGTGAATGCCGGCACGAAGATCGTCCAACTGGGCTACTCCAACGATGGTGAAGTGGATGACATCGTCAACGCCGCCCAGGCCGAGGTGTATGCGGTCGCCGAGCGACGCAGCGCCGAGGACTACGTCGCGTTGAAGGACATTATTGAGAGCACCGTCGACGAGATCGAATCGGCTGGTCATCGGGGGGAGGGCATGTCTGGTGTGCCCACCGGGTTCTTTGAACTCGACGAACTGACCCAGGGCCTGCACGGCGGGCAGATGATCGTTGTCGCGGCACGACCAGCGATGGGCAAGTCGACCTTCGCCCTGGACTGGGCCCGGTCGGCAGCGATCAAGCACAACCTGACCACCGTGTTTTTCTCCCTGGAAATGGGCCGCAACGAGATTGCGATGCGCCTGCTGTCCGCCGAGGCGACGATTGGGCTGCAGGATCTGCGGAAGGGCACCATCAAGGACGAGCAGTGGGGCAAGATTGCCACCACTATGGGTCGGATGAATGACGCGCCCCTGTTCATCGATGACAGCCCCAACATGTCACTGATGGAGATCAGGGCCAAGTGCCGGAGGTTGAAGCAACGCCACGACCTCAAGCTGGTGGTCCTGGATTACCTGCAGCTGATGTCCTCGGGCAAGCGCGTCGAGTCGCGCCAGCAGGAGGTCTCCGAATTCTCCCGTGCGCTGAAGCTACTGGCGAAAGAGCTCAACGTGCCAGTGGTGGCTCTCTCACAGCTCAACCGTGGTTCCGAGCAGCGCACCGACAAACGCCCAATGGTGTCCGACCTCCGTGAGAGTGGTTCGATCGAGCAGGACGCCGACATGGTGATTCTGCTGCACCGCGACGACGTCTACGATAAGGAATCCCCGCGCGCCGGAGAAGCCGACGTGATCGTGGCAAAACACCGTAACGGCCCCACGAAGACCATCGTCGTCGGGTTCCAGGGCCATTACTCGAGGTTCAACAACATGGCTGTTGACGGCGGAGGCGGCGGGTTCTAGACCCTGGTTAACCCCGGCGGCGCGTGGTCGCCAGCTACAGGTGCCCTCGGCGCCCACACGCCACTGAGGGCGCACTCGACATCCCCAGCCCGCTGGTCGAGGTGCCCAAGTATCGCCGGTGGATGGGACCCCTGCCGGATTGCGGCCGTGACCCGGTGCAGCTGCTCCCGGATGGCGGCCTGATCCTCCTCAGCGGCGTGCCACGCAACCTCCTGCAGCAGACTAAGAACCCGATCAATCACTGCCGGGTCGGAACTCCCATAAAGGACCGGCTGGTCAAGGGTGATGTTCAGGAGCGCGGCAAAGTCCGGTCGGTGAAGAATCACCCGGACCTGGCCGTCGTCGTCGCGCAGTATCCGCGCTCCAAGGTCGCGTTGCGCGAGATCGCACAACAGGGCCGACGTGTGGCCGAGCACGTGGATGGCAGTTGTCGGATCATTGATGCCCGGGGACAAGGCCTTGGCCGCGACGTCGATGAGTTGCCGGAATCCGAAGGCGACATCCTGCACCGCAGTTCGCTCGAATCCGATGGTGAAGGTGGCTGCGATGTCCTTCCGGAATCGTTCCAACGACTCTTGAGCCATGCTCGGCCCGCCGCTGCGCACCCAGCCGACGGCAGCGGGAATTCCCCTGACAAGTGAAGACCCGACCTGAGAGTCAACTCTCACAATTGCCTGGTGCTCGATCGCAGCGGCGAGGAGTCGCTTCTCGTCGATCCCGGTCAGGAATCCGGACCGAGATGCGTCGATCAACACGGCGGAATCGGGAGCCTCTGGTAGCACCGGGCTGGTGGATCCGCCTCGGTCCGGGTAGGCCCGCTCGATGGTGTCCGCCGTGTCGTTGTGAACCTTGCGCATGATGGTTTCAGCCCGAATTTCCCGGGCCAGGTGAGCCAGGAAGAACACCAGCCCAATGATGCTCCCAATCGCGAGGAGGAAGGCGAGTGTCACCGCCAGGTGAGGAACAAATGGTTCTTCACCGTCGTACTCCGAGCGAACCGTCCGCAGCACCGTCAGCGCGTAGGCGAAGGTGCCGAGGAACAGGGCCAGCGTGGCGTGCACCACTCGATCGCCGGTGAAGGTTCGCAGGAGGCGGGGGGAAAATTGGCTGCTGGCCAACTGCAGGGTGACCACGGTCAGGGAGAACGTCAACGAGGTAGCGGTGATCAGTGATCCAGCAGTCGCCTCCAGGATGGCCCGCGCGGCATCGGGGCCGCCGCCGATCAGGAGATTGGATACCCCCTCAGGCAGGTTGTCGCCAACAGCGGCATCGACCATGGGCAACCAGATTCCCAATCCGATAGCCACCACTACGGCGAAGACGGGTAGCGGCCACAACTGGGTCCTCAGGGCGTCGGCGGCGGAACGCAGTCTTCCGCCAGCCTGGTTAGTTCGGCCGGACGAGGTGGTCATCGGAGGTGCGGCTCCCTGCTGGTGGGGTGAGGTTACCTGCACAGCCTAAACCAGGGTAAGTCGCTTCTCCCGTAGCTGACCCCTGCCACGGCGCCGGGAGCCACCGCCCGGGCCAGGGCCATGACACGCTCCAGACAGGCCCGCTCAGGCTCGCGGATCGCTGCAAGAGCCGCGTCGACAGCATCCACGTCAGCACCTCACCTGCTGGCTACCCACCAGCGACCGATTGCACGATCATCACCTCGGCGCCGGGCGGAACCGGGGTCGAGAGTCCCGCCAGCCGTCGCACGTCCTCCCCGTCAACGTACACGTTGACGTATCGGCGCAGCGCACCGGTCTCGTCACGGATGCGGCGGGCAAATACCGGATACCCGTGGTGCAGATCGTCAAGAATTTCGGCCAACGGGGCCGCTGTAGCCGTCGCCACGGACACCCGTGCCCTGTCCCCGATCAACGGTCGCAGCAGGGTGGGAATGAGGACTGTTACGTCGTTGGCGGGAGTCTCCATTTAGGAGCCGACGACGGCGGCTGCCCGGACGCACAGTACGTCCGGCAGGTGGGAGGTGACCTCAGCGAACGTGGCGCCCTCGTCGGCGCTCGCGTAGACGGTCCCGCCGCGGGTGCCGAAGTACACTCCGACCGGTTCGTGCGTGTCCACCCCGGCCGCGTCCCGCAGCACAGCGTTGTACTCGCCTTCGGGTAGGCCGTGATCGAGGCGGGTCCAGGAGGCGCCGGCGTCGTCGGTGCGGTGCACGGCCAGTTTGGCGTCGGGTGGGATGCGTTCGCTGTCGGCTTTCAGGGGAATCACCCAGGCGGTGCCGGTCCGGTTTGGGTGGGCGAGCATCACGAAACCGAAGTCGGCGGGTAGCCCCTCGGCGATGGATTCCCAGGTTTCGGCGCCATTGTCGGACCGGTAGACGCCGTGATGGTTCTGCGCGTACAGCCGGTTGGGTTCAACCGAATCCCGGGCGATCTTGTGGACGCATTGACCGAATTCGGGGTTGGGATCGGGCATGAAGTATGCCGAAATGCCCTTGTTTCGCGGTGCCCAGGAGGTGCCGCCGTCGTCGGACCGGTACACGCCTCCGGTGCTCATGGCCACATGGACGGTGTCATCGGCGGGGCTCGGAACTACTGAGTGGGCTGCCGCGCCTCCGAACCCCGCACCCCATTCGGAGCGGTGTGGGTGGTCCCATAACCCGCGGTTCAGTTCAAAGTGCTCTCCGTAGTCAGTCGATTTCCAGACCGAAATGGGTTCGCAGCCCGCCCAGACAACCCCGGGGCGACCTGCGGAATCGGGTTGGAGCTGCCAGATCCGCTCGACGGCGGCTTTATCGCCGTCGGAGAATTTGATGGCCCCCTGCTCGGGTTCGGACCAAGTGGCACCCAGATCATCGGAGTAGACCACGGTGGGACCCCAGTGATAGGAGAGCACCCCCACTAGGATCCTGGTGCGCCCTGCACGGGTATCGATACCCACGCTGGCTACTTCCTGCATCAGGAAGTGCGGTTCAGATAGCTTCCAGGTTTGCCGGTCGGTGCTGGTCGCGAGCCACAGGCCTTTTTTGGTGCCGATGGCCAGGAGTGTTGTCGTCATAAGGTCCTCGGTTCAGTAGATAACTGATGTGAACACTGTAAACAATGGCACAGCCGCGAAATCCTGTATAGACGTATCCTCGTAGCTTCGGAAGCCTCCACCGGGATCGAGCGCACCGACTTCCGCTCATAAACTGCCATCGCCCAGGCATGCCCGGCGGTAGCGATCACGGCGTAACAGCCAGGGGCCAGACCGGGATCTCACCAGAACTCCGTACCGAGCGGTAGCCGGGTTGCCTCCAATGGAGACACCCGGGCTATCGGGCGCGCTGGATGGAAATGTTGCCGCCGTCGAGTCGGGCGCGGACGGCGACGGTGGGCTCTGACGGGGCGGGTGCCCGGTCGCCGGAGAGCTCATTGCGGACGTGGCCCCGTTTCGACGCAAGATCGAGCCAGGCGGCGACCCCGGCCCGCACCCCGATGGTGACCTGCCCGAAGGCGCTCTCCACCGCGACGCTGCCGCTCGAAATCTCGCCCAGGGTGATGCTGCCGTAAGCGGTTTTGGCGGTCACCGAGCCGAGCGCGCGGGTGAGGTCGAGGTCCCCATAGGAGAGCTTCGCGTCCAGTTCACCGCCCGACTCGCCGACGGAGATCGCCCCATGGGACGCCTTCAGGATCGAATCTCCTCTGATGGTGCCGACCCGGATCTGGCCGTGGTCGGCAGTGATCTCGGCTCCGCCACCGACGGATCCGACCACCGCGTTGCCGTGACCGGCGCGGAGCCACAGGTCGCCGGTGGCATCGAGGTCGACCGGGCCCATCGAGTTCTTGATCCGGGTGGCGCCGAGCCGGCCGATGGTGTGGACACCGCCCATCGCCACTTTGGCGGTGAGCCTGGACCCGGAGGGCAGTTCGATCAGCAGGTCGACCGATTCGTTGGACCCGATCACACTGAAGCGGGGTTTTGGGCCATTGACCGTAAGACGGGCGCCGTCGAAGTCGATGGTGGTCTCGTCGGCGCCCCGGCGGTCTACAGCCTTGTCTGGGTTGGTCGCAGAAACGGTGACCACGGTGTCGGCACGGTCGCTGGCGACGACGTCGAGCAGGCCGATCTGCAGGTCGACGGCGAGGTCAATGGCGGAGGGGGTGGAGTAGGTAGGCATGCTGGTGTGCTCCCGAGGAGGGGTGTGGTGGATTCACCCCGCGGCCCCGCGTCCCCCCGGGCCCGCGTGGTCGGTGAAGGTGGAGGGCTGCGAGGTTAGCGCGCCCAGCCAGCGAAGTTGTCGCCGGTGCGCAGGACGCGTTGCGCTGACCGACGTTGCCTGGGTTGAAGCGCTGCAGCCACGGCGCGCACCAACCGGGCGTTGACTGACAACCCGTCGGCCACTGCAGCGTCATCGACCCGCGCTTTAAGGGCGTCGGGTAACCGAAGGGTGGTGCGGGAGGTGATGGCGTCATCCTCTTCCACGGCAACGGCCGGCGAGTCGTCCGCCTCGGCGTCGACGGTGGGCAGGGTGATGACAAACTCCACCTCGCGGCCTCGAAGCCGAAGGTCAACGGAGCCCGGGGCCAGGTCCCGGGTGATCTCGCTGGCTGCCGCCGACAAGGCGTCCAGCAACACGAGCCGTGTCGCTGCATCAAGTCCGACAGCGAGCCGTTCGGCCACCGCGCGGGTGTCCTCGGAGCCGCTCTCCGAAGTGTCCGCCAAGTGGCGTTGCAGGTCGCTGACGTACTGTCCTAATTCCATTCCATCATAGTGACACCACTATGATGTCACATCAAGGAAAAGTGGTGTCAATACCGCGGATGGCTCACTGTCCGCCGGTAGGCTGGGGCGATGGCCATCTACATCGACCCCCCGCTCTGGCCTGCGCATGGGACCGAATTCTCCCACCTGATCTCCGACCTGTCGGTCGCTGAACTCCACGCCTTCGCCGTGGCGGCGGGGATTCCAGAGCGGGCGTTCGATGGCGACCACTATGACGTTCCAGTCCGCCGCTACAGCCAACTGGTGACTCTTGGCGCGCGCGAAGTGGACTGCGGCACCCTGGTCCGTATTCTCATTGGCAGCGGCCTGCGGATTCCGGCCCGGCAGCGGACGCAGCGGCTGCGGCGGACCCTCCTCGCCCGGTGGAACGTCGTGCTGCCCGCGGAACCTGGGCTGGGCGAACAACTCATGGACCGATGGTCCGAGACGCACCGGAATTACCACACCCCCTCCCATCTCCTCGACGTGCTTGAGGCGCTTGACCTCCTATTCGCCCCGGGCGACGATGACAACCTGCGGCGACGGGTCCGGCTCGCCGCCTGGTTTCACGACGCCGTCTATGAGGGCTCCGCCGGAACGGACGAACGCGCTTCGGCGGCTCTGGCCGACGAGTTGCTGGCGGGGCTGGTGCCCGCTCCCGAGGCGGCCGAGGTGGTGCGGCTGATCCTGCTCACGGCATCGCATCGTCCGCAGCCGGGGGACCGGGCGGGTGATCTCCTGTGCGACGCGGACCTGGCCGTTCTAGGACGGCCGATGCGCGGATATGGGCAGTATGTGGCCGCCGTGCGGAAAGAATACTCCCACGTGTCGGACCCGGATTTCGCTACCGGCCGGGCCGACGTCGTCCGCCGTCTCCTGGCGATGGACCCACTATTCCGCACTGCGTCTGGACAGCTCCGCTGGCTGGACGCAGCCCGCACCAACTTGACGAACGAACTGCACTCCCACGCTTGGCCCACCCCGTGACACACTTGTGGACAGTGTTCACTTCCCGCAGCTGAGGACAGGCCAGGAACCCGTGGCAGAGCAGTCGACCCCACGCACCACGTACCGTCACGGTGACCTGCGACGGGCTTTGGTCGAGGCGGGAACCGAGCTGGCACGCGAGGGTGGGCCGGCCGCCGTCGTTCTCCGCGAGGTGACCCGCCGGGCCGGGGTGACGCCGAACGCCGCCTACCGCCATTTTGCTGACAAGGGTGCGCTGCTGCGCGCCGTCTCCGCCGCCGCGCAGTCCCGGCTTGCGGCGGCCATGGAGGAGGAGCAATCAGCCCTTACTGATCGTAACGACAGCGCTGGCGGCGCTGACGACGACGGCCCCCACAACGCCGCGGCACTCGCCCAGGCGAAGCTGCGCGCGGTGGGCTCCGGCTACCTTCGATTCGCCCAGGCCGAGCCGGGACTGTTCAGGACGGCGTTCGCGAATCACGTGGATCTGAGGGATGCGGCCGTCGAAGAGTCGGCGGGGCCCCACGGCAGGACGCCGTTCCAGCTGCTATCCGATGCCCTCGACGACCTGGTGGACAGCGGGGTGCTGGAGGCCAGCCGGCGTCCGGGGGCCGAGTTCGTGGCTTGGTCCGCAGTGCATGGGCTGGCCATGCTGGTGATCGACGGCCCGCTGAGGGGACTCGACGCCGGGTCGCGGCTCACCGCCGCGCAGCGCCTGCTGGAAATGGTGGAGCAGGGAATCTAATCCCGCTTCTGGCCGGTGGTGTTGAGACTCTTGCGCCGGATCGCGTAGCCGCTCGCCAGCAGCGTGATCGCAGCAACAATCAGCAGCGCACCAATGCCGAGGGTCAACCCGGCACCCGACGGCACCGGTTCGTCAAGGGCAGCGGCACGCGCAAAATCCGAGATACCTTGCGGAATGAAGAGGGTGCTCATGAAGAACGCGACCAGACCTCCGATAGAGAACCAGATTTCCTTTTTCATGTGTGCTCCCTGTGCGCCGTCGTGCCTCACTCTTCAGCCTAGCGGACGTCCCCCCGGCCCGCCCGCAGACCGTCGGGAGCTAGGCATAGGGTGGCATGGTGAGCACCACCGTCCCTGATACCCGCGAGTTGAGCCGGCGCATCCTGCACCTCGCCGTCCCAGCGCTTGGCGCCCTGATAGCCGAACCCTTGTTTCTGCTGGCCGACTCGGCCATCGTGGGGCACCTGGGTGTTGACGAGTTGGCAGGAGTGGGCCTCGCGTCCACGGTGCTGCACACCGCCGTCGGGCTCATGGTTTTCCTCGCCTACTCCACCACGCCCGCCGTGGCGAGATTCCTGGGTGCCGGACGGATCCCGGACGCGGTGGCTGCAGGCCTCGACGGTATCGGCCTGGCCCTAGTCCTGGGAGTGCTGCTCTCCACAATCGGCTGGATCCTTGCACCCGGACTCGCATCGCTGATGGGCGCGGAAGGGCAGGTCCACACCTTCGCCGTCGACTACCTGCGCTACTCCATGCCCGGACTCACCGCGATGCTGGTGGTGCTCGCCGCCACCGGGGTGCTTCGTGGCCTGCAGGACACCAAGACGCCGTTGCTGGTGGCCGGCGTCGGGTTTGCCGTGAACATTGGGCTGAATTTTCTGCTGGTCTATGGGCTGGAACTCTCGGTTGCTGGGTCCGCTTTGGGGACCAGTATTACCCAGTGGGGGATGGCAGCCGTCTACCTGGTCATTGTGGTCCGGCTCTCACGCACACACAGGGTTCCGCTGCGGCTGTCCTGGCAGGGTCTACGGGCGACGGCGAGGGTGGGTTCCTGGTTGATGCTGCGGACCATGAGTCTGCGGGTCGCGATTCTTGCGACTGTGTATGTCGCGACTTCTCAAGGCTCAGTCTCCCTTGCCGCACACCAGTTGGTGATGACTATCTTCATTTTTCTGGCCTTCGCGCTCGATGCCCTAGCCATTGCCGCGCAGGCCCTCATCGGCAAGGAGCTCGGCGCGGGCGACAAGCCGTTGGCTCACGCGTTGACTCGGAGGATGATCCGGTGGGGTCTGGGGTTCGGTCTGATCACCGGCGCCCTGCTGGCCCTGGCAGCACCGTTCGTCGGCTGGATCTTCACTACCGATCAGGACGTGCAGTCAGCGCTCGCTGGTGGGCTTTTTGTACTCGCAGTGTCCCAACCCGTGTGCGGGCTGGTGTTCGTGTTGGACGGCGTCCTCATCGGTGCTGGCGACGCCCGCTATCTGGCGATCGCCGGCGTCGTCAATCTCCTGCTGTACGTGCCGCTGCTGGGCTGGGTCTTCGACGCCGGGCTCAACGGACCGGCCGGAATTGTCTGGCTCTGGCTGGCGTTCGGTGTTGGCTACATGGCGGCGCGGGCCCTGACCCTGGCGTGGCGGGTGCGCAACGATCGCTGGATGATGATCGGCGCTCACTAACCTTGACGTCGCCCGGACAAACAGGCCCTGGGCTCGCGGGTTGTGGTACTGTCGCGGGCTTCTGTCGCGGGGATAAACTGGGTGGTCTGGACTGAAGTAATCAGCCCGTTTCGAATCGGAGGTTTTGCGCAATGGTTGCCGCACCACACGATGTGACGGTCCAGCCGCCTCACAACCCACTGGACCAAGCAGCAGCCGTCTGGCCGCCCCTGCTGTTCCGGGCCGCTGTAGCTGCAATATTCGGGGCTCTAACCATCTTCTGGACGCAACCGTCGGTGCAGGTCGCGTCGGTGGCCGGCGGACTGTACCTGCTTGGGCTGGCCGTGTCTGCGGTCTGGATGGAACAGGCGATGGACCTTCGCGGGAGTGCCGACCGGTGGGTGGTGTGGATTGCCCCAGGCTTCCTGCTCTCCGGTGGTGTGCTCAACTTATGGATCCATACCGATGCCATGTTCGCCCGGGTTGTGGCGCTCGTCCTGGTGATCGCCGGCGCGGTGGACCTCTGCGTGGGGATCCGGCAGCGTCGTACCGCCGTTGCCGGGAAGGACCTGATCACTGTCGGGGCCGTGAGTATTGCTACCGGATTGTTGCTCCCCCTTTTTGAGGATGCGGGAGCCCACGCCCTGCTGGGCGTTACCGGAGGCGGGGCAGTGATCAGCGCCGTCGTCCTGGCGATTGCCGCCCTCGGATACCGGCATGACGTGGATCACACGGCCCCAGTAAGCTCCGCCCACCCCGTAAACTAGGAGAAGCAGTCTTTCTACCCCTGGTAGAAGAGTCTGCAGCTGCAATTTTCCCAAGGAGTAACAGTGTCCAAATCGGTCAGGGGCGTCAAAGGCCCCCTCATCTTCTCAGCCGTCCTCGCGGCGGTCGCCGGCATCGTGGCGATGATCGTCTCCACTGGTGGCGGCACCCGGGAACTGAGGGTTGACCTTGGCCTCACCGCCGCGGGAATTGCTTTCATCGCCGCACTGGTGGTCTGCGCCATGCTCATGATGACCGAGAAGCCGAACGCTGACCACCTTGGTAAAGGGACCGGAATCAACCGGTCATCGTCGAAGATCCCCGGCGGCGCGGGGAACGTCGATAAGGAAGGAAACCCCAAAGGGACACCCCGCGGCGGGTCGGACAGCACCCACTAGCGGCCGTAGCCTTCTTTTCGCCCCTTTTTTCGCAGTGGCAGCATATTCCTGACGTGAGCCGGTCTAGACTTTCAGCTGACCCGAGTATTCCGACCCAGGAAGAGGCGCAGCATGATCCCGGAAATCAACATCTGGGCGGTGCTTGTCGCTACCCTGTCCACCTTGGTCGTCGGCACCATTTGGTACACGCCCAAGGTGTTCGGCAACTACTGGACGAGGGTCGCTAAGGTCGACGTGAGCGGCGATTCCAGGGACGCCATCAAGCCCATCCTCATCACTGTGGTGGTCAGTCTGATCAGCGCGTGGGTGCTGGCCGGTGGTGCCGCGATCGCCCAGGACTTTTACGGCGGAAATTTCCTGCTCAATACCTTGATTACCGCAGTGATCCTGTGGGCCGGGTTCACCGCCTCCCGGTTTATTACCCACGACGCGTTCGAGGGCCGGCCGGCCGGACTCACCCTCCTGAATTGCGCCCACGAACTGGTCACCTATTTGGTGATGGCGCTCATTATCGGCTTGTTCGGCATCAGCGGGGCCTAACCCGGGCTACCAGGACCTCCCCCGGCCAGGAATAGTGGCTGGACCGCAGAAGCGCTGTTGGGTAACCACTCACGTGCGGGTGCACCACTTTTCTGTGCCTGTCGCGTACGTGGGTCTAGCCGGCCACCGCTTTCCGGGCGCGATACGCCTTGACGTGCGCGCGGTTGGCGCAGTTCCCCGTATCGCAGTACCGCTTTGAGCGGTTTCGGCTCAGGTCGAGCACGACGGCGCTGCAGTCGTCGGCCGCACAGATCCGCAGCCGGTCCATTTCGTGGGTCCTGATGACATCGATCAGCGCCATCGCCGCCTCGGTGGCCATCCGGTCTTCGAGCGGAGCCTCGGGATCGGTGGCGTGCAGGTGCCAGTCCCAGTGATCGTGGCGGACCAGCCGGGGGAGGGCCTTCGCGTCACTCAGGATCCGATTGACGCGCGCGACGGCGTCGTCCTCGGAGGAGGTCCAGACCTCTTCAAGTTCCGCCCTCAACCGCACCACCGCTGCGAGCTCGGCGGATGTCCGGGCACGCGACCCGGAGAAGTCCTGCTCGGTGAGGAAACGGTCCAGGTCCGCCAACGTGGTCAACTGATCCGGATCCTCCTTTCCCGTGTTGATGAGCGCGGCGGCGGAGATCAGCGCAATTTCTGTGTCATAGGCAAAGGTCATGTTGACTCCTGACAGGGCTCGGGGCTACTGTCACTACCATAAACATATTTTGGTCATGACACTAATGTGGGCGGAGGAGTAGGCATGAAGAACGGTGCAGCAGCGGGCCTGGGGTTCGCGGTCATCTCGGCGGCCACGTTTGGCGTATCCGGGCCGTTCGCCAAGTCCCTGCTGGAGATTGGGTGGAGTCCGGGTGCAGCAGTGGGTGTGCGCATCGGCGGGGCGGCCCTCGTGTTGCTGGTCCCGGTTCTGATCGCCCTGCGGGGGCAGTGGACAACCCTGCGCGGCAGCGCGCTGACCCTGATCATCTACGGTGTCACAGCGATTGCGCTCTGCCAGTTCTTCTATTTCAGCGCCGTGCAGCGGATGTCCGTCGGGGTTTCCCTACTCCTGGAATATCTGGCGCCGGTGCTCATTGTCGGCTGGCTGTGGGCCCGCAGCCGTCGGACCCCGCGCCGTCTCACCGCCGCCGGTTCGGTAACCGCCATGATCGGGCTCCTCCTGGTGCTGGACCTGACCGCCGACGAACGCCTCGACCCGATCGGCGTCCTCTACGGACTTGCCGCGGCGGTCTGCCTTGCGGTGTTCTTCTTGATGTCCGCCCGAGCCAACGACGCCCTGCCGCCCCTGGTGATGGCCGGCGGCGGAATGGTGGCCGGAGCTGTGGCCATCGGGGGCCTGGGGCTCGTGGGCGTCATGCCCTTCACCTTTGAGTTCCGCGACGTGACCCTGGCCGGGTGGGAAACCAGTTGGCTGGTGCCCGTGCTGGGGCTAGTGCTGATCTCCACTGTGGTGGCCTACTTCACGGGCATTCTTGCGGCCCGCCAGCTCGGGTCGAAGGTGGCTTCCTTTGTGGGGCTCACCGAGGTGATGTTCGCGGTGCTGGCTTCCTGGCTGATGCTCGGTGAGCTGCCCGGACCGATCCAGCTCCTCGGTGGACTGTTGATCGTCGGTGGAGTGGTGATGGTCCGCCTCGACGAGTTGCGCGCGCCAACGAACGGATCCCCGCCGCTGGACCGCGCCAACGACGTCGAGCCCGTCCCCCTGCCGTAGTTTTACCTACCGAACCGACGCAGCCGCAACGAGTTGGCCACCACAAGCACTGAACTCGCGGCCATCGCCGCACCCGCGACCATCGGGTTGAGGAACCCCAGGGCAGCCACCGGGATGCCGATGGTGTTGTAGAAGAATGCCCAGAACAGGTTGGTCTTGATGGTGCGGAGGGTCTTGCGCGATAGCTCGATGGCCTGTGCTACCTGCTCCAGGCTGTTCCCCATCACGGTCAGGTCGGCTGCCTCAATGGCAACATCGGTGCCCGAGCCCATGGCGATCCCCAGATCAGCCTGGGCCAGGGCGGCGGCGTCGTTGACCCCGTCGCCGGCCATCGCCACCGTGGCTCCTTCGGCCTGCAGCCGCCGGACGGCCTCCACCTTGCCCGCTGGAAGCACCCCGGCGAGCACATCGTCAGGAGCGATTCCTACCTGGGCAGCCACCCGGTGTGCCACCGGGGCGTTGTCGCCGGTGAGCAGGATAGGTCGCAGTCCCAGATCCTTGAGCCGCGCGATAGCCGCAGCAGATGAGTCCTTGACCGTATCCTTCAGCGACACCAGGCCCGCGATGCGGCCCTCAACTGCTACCCAGACGGCGGTGGCCCCGGAATCCTGCTGACCCTGCAGTGCTGAACGGTGTGCGTCGGTGAGAGCGACCCCGTTCTCTTCCAGCCAGCCGGACTGCCCGGCGAGCACGGTGACGGCGCGCCCGCCGTCGTCGACCGTGCCCCGCACCCCGCCGCCGGCGGAGCTACTGAACCCGGTCACCGCGGGGTGGCCCGGTGCTGCCGCAGCGATCGCCTGCGCAATCGGGTGCTCGCTGGCGGCCTCAACCGCGCCGGCCAGCCGCAGGACGTGGTTCCGATCCAGGGCACCGAGCACGACGACGTCAGTCACTGCAAGTTTGCCGGTGGTGACAGTGCCGGTCTTGTCCAGCACAATGGTGTCGACCGTGCGGGTGTCCTCCAGGACCTGCGGTCCACGGATGAGGATGCCCAGCTGGGCGCCACGCCCCGAACCGGTCAGGAGTGCCGTCGGCGTAGCGAGCCCGAGCGCACACGGGCAGGCGATCACGAGGACGGCGACGGCCGCAGTAAACGCCGACTGCAGGTCCCCGGTCAGCACCATCCAGGCGATGAAGGTCAGGAGGGCGATGGCTAGCACGATGGGGACGAAGACGGCACTGATTCGGTCCGCCAACCGGGCAATGGGCGCTTTGCCGCTCTGCGCCTGGCTGACGAGCCGTCCCATCTGGGCCAGGGTGGTCTCGCTGCCAATCCGGGTGGCCCGGACTATCAGGCGACCCGAAGTGTTGATGGTGGCGCCGGTGACGACGTCGTCAATGCCGACGTCCACCGGCAACGATTCGCCGGTGATCAGTGAAGTGTCGATAGCGCTGGTGCCATCGATCACCACACCGTCAGTAGCGATCTTCTCGCCTGGCCGCACCACAAACTCGTCACCGTGGACCAGGGAATCGGCCGGTACCTTGACCTCAACCCGGCGGCCGTCCTGGTCGCGGAGGACCGTTGCGTCCTTCGCGCCGAGGCTCAACAGCGCCTTGAGCGCTTCGCCGGCGCGCTGTTTGGCATTTGCCTCAAGATAGCGGCCCAGCAGCAAGAAGGTGACGACGACAGCTGCCACCTCGAAATACAGTGCGTGGTCACTCATGGCCATGCCCGCGTGTTCGGTGATGGTTGGATCACTGAACAGTTGCCAGGCTGAAAAGAGGAACGCCGCGGTGACACCGATAGAAACCAGCGTGTCCATTGTTGACGCGAGGTGGCGCGCGTTGATGGCGGCGGCCCGGTGGAACGACCACGCGGACCAGGTCACCACCGGCAGGGCGAGGGCGAAGACGACCCAACCCCAGTGCGGGAATTGCGCCGCAGGCACCATGGAGATGATGGTGACCGGCAGTGTTAGTAGCGCCGCGACGATGAGCCGTGGCCGCAGTTGCGCAGCTGATCCACCATGGGTCAGGTGGTCGGAGGCTTCTGGGTGGGTCCCCTCCAGGGCCGGATCACTCGACCCCGCATTCGAGGCGGTGCTGCGGCCCTGGTGCTTCAGTTGTGCGGTGTATCCCGTCGCCTGCACCGTGTCCACAATGTCCTGATCCGAGATGTGCTCCGGGACCGTGACGGTGGCGGTTTCGAGCGGCAGGTTTACGCTGGCCTCGACGCCGTCGAGCTTGCCCAATTTGCGTTCCACCCGTCCCACGCAGGACGCGCAGGTCATGCCCTGAATATCGAGTTCGACAATCCTGGTGGCGGGGGTGGTCTTCAACTGGTCGGTGCTCATCGTGTTCCTTGGTGGTACTGATAGGTCGCACTGCTGGTAGACGTTGCTGCTGGGTGGTGCCGTGTCCTATTTAGGCGTCGGTGGCGACAACCAGGTAGCCGGCTTCGGCGACGGCCTCGCCAATCTGTTCCGGGTCAAGGACGGACGCTGAGGTGACCGTGGCGGTGGAGATTCCGCCCTTATTGAGGTCGACGGCGACGTTCTGGACGCCGTCGATAGTCAGGATTTCTTCGGTGACCGAATCGACGCAGTGGCCGCAGGTCATGCCAGAGATGTTGACGGTGGTGGTGCTCATGGTGGTACTCCTTGGGTGGAAGGGACGTGTTACCTCAGCAGGCGGCTGATGGCCGCCGAGGCCTCCTGGACTTTTTCCTGGACAATGTCGGGGTTGCCGGTGAGCTGGGATTCATTGGCCGCGCCCACTACGCAGTGGGAGATGTGCTCTTCGAGAAGACCGATGCTGACCGCGTGCAGCGCCTTGTTGATCGCTGAGACCTGGGTAAGGACATCAATGCAATACTTGTCATCCTCGATCATCCGCGCGATCCCGCGGACCTGACCCTCGATCCGTTTCAGACGCCGGAGATAGACAGCCTTATCGGCTGTGTATCCGTGTTCGGTGGTGGTGTCGGTCATTGGGTCTCCTCGGTCTCCCTCGAATATATACCCCCTACCCGTATAACTCAAGTACCCTTGGGGGGTATCTCCGGATTACACAGGGAACGCCGAGGCTCATGCAATACGTTGGAGAAGATGGAATGACCAACGAGCAAGGAATTAGGTAGATGACGCTGCACCTGGAGACGTGGCAGAAGCGCGTGCTCATTGCCTTGGCTGGAGCGCTGGTGGTTTGCCTTTTTGTGCTCACCTTCGTTGCCGGCCGGATCGGTACCGGCCCGAACTACCCGGCGGCCAATAGCGCGGACGCTGGTTTCGCCCGCGACATGCAGGCGCACCACGCCCAGGCGGTAGAAATGTCCCGATTGGTCCGCGACCGAACCAACAATGAGGTGGTCCGCACCATTGCTTACGACGTCGCAATGACCCAGCAGCATCAGATCGGCCAGATGTATGCCTGGCTTGAAGAATGGGGATTGCCGCAGAGCTCAGCCGGGCCAAATATGGCATGGATGGCGGGGTCCATGGACCATGGCACTGAAGGCGGGATGCTCAGGGACGACGGTCTGATGCCCGGAATGGCCACGCCTGGGCAGATCGCCGAGCTATCGGATGCCTCGGGCGCCGAGGCAGAGCACCTGTATCTGACCTTGATGATCACTCACCACACGGCAGGCGCGGACATGGCGCAGGCGGGGGCCGAGCTGGTTCAGGAGTCGCGGGTCAGGGTTGCCGCCGAGAAAATGATGGCCGCCCAGGTAGCCGAAATAGCCGCCATGGAAGCCCTGCTGGACGAGCTGTAGCATCACCGACGGTACATTGGTTTCAATCACACTTACGGGAAAAGGATTTACGCGTTGAACAAGAAGCGAGCCCAGGACAATGCCGACCGCCAGGCGCGGCTGAAGGCCATCCAGTCCAAGCAGCGGGCCGGTGACCGTCGGCGAACCACGTTGATCCTCGGCGGAATCGGTGCTGTTGTGATCGCCATTATCGTTGCCGTGACCATCGTCATCGTGGGCCAGGTGCAGGAAAACCAGCGCATCGAAGACCTCGCCAGCCAGCCGATTGAAGGCGTCCAGGAGTTCGAGGACCTGTCCTTCGACCACACCGATGCGCCGGTGGACTACGAGCAGTCAGCCCCCGTGGGTGGAGATCACAACCCCATCTGGACCAACTGTGGTGTCTACACCTCGGAGATTCCCAACGAGAACACCGTGCACTCCATGGAGCACGGCGCGGTCTGGATCACCTACCAGCCCGATCTCCCCCAGGCCGACATTGACGCCCTGACCGACCTGGTGGGATCCAGCGGCTACGTCATCCTCAGCCCATATGCCGATCAGGAGTCGCCGATCATGGTGAGCGCCTGGGGTCTGCAGCTGAGCGTCGACACAGCCGATGATGGCCGGTTGCCAGTTTTCCTTGAGCGGTACATTCAGGGTGAGCAGACCCGGGAGCCTGGCGCTGCGTGCACCGGCGGGATCACACCCGCAGCCTGACCCTCGCAAAGAGGTCAAGCCTGCGGCGTGCGGGGACTCCCCCCAGGATTCTCATGCGCGTCGCAGGCTCCACAGGGCAAGTGCGGACGCCAACACCATCAGCGCTGCGCCAATCCCCGAGGTGAGCACCACACCGCTGTCGAAGGCGTGGAACGCCGACTCCAGAAGCTGACTGCCGCCGCTGGGCGGCAATTGTGCGGCGGTGTTCACGGCACCGCCCAGCGTCTCGGTGGCGGTGGCTTCCTGCTCCGGACTGAGACCCGCCGGCAGCACGAGGTTGCGCTGGTAGGAGGCGAGCAGTACGCTTCCGAGCAGTGCCGTACCGAACACGGAACCCACCTCGTAGGCGGTTTCGGACACCGCTGACGCAGCACCCGCCTTCTCTGCGGGCACTGTCGAGAGGATCAGGTCGTTGGATATCGTCTCTGACGCGCCGACACCGACGCCCAGCAGCACAAAGGCGAACAGCAGCACGGTAGGAGATCCACCCCGGCCGGTGATGGCGACGAACGCGTACGCCACCGCCGACAAGAGCAGGGCGACAGGTACCACGGTGTGCGGCGGCACCCGGCGGACAACGGGCACTACAGCCAGGCCAGCGATGATCGTCATCACCAGGCCAGGCACCAAAATTAGCCCCGCGTTCAGTGGGCTGAGCCCCAGCACTAGTTGCAAATGCTGTGAAACGAAGTAGATGAACCCCACCAGCGAGAAGATGGCGAGCAGGTTCACCAGTACCGCGCCGATGAAGGCACGTACGGTGAATAGCCGGACGTCCAGCATGGGATTCGGTCGGCCTAGCTGGCGCCTGGTGAACGCAGTCCCGGCTGCCAGGCCGATGACGACGGCGGCAATTGTCACCGCCACCGAATCACCCTTGGCGAAGTTCTTGATCGCGAACACGATGGGCAACATGGTGGAGACCGACAGGACGATGCTCAGGTAATCCACACGGCCCGGATTGGGGTCCTTCGACTCCGGGACCAGCGCGGGGGTAAAGGCAAGCATGAGGAGCAGTACCGGGACGGCCAGCAGGAACACCGAACCCCACCAGAAGTGCTCGAGAAGCGCGCCGCCAACGAGCGGGCCCATGGCAGCGCCGGCAGAAAATCCGGCAGCCCAAATGGCAATGGCGAGGCGGCGCTGGTTGCGGTCGGTGAAGATGTTGCGGAGGAGGGAAAGCGTGGATGGCATCAGCATGGCGCCGAACACGCCGAGTCCCACCCGTGAGGCAACAAGCAGCTCGGCGGTAGGCGAGTAGGCGGCGGCAATTGAAAAGACTGCGAAGCCCACGGCGCCGATGATGAGGAGCCGGCGGCGGCCAAAGCGGTCGCCAAAACTCCCCATGGCGACCAGGAGACCGGCGAGCACCAAAGGGTAGCTGTCGATAATCCACAGCAGTGTCGTGCCGCTGGTGTTGAACGCCAGGGAGATGGCGGGGGTGGCAAAGGCGAGCACGGTGTTATCGACAGCCACCAGAAGCACGGGCAGCATCAGTACGGCGAGGGCAGTCCATTCACGTCGACCGGCCCGGGTGGGCGCGGGGTTGAGTGCTGCCGCCCCGGTGATCGGCTCGGAGACATCGGTCGAGTTGCTCATCACCCGATACTATACCGTCCAGCCGGTACAGTAAAGCGTGAAGATACGTTACGATTGACACATGGCTAGTTCCAAAGAGCGCATTCTTGACAGCTTCGAGAACATCCTCATAAACGACGGCGAACGGGCCGCGACCATGGAAGCGATCGCAGCGGCTGCCGACGTGTCCAAGGGTGGCTTGTTGTATCACTTCCCGTCGAAGGAAGCGTTGGTGAATGCGTTGGGGGATCGGCTCCTGGCCCTTTCCACGATTGACCGTGAGCTGATGACCGCTGACTCCGAGGGAGCGGCCCGCTACTACGTACGGACCTCCGTGTATGAGGACAGTGCGCTCGACCGGGCCCTCGTGGCGATGGCACGCCTCGCCCAGCAGGGGCACCCGAAGGCACAGCAAAATTTCGCACAGATTCAGGCGCTGTGGTTGGGTGCACTCGAGGTATCGCTAGGAAGCCGCCCGGTAGCTCGCGCCGTGAAGCTCATGGGCGATGGGCTTTACTACGACGCGGCCTTCTTCGCAGGCAGCGGCGCCAACCAGGAATTCACCGACGAGATGGAGCAACTTCTGGAGCTGGTCGATCTGTTGCAGGAACCGTTGCGCAGGAATGCTTAGTCCCGGTTACTGGTCGAGTAGTTCGGCCGCCAGCTTACGGATTCGTTCGTCCAGGTCGTTCCGCACCCGCTCGACACCGGCAGGGTCCAGATCCGCCGGGTCTTCGACCTGCCAGTCCTCGTAACGCTTCCCTGGGTAGATCGGGCAGGTATCACCACAGCCCATGGTGATGACGACGTCGGCCGCCCGCACCACGTCGTCGGTGAGGGGCTTGGGGAAATCGGCGTCCAGATCAATGCCGAGCTCCTTCATGGAGTTGACCACGTGGGCGTTGAGATGTTCTGCGGGCATTGATCCTGCAGAACGGACACTAATCCGGCCCTCGCCGTAATGCCTGAGCAACCCGGCGGCCATCTGCGAGCGTCCAGCGTTCTGCACGCACACGAACAGCACCTCGGCCTTTCCGCTGGGACGGATGCCCTGGGCGTGAGCGAGGGCGTTCAGGCGGTCCTCGGCGAAGTGCTTGGTGATGGAGGCCAGATAGGTCTTGATCTTTGCGGTCCGCGCGAGGGCTGTGTAGGACTCGAAAACGTACCGGTCGACCATCTCTGGACTAAACACACCGTCGAACCTGCCCGCGAGCTCACCGCTGATCCTGTGCAGGACATGTTCGTCGTTGATCAATCCGGGCATCGGGTTGGGGTGAGTTGCCATGTTGAGCTCCTTCTTGGTCAGTAATCAGGGTCGTTGAAGCGGCCGTGGACCGTTCCGGTCGGGACGCCAACGCTCACTAGTTGGGGCGTGCTGCAACAACTGTCCGCTTCTTCCTGCGCGGCTGGCGCCGGAGCGTCACAGGAACCGCCCAGATCGGTGCTGCAGACTCCGGTCGCCGGGAGTGCCAACTGCACGTCCTCAGCGGCGGCTGTGTCGCCGGCTAGTGCCGCGACCACCGACCGAACCTGCTCGTAGCCGGTGGCCATCAGGAAGGTGGGTGCACGCCCGTAGCTCTTCATCCCAACCAGGTAGAAGTCTTTGTCGGGATGAGCTAGCTCCTTGGCGCCGTGCGCGGGCACAGTGCCGCAGCTGTGGAACTCGGGGTCGATCAAGGGTCCCAGCGCGCGGGGCGCTTCAACCGCAGGGTCCAGTTCCAGGCGGAGTTCCTGGACGATTCCCAGATCCGGTCTGAAGCCAGTGGCCGGAATCAGGACGTCCACCTCGACTGAGCCATCGGCGGTGTGGACAGTCAGCGCGTCGCCGGCGGTGAAGCCGGTGATAGTGAACGACGTCCTAAGCTCCACCACGCCGTCTGCAACCAGCTTGCGCAGCCGGGAGCCGAGCTGGCCGCGAGCTGGCAGGCCGTCGAGGTCGCCGCCCCCATAGAGCCGATCGGCAGAACCCGTGCCGCGGACGGCCCAGATGATGGAGGTGGACCCGGAGGCGCGTGCCACCTGTCCAAGCGCGATCAGGGTGTTGGCCGCAGAGTGCCCGGCGCCGACCACCATGACCCGTTTGCCTTCGAACTGCTCACGGGCGTCGCCTGCTGCGTCAGGGAGCGGGCGAGTGATGAAGCGGTCGGCCTCAGGCTCTCCGTGGGCCGGGAGTCCACCCTGCCCGAGGGGGTTTGGCTGGTCCCAGGTGCCGGAGGCGTCGATGACGGCGCGTGCCAGATGGTCCTCAACGCCGTTAGGGCCTTGCACCCTGACCAGGAACGGCTGCCTGTCGCGGTCCTTGGTCCGGGTCTTGTCTATCCCCTGGCGGGTCACCGCGAGGACGCGGGTGTTGAGCTGCAGGGTTTCGGCGATGACCGGTACTGCCGCCAGCGGAGTCACGTAATCGGCAACCAGCTCGGATCCGTAGGGTAGGGCCGTTCCCCGTGGGGAGGCCCAACCAGTGGGCTCGAGCAGACGGCGCGCGGCGGCATCGATGTTGAACTGCCACGGGGAAAACAAGCGGATGTGGCCCCAGTCGCTGACCGCGGCACCTGGCGTCGTACCGGCCTCGAAGATCAGTGGCTGCAGGCCTCGCTCGAGGAGGTGAGCTGCGGCGGCGAGACCGATGGGTCCCGCTCCGATGATCACGACCGGGAGCCCGCTCACGCGGGAAGCAACTCCGCGATCAAGGCTTCGACGCGGCCCTTGATGGTGTCGCGGATCGGCCGGACCGACTCCACGCCCTTGCCTGCCGGGTCTTCAAGCACCCAGTCCTCGTAACGTTTCCCCGGGAAGTAGGGGCATTCGTCACCGCACCCCATGGTGACGACGACGTCGGAGTCTTTGACGGCGTCGTCGGTAAGGACCTTGGGGATTTCAGCCGACATGTCGATGCCGAGTTCGCGCATTGCCTCGACTGCTGCTGGGTTGATCGAGTCGGCTGGCTGCGAGCCGGCGGAGCGGACTTCGATCCGGCCCTCGGAGAGGGTGGTCAGGAAGGCGGCGGCCATCTGGGAGCGGCCAGCGTTGTGGACGCAGACGAAGAGGACTGAGGGTTTGGTTGATGAATCAGACATGTGAGGTTTCCTTTGCGGGTGTCAGGGGATCGGTGGCGAAGAAGCGCTTCCGCGCCCAGAGGGCCACATAGACCAGTGCAACAAGAACCGGGACTTCAATCAAGGGTCCGACGACGCCGGCCAGCGCCTGGCCGCTGGTCACCCCGTAGGTGCCGATGGCGACGGCGATAGCCAACTCGAAGTTGTTGCCGGCGGCGGTGAAAGCCAGGGTGGTGGTTTTGGCGTAGCCAAGGTTCAGCAGCTTACCGATCACCATGCCTGCTGTGAAGACCACCAGAAAATAGATCAGCAGGGGGAGGGCAATACGGGCGACGTCGAGCGGCCTGGCGAGGATCTCATCGCCCTGCAGGGCGAAGAGGATCACGATGGTGAACAGCAGTCCGTAGAGGGCCCACGGTCCGAGCTTGGGGAGGAACTTTCCCTCATACCAGTCGCGACCCTTGGCGCGCTCGCCGATGGTGCGGGTGAGGAACCCGGCCAGCAGTGGTATGCCGAGGAAGATGAGTACGCTGATGGTGATGGCCCAGAGGGAGAAGTCGGCGCTGGCGGTTGGCAGTCCCAGCAGGCTGGGCAGTCCCTGCAGGTAGAACCAGCCCAGCGCTCCGAAGGCGAAGACCTGGAAGACCGAATTGATGGCGACGAGAACGGCCGCCGCCTCGCGGTCACCGCAGGCGAGGTCGTTCCAGATCATCACCATGGCGATACAGCGGGCCAGGCCGACAATGATCAAACCGGTGCGGTATTCGGGCAGGTCGGGGACGAAGACCCAGGCCAGGATAAACATGAAGGCAGGGGCGGCAACCCAGTTGATCACCAGGGAGGTGATCATGAGCTTCCGGTCCTTGATCACTGCACCGGTCTGGTCATAGCGGACCTTAGCCAGCACCGGATACATCATCACCAGGAGGCCGACGGCGATGGGCAGGGACACCGAGCCGATGGCCAGGGAGTCGAGGGCTCCGGCCATGCCGGGAATGAACTGGCCGAGAGCGATGCCAACTACCATCGCGGCGATGATCCAGACCGGAAGCAGTCGATCGAGGGTGGACAGTCTGCCGGTCGTCTCTTCGGCGGGAAGGGTTTGAGTACTCAAGGGGCTCCGTTGAACGGGACGAATGGTGGTCGTATAAATCGATGGTCTTCGATGCCTGAAGTATTTCCCAATCCATCGACGAATGTCAATGTCAGTGCATAATGGATGGATGACTACCGCCGTCACAACACAACCCGACGCCCTCACCGCCTGCTGCACGCCCACGGGTGAGCCGGTCATGTCGGAGGAGACGGCGTCGTCGTTGGCCGCTCAGTTAAAGGCGATCGCTGATCCCAACAGGCTACGGATGGTCTCGATCATCTCCTCAAGCGACAATGCTGAGGCGTGCGTTTGCGACATCACCGAGCCGCTGAACCTTGGCCAGTCGACAGTGTCGCACCACCTGAAGATCCTGGTCGACGCGGGCGTCCTGACCCGGGAGAAGAGGGGCGTGTGGGCGTATTATTCGCTGGTTCCGGGCGCACTGGACAGCCTCGCCGGGGCGCTGACCGGCCGCTCCTGACTACCCCCTCCGCCGAAAAGACCACCTCCGTCACAAAGTTAGATCGGGCGACTTGGCCGGGCGGTGAGTACCGGACCCTAAACGCCGCAGAAAAGTGGTGGCGTCGCAGAAAAGTGGTGGCGTCGCCACTTAGCTTCCCTTCCGCCACTTTTCTGCACGCAACAGCGCTAGTCCAACAACGCTAGGCCAACGGCGAGAATTCGATCCAGCGCGGACCGGGGTTGCAGTCGTATTTTCCACGCTCGTGCAGGCGCCCGCTTTGGGGGTCGATCCGGTACACGGTCAGCTGGCCGGAGAGCTCACCGACCGCCAGCAGGAACTCACCAGTCGGATCGATGTTCATCCCGCGCGGCTGGGCCTGGGTGGTGGTGGTATCGATCAGCGAGAGCGTGCCATCGGGTGCTACGGCGACGACGGCGATGGTGCTGCTGGATCGTTCGGTGCTGTACAGAAAACGGCCGTCGGGGGACACCTGCAGTTCGGCGCACCAGATGGCATTCGCGGCCGGGTCCGGTCCGGACCCGTCGCGGACCCGGCCCGGCACGAGGTTCAGGGAGGAGGCAATTGAGGAGATCCGCTGCTGCTCGGTCAGGACGCCGGTCTCGGGGTCTTGGGCGTAGGCGGCAATCTCCCCCGACATTTCGTGAAGCGCGTAGAGCGTCTCCCCGGACGGCGAGAAGCGCAGATGCCGTGGGCCGCTCCCGGCCGGCGCGGCCACCTGGCCGCCGACACCTAGTGCCCCGGTGACGGAATCGACCGGCCACCACGCAATCAGGTCGTCGCCCAGGGCGGTGGCGTACACGAATCGTCCGTCAGGGCTCGTGACCACCGCGTGGGCATGCTTGCCGGGTGCGGCGGAGGACGCGGTGCCAGGGAGCATCCCGCCGTCGTCGTCAAGGCTCATGACGCTGACCAGGTGGTCGGTGTAGGAGGCGCCGAGCAGGTGACCGCACGACGGGTCGACCCCCAGATAGGCCATCCCAGCGATCAGCTCTGCAGTCCCGTGTGGCCTGAGGTCTCCGGTGCTCCCATCGATGGCGAGTGACCTCACCGTGGGCGGCGTGGTGGCCAGCGCTGCATACAGCAGGCGGTCGCTGGGGTGTATCGCCAGGCACTGCACCTTGACGCCCAGCGCCAACGACTGACCGGCGTCGAGTGCCCCGGAACGGGTGTCCAGGCGGAAGGTGTCAATACTCTGGCCGTCGGCGCAGGCAACATGAACGGCGAATCGAGTCATAGGCTTCACCCTAGCAACCGGGCGCGGGAAGCCCGCGATGTGGAAGCATGGCAGCGGTGCTGAAGCGCGGCACGCAGGACGAAGGAGATGTCAGTGCAGGTTCGGTTGGTTTTCCCTCACCAGCTCTTCGAGGAGCACCTCGGCGCGCCCGCGGCGCACCGGTTCATCCTGGTAGAGGATGATCTGTTCTTCCGCCAGTACCGATTCCACCAGCAGAAACTGGTGCTGCACCGTGCCAGTATGCGCCACTTCGCGCAGCGCCTCAGGGACGCGGGCTACACGGTGGACTACCTCGAAACTTCGGCGACGACCCCCAGTCAGGACCGATTGGGTGCTCACCTGCGGGACATCGGGGCTACGCGGTGCACGTATTGCGATGTCGTCGACGACTGGCTGGAGCAGCGGCTCGCCACGACCCTCGGAAACCTCGGCCTGACGGCGCAGGTGGACACCAGCCCCGGATTCCTGCTCAGCCCCGACGAGATTCGGGGCTACTTCACCAACGCCGGCTGGCGGATGCAAAACTTCTACGAGTGGCAGCGCCGTCGGCTGGGAATCCTGGTTGAACCAGATGGCAGCCCGGTGGGCGGTCGCTGGAGCTTCGACGCCGACAACCGGAAGAAACTGCCCAGGGGGTTGGCCGTTCCGGACCTGCCCGTGCTCGACCCCACCGACAACGTGCGGGACGCCATCGACTGGGTCACGCGGGAATTCCCCGACAATCCGGGAGTCGCCGGGACGTTCAACTGGCCGGTCACGCACCAGCAGGCGGCAGGCGCCCTTGAGGCGTTCCTTAATGAACGGTTTGCCCAGTTCGGCCCGTACGAGGATGCAATCTCCGCGCCGGACTCGTTTCTGTTCCATTCGGCGCTGAGTTCCAGCATCAATTCGGGCCTGCTCAGCCCGCTGGAGGTGGTCGATGTGACCCTGGACCATGCCGGCCGGCATGACACGCCGATCGCCAGTGTCGAGGGGTTCATCCGGCAAGTGATCGGGTGGCGCGAGTACATGCGGGCCTCGTATCTGCTGCGTGGTCGCGAGATGCGCACCAGCAACACCCTCGGGTTCGACCGGGGCCTGGCTGAGGGATGGTGGACCGGGGAGACGGGTCTGGAGCCGGTCGACGTCGTCATCAAACGGATCGGTGACACCAGCTATGCGCACCATATTGAGCGGCTGATGGTGCTCGGAAACGCGATGGCGCTGCATCGGATCCACCCGGACGCCGTCTACGAGTGGTTCATGGCGATGTTCATCGACGCCTATGACTGGGTGATGGTTCCCAATGTATACGCCATGAGTCAGTACGCGGCCGGCAGCATAATCACCACCAAGCCCTATGTCAGCGGGAGTAATTATCTGAAGAAGATGAGCAACTTCCCGCCCGGCGGGTGGCAGGAGAGCTGGGATGCCCTGTACTGGCAGTTCGTGAGTGACCACCGCGCGATGTTCAGCCGGAATCCACGCTCCTCAATGATGGTCGCGCTCTATGACAAGTTCGACGACGAGAAGAAGGTGCGCCTGCATCTAGAGGCAGCGCGCTGGCTCTAGGCGTCTTGCAGGAAGGCTTGTTGCCGGACGGGGGCCCGTACTAGGGTTGGATCGTTAGCGTCAGACGGGTAGAGGGCGTCTGTCATAGAGCACACTCCATTGAAGGAATCACTCATGACCGAAAACACCTCCGCAGACCCACAGGGCAACCACAACATCCGCGATTGGGCTGACCTGGCCGAGGAAATGTGGACTTACCTGACCGGCAAGGGCGCAGCGGTGAACTACAGCTTCATCGACATGACGGTGGAGGTTCCCCGAGACATCGGGCCCGACGCCCCGCGCGCCACCTGGAAGCTGAACGGAACCCTTCGGGTCACTACCAGCGATAACGATGCAGCGGGCTCCGATACCCACCGCAACTGAGTCATGGCTGCAAAAATTCGACTGGAGATCGATCTCGCATTCTCGATGACCGAACCAGCAACGGCGGATCGCACCGCATCAACGGTCAGCGGAACAGTGACAGCCAACGGCTCGACGGTTGAGGTGTTCGTCGACTCGCCTGAAGCATTCGGCGGGACCTCCACACCGTCGCTCGCCGCGGTCAGGGAGTTGGCGAAAGCCCTTGCCGACAAGGGCGTCGCCGTGTCCATTACGGGCCCCAAGGGCAACCTCGTGAGCCTCGGAGCGGTCGAGGCTTCACGGGTGCAACGACTCCTGACCCGGTCCCCGCATATCCGCCTGGGGTCGCTCGGTGCCCTCACGCCGCTGGCCAGGAGCGTGCGCGGGTCAGGTAAAGCCGGGACTTCCGGCCTCCTGCCGCCGTCAACTCCGTTCCCGCTTGTCCCCACCGTCAACCGGATGATTCGCCGCCGGGTGACCACCACCCACCACACGCCGGGCAGCGGGCGCGCCCGGCTGATCTTCGTCCAGGATTCAGCGACGTGGAGCGGCCAAGTGCCGCGGGAGTTCAATCTGGGGCCCGTGAGTACCACGATTGGCAGCGGGCCCGACGTCGACCTGATGCTTCCCGGGCTGGACGCCATTCACGCCGAGGTAATGCACAACGACGCCGACGAGTACGTCCTCATCCCCCGCGGGCCGGTCAGTGGGAGCGTCAACCCGACCGGGCCATCAGTGCTGAGGACAGGTGCACGGATCCAGCTGGGTCAATGGTGCCTCGCCTATTTCCGTGAGGAGTATGCCGATCACGGGCGGCCGTTCGGCGGTCGAAGCGGAGGAGAGCTGGCCTACCAGCGTCCGCAGTTCGATCCGCGGACCGGCAGAACCGAGGGTGACGGTTCGGAGGGTGTCGGGGATTTTCGCCGGCGCCCTCACTGAGCGGGCCCGGTGGACAGCATTGAACTGCTCTTTGACGATGCCACGGAGCAGTTCATTCATGCCGAATGGGATGCCCTGCTCGCGGCTGGCCTGCCCAGCCGGGCCGCCCACAATTCACCGCACAACCGGCCGCACATCACGCTGATCGCAGCGCCGGTGATCACCGGCGACCGGGACGGGGAGCTGGGCGAACGCCTCACCCTTCCCCTGACGATTTCCTTCGCCGGACTGCTGCTGTTCGACGCCGGACGGCGCGGTTTTGTACTGGCCCGGCAGGTGGTGTGTACTTCTCAACTGCTGCAGCTGCATCAGGGGGTGTACGACGTCGGCAACGTTGACGGCCCCATGCGTACGTCGCTGCCTGACGCTTGGGTTCCCCACATCACCCTCGCCAATGCGGTAAGCCCAGACCGACTGCCGGACGCGCTTGCCATCCTGACCGGGGCCGAGCCAGCGGGCAACGTGGTGGGGGTGCGACGTTGGAACAGCCGGGCGAAGACCATCACGCTGCTCGGTGGGGCCCAGACGTTAGTTCAGTAGCCAGGCAATGAGGATCAGTGCCGGCACGGCCAACGCCGATGACAACAGGATTACGTCTCTCGCGACAGTGATTCCCTTGTCGTAGCGTCCAGCGAAAAGGAACACGTTTTGGGCGGCGGGAAGGGCGGCCATCACCACGGCGCCGAACACCAGTCCGGGCTCGAGCTGGAATAGGAACCTGCTCAGCAGGTAGGCGGTTGCTGGCATGACCAGGGTCTTGATGAGGGTCGCCACGATCACCTCGGTGCGGCCCTCGCTGGCACGCAATGGCCGGCTTCCACGCAGGGACATGCCGAACGCCAACAGCACCAACGGGACTGCAGCTCCGCCCAGCAGCTGCAGTGGTTCCCACACCAACTCCGGAACCTCCAGCCCGGTCCACCCGACCGCCAGCCCAAGGAAGGACGCGATGATCATCGGGTTGCGGAACGGTTGGGTGAGGACATTCCTGACGGAGGGCTTCCGCCCCGATGACAGGTCGAGAATGGTGAGGTACAGCGGAGTCAGCAGGAGCAGCTGCACCAGCAAGACCGGCGCGACGGCGGCGGCATTCCCCAGTGCGTAGACGGCGATCGGAATGCCGATGTTGTTGGCATTGACGTAGGAGCCTGCCATCGCGCCGATCACGGTTTCGGCGGCGGGCCGGCGGAACCAGATCCGGCTGACCGTGACATACAGTAACGCAGCGACAACCGCAGTGATCAGGGCGATGGGTAGGTACGCGGACAGGACGGCGGCGAGGTCCGCCTGCGCGAGGATGGTAAAGAGCAGGGCGGGGTTGGTGATGAAGAATGCGGTCTGCGTGAGGGCCTTGACCGTCTCGGGGCCACCGACCCGCAACCGGGCGGCGAGGTAACCTGTAAGGATCACCGCCCCAACAACCGCGAAGCCTGCTATTACGCCGTTCACAGGGCCCTCCAGTCGCAGGTGATGAGGGGTGAGGTTACCCGAGGTGGTCGACGAGCTGCTCAGCGATGCCGGTGTAGGTTGCCGGCGTGAGCGCCAGGAGTCGAGACTCGGCCTCGGGCGAAAGTCCCAGCCCGACGACGAACTCCTGCATCCGGGCTGCGTCAACGCGCTGTCCACGGGTCAGGTCCTTGAGCCGTTCGTAGGGGTCATCCATGCCGGGAACACCGGCAATCCCCTCGGCCCGCATGACCATCTGGATTGCTTCGCCCAGCACTTCCCAATTGGTGTCCAGGTCGGCCGCGAGCACTGATTCGGCGACGTCGAGCCGGTCCAGTCCCTTAGCCACATTCGACAGGGCGAGGAGGGAGTGGCCGAACGCCACGCCGATGTTGCGCTGGGAGGAGGAATCGGTGAGGTCCCGCTGCCACCGAGAGGTCACCAGGGTGGCACCGAGCACGTCCAGGAGCGAGCAGGAGACCTCAAGGTTCGCTTCGGCGTTCTCAAACCGGATCGGGTTCACCTTGTGCGGCATGGTGGAGGAACCGGTGGCACCTTCGACCGGGACCTGGGCGAAGTAGCCAATGGAGATGTAGCTCCACACATCGGTGCAGAAGTTGTGGAGGATTCTGTTGAAGCGGGCCACATCGGAGTACAGTTCGGCCTGCCAGTCGTGGGACTCGATCTGGGTGGTCAGCGGATTCCAGGTGAGGCCCAAACCCTCGACGAAGTCCCGTGAAATCCGCTGCCAGTCGGCGCCCGGCACCGAAGCGTAGTGGGCCGCGAACGTGCCTGTGGCACCGTTGATCTTGCCCAGGTATTCGGTACCCTCGATCCGCTTGAGTTGCCGGTCCAGGCGGTGCGAGAACACGGCGAGTTCCTTGCCCAGGGTGGTGGGCGTGGCCGGTTGGCCGTGGGTACGGGACAGCATGGGTACGGCGGCCGACTCGCGTGCCATGCTGGCGATCCGGGCAGTCAGCGACCGGGCAGCTGGGAGCCACACGTTCTCGACGGCACCCTTGACTCCGACGGCGTACGACAGGTTGTTGATGTCCTCCGAGGTGCAGCCAAAGTGGACCAATGGTTTGAGCTCTGCGATCCCGAGATCGGGCAGCCGGCGCCCGATGAAGTATTCGACTGCTTTTACATCGTGCACTGTCACGCGTTCCAGCTCGGCGAGCTCTGCGACTGACTCGCCGTCGAAGCCGGTAACGACGGCCCGCAGCGCCACTTCCTGGTCGGGGGCGAGGGGTGCGGTTCCCGGCAGTACGGTGTTCCGAGTGAGGTGGATCAGCCACTCCACCTCCACGTGGACGCGGTCCCGGTTGAGGGCGGCCTCCGAAAGATAGTCGACCAGCGGTGCCACAGCTCCGCTGTACCGGCCGTCCAGCGGTCCGAGAGTCAGTGGAATGCCCGACTGGGTTGAAGTCGACGCGAGGTGCACCCTGGAAATATCAGCCATACCACCGATCATTTCATGCTCCGGCGGATGCCAGCTGTCGTGTGACTTCTCCTCCCCAGCGTAAGACACGCTGTGCCTGCACACATAAGGGCCATGCCCGCCCAGGCCGGGCTGGCCCGCGAGTAGCGTTCAGAACAATCACTCAGGGATTGGAACTGCTAGGAGGAACGGTGAATGCGGCGACGGACTGGTCGTGTGAACCCTGGGCGGTGGACAGTTCGACGGCTGCAGCACTCGGCTCTCTTCTGCTGCTCCAGGCGGAAATGGTGGAGGAGATAGCTTCCCGGCTGGTGGGAGGTGGAGCACTGGAGTGGGATTCACCAGCCGGGCGCAACTTTGGCGACTATGTTCTGGGCCAGGCGTGCGGTGTGCGGCGGGCAAGCGATCTATTGCGGGAGGCCGCGACGCAGGTCGGGTCGTTTGCCTCGGCGCTGCGCAGCCTTGAGTACAGCACCTTCGTTGCGCAGTCGTGAGTGCGGCAGCGGATCTGACCCCAGTCGGCCCGCCGTCCGATCCAGACCAGGGTGGCATCACCGTGCGCGGCGGCGTCGGAAGTATCCGCTTCCAGTGGGACGAGCTGCGGCAAGGCGCCGCGCGGCTCGGTCTCCTGGCCGACGAGTTGCGCGACGCCCTGTACCGTTGCGGAGACCTGCAATGGCGTCTGCAGATGGTCCTCAGAGCGCAGGACGCCGCGGTGCGCGGCGCGGGGGACGCCGCGGTTTCCGCCGTGGATACGGCACGGATGGCACTTAGCCGCAGCAATGGCGAGCTGCGCGACACCGCTCAACGGATTGAGCTGTGCCGGCTCACCTATGAGGGGGCCGAAGCCATCGCGCAACTGGCCACCGCCGCAGCCCGGGGGATGGTGGGAGACATTGAACGCGGGCTGCACCGGGCGATCGGTCTAGCCAACGCCGGCAACTTCGCGGAGCCAGCGCCGCTCAGGGTGGAACGTGCGGCGGCACCGGAACGGATCACTCTGGACGGGTCGGTACCTGCCCTGTTGCAGCGGGTTGACGCCGTGAAAGATGAAGGCCCAGGAGTTTTCGAGGTACTGAAGGTGCAGGGCACTAGCGGTCCGGTCTACGTCGTGGTGCTTCCCGGCACCCAAGGCTTTAGCCTTGCTGCGAGCAGTAATCCCTTTGATCCAACGGGAGTGGTTGAGGCGGTTCACTACGACAGCGTCTTCGTTGCAGACGCGGTCCGCGGCGCGCTCACTGAAGCAGGAGCCAGCCAGGGGGACAGCGTGATGATGGTCGGCTATAGCCAGGGCGGAATGCACGCAGCGAACCTCGCACAGGATCCCGGTATCACAGAAGCCTTCACGCTTCAGCTGGTTCTCACCGCTGGCTCTCCAACCGGACGCGAACCTTCCGGCGGTGCGACGTACCTGCAGTTGGAACACGCCGATGATTGGGTGCACCAGTCGGACGGCACCACAAACCCCGACGAACGCGACAGGGTGACAGTGACGTTGCGGAACCCGGCGGCGGAAACCCCCGATGGTGACAAGGGCACTGGTGCAGCGCACAGGCTGGATACGTATCTCGACGGCGCAGAGGCGGTCGAAGCCAGCACCAACCCGTCGATCGTTGCATCGGTCGGGGTGCTGCGGGCCGCGATCGGCGTCGGGGCGTCGGCCGAGCGACACGTGTTCAGGGCCCAGCGCCGGCTCCCGGTTGGTGCGCCGGCATCAGGGCATGGACGACGGGGCAAGCCCCCGGGCGCCACGACGGCTCCGGTGCCCCGACCGGATCGTTAGGGCGGCTCAGCTACCGGCGGGTGCCGGTGAGGGACCCGGCTACCACCGATACGACACTAATGATGAGGGAGCCGACCACAGCCGACCAGAAGAAGTCGTCGACCGAGAACTGGATAGGGGTGAAAGACGTCAGCCATGCGGTCAGCATCAGCATTCCCGCATTGATGACAATGGTGAACAACCCGAGAGTGAGGATCGTGAGCGGCAGGGACAATAACGCAACAATAGGTCGGACCAACGCATTGACGATGCCGAACACGACCCCCACAAAAAGGTAGGAAAGGATCACTCCGGTCGTGTCCCCGTCGGATGAGGCGGACCCCACCTCGATACCCGGGAGCAGCCAGGCGGCGACGAAAAGTGCCAGCGCATTGATCAGAATGCGGACCACGAACTTCAGCATGCCCCAATGCTGTCACAAGGGTCCGCTTCTGCCCAGCGATAAGCTGGAGCCATGACTACACCAGAGCGCCAGGGCGACGACGCCGGGGCAGAGGACCTTCCCATTCATCCCCGCAGCGTGCTGGGCCTCCTACCCCGTTATGGGGCAGGGAAACCCCCGGTCGTCGTGGAAGGGCTGCAGAGCTACAAGCTCTCCTCCAACGAGAACCCGCTTCCACCGCTTCCTTCGGTGCTGGCTGCGATCGCTTCCCAGACGCACATCAATCGGTACCCTGATCCGATGACCACCGCGCTGCGGACGGCCCTCGCGTCGTTTCTCTCCGTCCCCGCCGAGGACATCGTGGCTGGCGCGGGAAGTCTTGGTGCCCTCAACCAGGTGCTCGCCACCTTTGCAGGCCAGAATGACTACGACGCCGCGGACGAGGTGATTTATCCGTGGCGGTCCTTCGAGGCGTACCCCATCTGTGTTGGCCTGGCCGGTGCCACAGGCTTGCAGATCCCCCTGAACCAGGACGGCACCCACGACCTTGATGCAATGGTGGCGGCCATCACCGACCGGACCCGCGTCATTCTGCTCTGCACCCCGAACAACCCGACCGGGCCCATCCTCACGCAGGCCGCCGTCAGCGCGTTCCTGCAGCGGGTGCCGGGGCACATCGTCGTGGTCATTGATGAGGCGTACCAGGAATTCGTCAGGAACACGGACGCGGTGGATGGGCTCGCCATGTATCGGGAGCACCAAAACGTTGTGGTGTTGCGCACGTTCTCGAAGGCCCACGGCCTGGCCGGTCTTCGCGTGGGTTACTCCGTCTCACAGTCCGAGCTCACCCAGCACCTCAGAGTCAGCGCCGTGCCGTTTGCTGTTTCGCAGATCGCCGAACAGGCGGCAGTCACATCGCTGGATCATTTCGACGAGGTCGCGGAGCGCGTCCAGGGAATTGTCGACGAGCGGACCAGGGTGGTCGAAGGCCTACGGTCCCTAGGCTGGACGATCCCAAACGCTGAGGGAAATTTTGTCTGGCTGGCGCTCGGAGACCGAACGCCCGAGTTCGCGGCGCTCGCTGAACAGCGAGCACTGTCGGTCAGAGCCTTCGGGGTCGAAGGTGCCCGGGTGAGCATCGGAGAGCCCGAAGCTAACACCCGGTTCCTAGAACTCTGCTCGACCTACGGCAGCGGGCCGGGCGTTTCGTAGAACGTCACAAATGGGTCGCGCACGATCGCGTCGCTAGTGTTGACCGAGTACATGCGGATGAGGGCATGTCCCAACGACGTATTCCATCTGGGGCATATGATGACGGTGAGGGAGCACGTATGGACGTTGCGCAATCGACGACTTCCGGACTTGATGTGGGAAGCAGCCGAGCCGGGCAGGATACCCAGGGCTCCCGGGCCGAGCCGGAAATGGTCCAACTGCTGACCGAGGACGGTCGCCTGCGTCCGGTGTCTAGGTTCAGCGCCTACGCCCCCGACCCATCGACCTACGAGAGCCTTTACCGGGACATGTTCCTGATCCGGCGGTTTGATCAGGAATCGACCGCGCTGCAGCGCCAGGGCCAGCTCGCTCTATGGGTGCCGCTCACAGGCCAGGAGGCCGCACAGATCGGGTCGGGGCGGGCGATGCAGCCAGCCGACTACGCTTTCCCCACCTACCGGGAGCACGGCGTAGCGCTGACCCGGGGCGTCGACCTGCCCGACGTGCTGCGACTGTTCCGCGGCGTCACCAACGGCGGCTGGAATCCCCAGGAGCACAACTTCCAGCTCTACACCTTGGTTTTGGCGGCCCAAACCCTGCACGCGGTGGGCTATGCGATGGGCATCCAGCGCGATCGTGCAACGAATCCCGCCACGCCCGCGGCCGCATCCGTCGCCTATTTCGGCGACGGCGCCAGCTCAGAGGGCGACGTCCACGAAGCGATGGTCTTCGCCGCCTCGTTCAACGCCCCCGTAGTGTTCTTCTGCCAGAACAACCACTGGGCGATCTCGGTACCCTCGGACGTCCAGACCCGGGTACCCCTCGCCCAGCGTGCCGCTGGCTACGGGTTCCCCGGCATCCGGGTCGACGGGAACGATGTCCTGGCCGTCAACGCGGTGACCACCTGGGCGCTTGATCATGCCAGACAGGGCAAGGGCCCCGTGCTGATCGAAGCCTTCACCTACCGGATGAGCGCCCACACCACTGCCGATGACCCCACCAAATATCGCGCGTCGACCGACGAGGAGCCCTGGGTGGCCCGCGACCCGCTGCTCCGGCTGGAAACCTATCTCAGGTCCAACGGCACCGAGGACTCCTTCTTCGAGAACCTTGCGGAGCAGGCCGTCGAGCAGGCGTCCCGGCTCCGCAGCACCGTCATCGCCATGGAGGCACCCGATCTCAGCCAGCGGTTTGACACGGCTTACGCTGAGCCGCATCCCCTGGTCCAGGAGGAACTGCGGCTCTGGCGGGACTATGAAGCCGGCTTCGTTGACCAGAACGAGGGGGATCGCTAAATGACCATCATGACCATCGCCAAAGCCATCAACGAGGGACTCCGTGCGGCTCTGGAAAAATCCCCCACGACCCTCTTGATGGGCGAGGATATTGGCGCACTCGGGGGTGTCTACCGGGTGACCGAAGGGTTGAAGACTGAGTTCGGAGCCGACCGCGTCGTCGACACTCCCCTTGGCGAGTCGGGCATTATCGGCACCGCAATCGGTTTGGCGCTGCGGGGCTACCGCCCCATCTGCGAAATCCAGTTTGACGGATTTGTCTTCCCCGGCTTCAACCAAATCACCACCCAGCTAGCCAAGATGCATGCCCGCAGCGATGGGATGCTGCGCGTCCCCGTGGTGATCCGGATCCCCTATGGGGGTGGCATCGGCAGCGTTGAACACCATTCTGAGTCCCCTGAGGCCCTTTTCGCCCACACCGCGGGACTGCGGATCATCACTCCATCGAACCCGCAGGATGCCTACTGGATGATCCAGCAAGCCGTCGACTGCGATGACCCGGTGATTGTGTTCGAACCCAAGCGGCGCTACTGGCTCAAAGGCGACGTCGATCTGATCACACCGCCGGGCGATCCGTTCGCTGCCCACGTCCTTCGCGAGGGAACGGATGCCACGGTGGTGGCCTACGGCCCACTGGTCCCCGTAGCACTCGCAGCAGCTGCTGCCGCCGCCGAGGACGGAAACAGCGTCGAGGTGATCGACCTTCGATCGGTGTCTCCAATGGATTTCGACACGGTGACCGCATCGGTTCACAAGACCGGGCGGCTTATCGTGGCTCATGAGGCGCCAACCTTCGGCGGAATCGGCGGCGAACTTGCGGCCCGCGTCTCGGAACGCGCCTTCCTCTCCCTGCAGGCACCGGTCCTACGGGTTGGCGGATTCCACCTACCGTACCCGGTAGCCCGCATGGAGGAGCAGTATCTGCCGGACATTGACCGCATCCTCGAATCCCTTGACCGCGCGCTGGCCTACTAGAGGAACTCATGACACTGAATACGTTCAATCTGCCCGACGTTGGTGAAGGTCTCGCCGAAGCGGAAATAGTCCAGTGGAAAGTCAGGCCCGGCAGTGTCGTCGCGATCAACGACGTCATCGTTGAGATCGAAACTGCCAAGTCCCTGGTTGAGTTGTCCTCCCCGTACGCCGGCGTCGTCGCAGAACTGCTGGTCACCGAGGGCGAGACGGTTGACGTCGGCTCGCCCATCATCTCGGTCGCCGATGGCGACGATGACGTTCCTGCACCGCAGATGCCCGGTGAGCTGTCGACGCCACCCACCGCTGCCTCGGCGTCAACCGATCCCCGCCCCGATTCTGCCCGCCCAGAGAATCGAGAGTCGGGTCCCCTGGTAGGGACCGGGCCCAAGGCTGACGCGGTGAAGCGCAGGCCGAGGAGGTCCAGCAGCGAATCAGCCCAGCCTGGCAGCCGGCCCCAGGCCGCGGCCAGCGATTCGCCCCCGCAAAACTCCCGTGTGCTCGCCAAACCACCGGTCCGGAAGGCCGCCCGTGACCTTGGAATCAATCTCGCCGATGTCGAAGGCACTGGGCGCTCCGGTGAGGTCACCAAACGTGACCTCCTGAGCTATCAGGCACAGCGGGACGCTGAACAGGACGGTGCGAATACGTTCTGGGGGGCGTCACGGAAGCCTCAGGAGCAACGCATCGAGCGCGTTCCGGTGAAGGGTGTGCGCAAGGCGACGGCCAAAGCAATGGTGGACAGCGCCTTCTCGGCGCCACACGTCAGCATTTTCGTTGACGTCGATGCGTCGCGCACCATGGAATTCGTGAAGCGGCTCAAGGCTTCGAGGGATTTCGAAGGAATTAAGGTGTCTCCTCTCCTGATTCTGTGCAAGGCGGTGATCTGGGCGGCCGCCCGTAACCCGTCGGTCAACGCCACCTGGGCGGGCGATGAAATCCTGGTCAAACACTTCATGAACCTGGGCATTGCCGCGGCCACTCCGCGGGGGCTGATGGTCCCCAATATCAAGGACGCGCAGAACCTTTCGCTGAAGGAACTCGCTGTAGCGCTTAATGAACTGGCGACCACCGCTCGAGCGGGAAAGACGCAGCCAGCGCAGATGCAGGGCGGCTCACTCACAGTCACCAACATCGGTGCGCTGGGAATCGACACCGGGACACCGATCATCAATCCCGGGGAGGTCGCTATTGTTGCGTTCGGCACCATCAAGCAGAAACCGTGGGTTCTCGACGGTGAAGTGATTCCGCGGTGGGTCACTACCCTTGGCGGTTCGTTTGACCACCGGGTGGTCGACGGCGACCTCAGCGCCCGCTTCATGGCCGACGTCGCGTCCATCCTTGAGGAACCCGCGCTGCTGCTCGACTGACGGTGTGCTTTAGGCTGGGACACTATGCCAAAGAACCCCAGACAGCGCCCCACTCCCGTCCGCACGGGCAACAGCCGCTCAGACAACGAACGCACCGGCGCGACGTCGGCCGGCTCCTACCTGAAGCGGCTACTGCCCATGCTGCTGGCCGCGTTCATCGGCTCAAGCTTGCTTCAGCTCATCTTCCCTGAGCTGAACTTTGTTGTCCGGCTGCTGATTCTTGCAGTCCTGCTGCTGGCCGTCTCGGTGGTCCTGGACCGGTTGCGCTCCCGCAATCGGTAGGTTCCGCTTACGCATGGTTTGCTTCGATCGCTTCCTTGAGGATCGGGGCAAGACGTTCGACGCCGGTGACGATGTCCTCACCCGAGACGGCGCTGAAGGCGAGCCGCAACTTATTTGACGGCTCATCGGACGGGGTGAACGCGGCACCGGGGATGAACACCACACCAGCGTCGATGGCCTTGTACAACAGCGGGTACGTGTCAATCCCTTCGGGCAGCGTGACCCAGACGAAAAAGCCGCCATCCGGCCGTGTCCACGTGACCGACGGTGGCAGGTGGTCGTCGAGTGCGCTCAACATGGTGGAGCATCGCTCGCTGTACAGGGCGCGGGTGGTTTTGAGGTGTCCTAGCCAGTCGTAGTCGCTGAGGTAGGCAGAGACGAGCATCTGTGTGAGGGGAGACGGGCAGAGGACCACTGCCTCGCACGCCAGGTAGAACCGGCGGTGGAGATGCTTGGGGACCAGCGCCCACCCCAGCCTCACGCCGGGGGCGAAGATTTTGGAGAAGGAACCCAGATAGATGACGTCGTCGGGGTTGCCTTCCCGCATGGGCGTCAGCGGCTTGCCGTCGAAGCGCAGTAGTCCGTAGGGGTTGTCCTCGAGGACCAGAATGTTGTTGGCCTTGCAAAGGTCAACGATGGTCTGCCGGCGGCTGGCTGTGAGGGTGATTCCGCTGGGGTTGTTGAAGCTTGGAATCGTGTACAGCGCTTTGATGGTGCGGCCCTCGGCCTGAAGCTCGGTAATCCGGCGCTGCAGCTCCTCGGGGACCAGACCGTCGTCGTCCATCGCTACCGCCTGGACGTCCACCTGGTAGGCCTCGAATGTGTTCAAGGCACCCACATACGTGGGGTCCTCGCAGAGGATTACGTCGCCCGGGTTGCAGAAGACCTTGGCCGCGACGTCCTGGGCGGACTGCGACCCGGTGGTGATTACCAGGTCGGCTGGATCGGCGTCGGTGATGCCCTCAGCTGCCATCACCTCGCAGATCTGGGTACGGAGCTTCTCCATTCCCTGGCCGCCGCCGTACTGCAGCGCTTCCAGTCCGTGCTCGGCGACAATCCGCTGGACGGTGTCGCCAAGTTCCTTCAATGGCAGGGAACGGAGATAGGGGCTGCCTCCCGCGAGCGACACCAATCCGGGCTGAATCGAGATGTCGAAGACATCCCGCACCGCCGACTGTTTGATGTTTGCGGCCCGGTCGGAGAAGAGCGCCTCATGCCGGTGGGCGGAGTCAACTGCGCGCACCAACGCAACTTCGGTCTCGGCAGCCATGGTTGTCGGGTCAAGTTTTGCTTGTGAGTTCACTCACGCAGTCTAAGCCAGGGGTTAACTAATGAGCAACGGGTGTTGCCTCAGGTTGACCACACGGAATGCACATTCGGTACGGCTAGATCCAGCCTGCGTCGCGGGCCTTGGCGCCAGCCTGGAACCGACTGTCCGCTTTCAGCGTCTCCAGCATCCAGGCGATGTGCCGGCGGCAGGTGCGAACGTTGAGGTCGAGACGCCGGGCGATCACCTCGTCCGAGTAGCCCGCAGCGAGCCCCGCGAGGATTGCCTGCTGGGTCCCGTTGAGGGGAGAGGCCGAGTCTTCAGCGACGGAGAATGGTTCGGCGAATTCCCAGGTGAAATTGAAGACCTGAATAAAGACATTCACCAGATTGGGGTCTCGGATCATCATCGCCGCTTTGTCGTTGCTCGTCAGCTGCCGGGCTACGACCGCCAGTTTCCGGTCGAAGATCAGCATCCGGAAGGGGACTGAGGGCAGGGTGCGGAACTCGCCGCCTGCCGCAGCGATCGCCTTGACCGCCTTTCGGGTCGGCATGTGGTCGCGGGTGCTGAGGTCATAAAGATTCCGGCGGATCACACCCTGCTTCAGCAGGTCAAGATCCTTCCTGACGTTTTCTTCCTGAAAATCGGCATTCGCGCCCTGGCCTGGAACGGCCATCAGGACCTGCTCCGAAACGTCACGCCCGTATTCGATGAGGACGCGCTGAATCAGGTGTGGATCCTCCAGAACCTCGACCGACGCGCTCGAAATAACCTCCCGACGGGCTTCGATGTACAGCGGAACCAGTCCCGAGAGTTCACGACGTTTGGTGCTGATCCGACTTTTGAGGTCCTGCACCTGCCGCTCGTCGGCGTCGACGAGGTCGGCCAATGCGACGTCGGGTGAGATGGCAACGAACGCTTCGGGGTTCGCCGCATGGGCGCCGAGGAGCTTTCGCTGTGTGAGCTGCTCCATCGCGGCGTCGATGTCCCTGAGTGTGTAGCCGAGGGCTTCCGACACTCCCCGCCGGGTCCACCCTGGATGGGCAACGGCGTAGCGATAGAGCTCCAGGCATAATCCGTCAAGCATGAACATTCCTCCCTGGCATGGCGGCACGCCTGAGTGAAGCTTACCGATCAGTCGTGTCATCGGGTGCTTTGGTGTGGCGTAGCGTCAGCCCGGCCCGTCCGGGCCTGGTAAAACATGGCATGTCCACTTTATGACAGGGTGACTTCCTGATAGCGCAAAGTTGCCAGCTGAAGAGTGTCCTCCCATGTCAGGCCCCATTTTTTAGGTGCGCAGGGCGACGTCACAAGTCGCTACAACATCTCGGTCAGTCCTCTTTAGGCCATGTCCTGAACAGGGCGGTTATCTGGCTGGACAGGGGTGGAGCGGGCGGCTCATTGTTGGACTGTCGGCTCCACTATTGTCGACGCACCATTTGCAGCCACTCGAAAGGGAATCTCGTGAAAAAGATTGTCGGCGCAGCAGCCGGATTGTTGGTTGTCATCGGCGTCGTCGCTCCCGCCAGCCCAGCACTGAGTGCCGGGAACTGGGAATGGCCCAAAACAGTGGTGGCGCAAAACTGGGAGTGGCCAAAATAGCTTGCTGATGACGCTGCCTCTATCGGCGTCAACGGCACCCGGCTCGCCCCAGTGGCGGTGACCAAATATCCGGAAGGAGAGGGCCATGAGTCAACTGACCGCAGTTCGAAACGCCTCACGAACAGCTGGCAGTTCTCAATGGTGGCACCTCTCAATCTTCACCGGTGGCTTCGATGTAGCGGACGGCATCATTGAAGACCTGGTCACCCCACTGGCGGCGCAGGCTCAGTTACTGGGCACAGGCCGCTGGTTCTTCACTCGGTGTGGGGGACCAGCGGTAGCCCAGGTGAGATTGCATATACTGGCAAGCCCCGCAGCAATCGTCAGCCTCCAGGATTTACTCACGACACTCCGCGCACAGACCCACGGCTGCGACTCGGTCACTCTGGTCCACCCCACTCCGGTCCACCTCGCGCTGACTCAACTTGCTGTCCGGCAACAGCTGTCAGTACCTTTCGGCGGCCCAGCGTCGTCCCCACAGGAAACGGGCATTGACCGGCAGCTCGAGTCCGATCTGGTGAAATACGGCGGCGCTGAAGGTCTGCGACTCGCCGAAGAGGTTTTTGAACTGTCCTCCGAACTCGCCGCCTGGGCGAGCCAGCGCTTCCCCAAGATGCACAACCGCTCGGCCTTTGGTGCGCTGATCCTTTTTGACTCTGCCCGCAGCATGATGAAGGGGCCCCGGTCCGCCAGCTGGTCCGACCGTCGGCGAATTTCCTGGGACTTCTACTGGGATAGCCATCTCAGGAGCTGCACCGTTGAACTAGGACCCCGCGCGGCGGGCGTCCGAGAGGCCATCACCGCCCAGGTCAGTGCCCGAGTCCCCGCGTTTCACGGCCTGATGGCCGCCACTGCCGCAGAGTCTGCGGCTCAAAACTGGCGACGCAGGTGGTCCCGCGCCATCGATCACTACCTGGATCGCGCGGACAAGGCGCGGGTCAGCCGCAGTGCTCAACACCTGACCGTCTACCAAGCGCACATGACCATCAACAGGCTCGGCTTCACGGCACGTGAAGAAGCAGTTCTAGGCCTCTACGCTCGGTCGTGGAGTATCGAACGCGAGGCATCCTCGTACCACCAAAACTAGGTGAGACGTAAAACCGACCAGCAGGAAACCACGGAAGGATTCGACCACCATGGCGGCAACGAATGATGTCATCCTGGCCAGCAATGCGCGGGAACTCAGTGACGCCCTGGGGTGCTCGCCAGACACCCTGGAGGACATGCGCGACCTGGGCGTCCTCGCTTCCCGCGGTGAGCTGTGGGAGGTGGGTCCCGCCCGGGATTACCTGCGTGACGCCGCCTGGGCTGACAGTCTCTGGTCATGAGTGGACACGGCCGCACCTGACGCGGTCGCCTGACGCCGGTCGGCTGTGTCCCGCCCGGTAGGCTGAGCCCATGTCGACAATCCGCACAGCAATCTTCGGCTTTGGTCTCGGCGGACGCGTGTTTCACGCCCCCTTTATCCAGGCTGATCCCCGGTACTCACTCGACGTCATCGTCACGTCTGACCCTGCCCGGAAGGCTGAGGCGGAGGTGCGCTACCCGGGCGTCCGGGTGGTGCCGACTGCGGTCGACGCGCTGGCGTTGGCTGCCGACCTTGACCTCGCGGTCATCAGCACCCCGCCCTCCACTCACGTCCCCATCGCCCACGCGGCACTGGAAGCGGGACTCGCCGTCGTCGTCGACAAGCCCTTCGTCGTTGACACAGCCGATGGCCTGCGCCTGATCGAACTGGCACGATCGCTCGGAAGTGTTCTGAGCGTGTTCCAGAACCGCAGGTGGGATGGAGATTTCCTGACCGCCAAAAAACTCATCAACGACGGCACCCTCGGCACCGTGCGCCGGTTCGAGTCCCGCATGGAGTCGTTCAAGCCGGTGGTTTCGAAGCCGTGGAAGGGTGCCGTGGCAGGCGAAGGGGGAGGCATCCTTTACGATCTCGGACCGCACCTGATCGATCAGGCGCTGCAACTCTTCGGCCCCGCCGAGCTGCACTACGCCGAACTCGGTGCGCATCGCGGCGACGGCGGACCCGACGACGACGCCTTCCTGGCTCTGCGGCATGCCGGTGGCGCGATCAGCCACCTCTGGATGAACGCCTTGGCGCCTCAGGCCGCGCCCCGGTTCCGCGTGGTCGGGTCCGAATCGGCGTATTCGAAGTGGGGAGTCGATGTGCAGGAGCCGTCCATTGTGGCAGGGATGCTGCCGACCGATGCCAGCTACGGCGTGGAGGACGAACTGGCCTGGGGGCTGCTGGGGTTCGACGCCGATGCCACCAAAATCCGCACTGAAAAGGGCGCTTACCCGCAGTTCTATGAGCTGATGGCGTCAGCCGTGCTCGATGGGACCCCGGTGCCGGTTGACCCGCAGGACAGCCTTGCTGCCCTGCGGATCATTGAGAGCGCCCACGGGGGCTGAGTTAGACCAGTTCCCGCCAGGCGGCGAGAGGTAGGCCATGCGCTTCGGACACTGAATGGTGTGCCACCTGCCCACCAGCGATGTTCAGGCCCTGCGCCAGGGCGGGATCGGCCTCGAACGCTGCCGTGATCCCGCGGTTGGCCAGCGCGACTGCGTAGCGAAGCGTCACGTTTGTCAACGCATAGGTTGACGTGTTGGGAACCGCGCCGGGCATATTGCCGACGCAGTAGAACAGCGAATTGTGCACCACGAACGTGGGATCCTGGTGAGTGGTGACATGCGAATCCTCGAAGCAACCACCCTGGTCGACGGCAATGTCCACCAAGACGCTGCCGGGCTTCATCCGGGAGACCATCTGGTTGGTAATCAGCTTGGGTGCACGCGCACCAGGTACCAGAACAGAACCGATCACCAGATCGGCGTCGAGAATGGCACGCTCAATCTCAAAGGCGTTCGAGGCAACGGTTTTCACGCGTCCGGCGTATAGGGCGTCGAGTTCCCGCAGCCGCCCAATGTTGATGTCGAGGATGGTGACCTCTGCTCCGGTGCCCACGGCCATGGCCGCAGCGTTAGTGCCGGCAACCCCGGCACCAAGGACCACGACCTTGGCCGGCCGAACCCCAGGAACGCCGCCCAACAGCAGTCCCGGGCCGCCTGCCGGTGCCGTCATGACCTGGGCCCCAACCTGCACTGACAACCGCCCGGCCACCTCAGACATCGGGGCGAGCAGGGGCAGGGTACGGCCGTCCTGTACCGTCTCGTAGGCGATCGCGGTGACCCCAGACTCCATCAGGGCCCGGGTGAGTTCCGGCTCGGCGGCGAGGTGCAGGTAGGTGAAGAGAATCAGGCCCGCGCGGAACCGGTGATATTCCTCGGCGATGGGCTCCTTGACCTTGAGCACCATGTCCGCCTGCGCCCACAGTTCGTCGGCCGACTCGATGATTTCCGCTCCCGCTGCCGTGTACTCGTCATCGGTGATGTTGGACCCAGTTCCCGCACCTCTTTCGATGAGCACCGTGTGCCCGGTGGTGCGGAATTCATGCACTCCCGACGCAGTGATAGCAACGCGAAATTCGTTGTTCTTGACTTCCTTAGGAACGCCGACGATCACGGGGTCCTCCATTCACTCGTTGAGATGGTGCAAGAAGGCTTTTGGCCAGGCTCCCAGCCTACGGATTGTCCGGAACGCCAGAACGGGGTATCACCGAACAGATTCCCTTCTGTGAGTCGTGTGGCATGCTGCCGTCGTGCGGGATCGTTGAAATGTCGCCGCTCTGGGTGTGTGTGACCTGATTCACTAGCACGAAAGTCTGCGTCGGTCAGTTCGACAACTGTCGAGCGTTTATGCATCAATTGTCGTCGGGCCGCCGCCACCGTTAGCATGAAGCGGTGCAGGCAGACGAGGTGGACGCGACGGTGGAGGCCATCGCCGCCCGCCTGGGTCGGGGTCTGTCGTTGGAGGATCTGGACGGTGTCCTGTTGGCGTACAGCAGCCATCAATCGGCGGCTGACCGGGTGCGGGTCAACTTTCTGCTCAGCAAGAGGGTCCCTCAGGATGTCAGCCAATGGCAATTGCAGCACGGCATTGCATCGGCTGTCAGACCAGTCATTCTGCCCGCCAATCCCTCGCTCGGGATGCTTGGGCGAGTCTGTGTTCCCCTGTTGGTGCGCGGGTTCCGAGTCGGGTATCTCTGGGTTCAGCAAGACTCGGATGAAGCGACACCCCAGGTCATCCTGCACCAGCTCCCCGGCGTGCGCGGCGACCTGGATCGGTTAGCGTCTCTCCTATTGGAGGGCAACACGGCGGCGTCCGAGCACCGCCGCAAACGGGAGAGCACGTTTCTGGCCGGCTGTGACGGAACGCCAGCAGGGATCGACGAACTCGCCGGCTGGGCTGAACTTCACAACACAGCCCCGTGGCAGGTAGCGGTTCTCCTTGCGCAGGGCGAACTGCCGGAGCTGCTCGATCCGCAGGCGAGCCTGTTGGCGCATCGGACCGCAGCGCTGCAAGCGACCGTAGGGGTGGGCTCGGTGTTGTTCAGTGCCGGGACTCCAACGGTGGCTGTGCTGCTCCTGACCGGCGGGGTAGGAGCCGGGGAGTACACCGAGATCCTCAGACGATACGACCGGGAGCTTGCCAAACGTGAGGGCGGCAACGCCGGGACGGCCATCCTGGGTCTCAGCGAACCATTCCCCGACATCCGCGACCTGCCGGGAGCCTTTGGCCAGGCCCGCCAGGCCGTTCAGGCCAGCGCAGTCGACGGGGGACTGGGCCCGATCACTGATTATCGGTCCACCGGATGCTACCAGTTCCTTGCTGCGGGGGGCTGGAAGCTGACCTCGGCGAAGTCGGTCTACTTCGCCGAACTAGAAGAACAGGACAAGAATGCCGAGCTGCTGCCGGTCCTTGAGCTGCTCTACGACAAGAACGGGTCGGTTCAGGACGTGGCATTGCAACTCCATCTGCACCGCAGCACGGTCTACAATCGGCTCGGCCGCATCCGATCAATCATTGGCGCCGACCCGCTCAGCGGACAAGTGCGCCTTGAGCTCCATCTGGCGCTCAAGGCACGAAAATGGTCGCGACGTCCGAGAATCTAGCCTGCCCACGGTCTATTCGATTGCTATTTCCGGGGCCTCAATGTGCCTTTCCGACTTTTGCGAGGCCACCCAGGCGGCGATGTCCCGCGACTTAATCCGACGATGTGTGCCGCGATATTCCACCGGTATAACGCCGGCATCGGTAAGATTTCTCAAATAGGTAGGAGAAATTCCTGCGGCGGCTGCTGCCTGCGAGGTGCTGAGTGTCTCCGCGGCAGACGCGGTAATGACACCGTCGCCGGCGGCAAGTCGGAGGAGCAGGTCAACGACCGCATCCCGTGCGCCCGGCGGCAGCTTCACAGCGGTACCGTCGACGAAAACTGTGACGTCGTTGTTGTCGGCGAGAGCTCTCCGCAAGGACGCTGCCTCGACGGCAGGAATCGCTTCGGTGGTGAGGGGAATACGGATGGCCATCCCCCTATTCTGCCAAGGCCTGTCAAAAGTGGAACATTCAACCAAATTCTTTTTGTGTTGTTGTATTGACTATCCCTTCCGGAAATGTTGCAGCGGGACTAAGGTGGAGTACCTCATTAGGGGACAGGATTAGCAGAGTTTGAAATTGCACTGGCTGGAGTGATTCCCATGACAATATTCAATCACTATGAGTCTGATCGGACGCGTGCACCCGCTGGCGCTGTCAGGGAACGGGACCCCGGCTTGCCGTGGTGCAGTGCATGCGACACTGATGAGTTCCTCATCTACGAGGACTTCGTCCCGGCCCGCGTTGGAGCGGAAGAGGGCGAATCCCTTGCCGGGTGCGTGAGCTACTCTTGCTCGGTCTGCGGGAGGTTCAACGGGCATGAGGTTCCGTCCTGCTGGAACCCCCCCAACTGGTTCTGGTACTCCTAATTGGATCCTGACCCTCAGAAAAATGGCTGACCTGCAAAGAAGCGGTGGGCCAACCGCTAGCCCGCGGGGCAGGCACTATTCTCCTGCTGACCCATGGGTGCCGCCTCCTCAAGAGCGGTCTGCCGGCGGGTCCGTCGAACCGACCGATTCTCAACCGGTGGTCAGCCAGCCAAGCAGCCGATCCTCGGGCCAGGTAGTGATGATGCGATCCGCTGGAACGCCGTTGGCTTCGGCCCGTTCTGCTCCGTACTGCAGAAAGTCCAGCTGACCGGGCGCATGCGCGTCGCTGTCGATACTGAAAAGGCATCCGGCGTCCAGGGCCAGCCGAATCAGGTCATCCGGCGGATCCTGGCGCTCCGGTCGTGAGTTGATCTCGACTGCGACATTGTTCTCGGCGCACGCAGCAAAAACCTGGTTCGCATCAAACTCCGACGGCAGGCGGGTACCGCGGGCTCCCTGCACCAGGCGACCGGTGCAGTGGCCCAAAATGTTGGTCTCCGGGTGCCGGATGCCGCCAAGCATCCGCCGGGTCATCGTGGAGCGGTCAGCGCGCAGTTTCGAGTGCACACTGGCGACGACGACGTCGAGTCGCCCCAGCAGGTCGGCGGTCTGGTCGAGGGTGCCGTCTTCGAGGATGTCGACCTCGATCCCGGCGAGCAGCAGGAACCCAGCCGCGTCGTCATTGATCACCTCCACCACTTCGAGCTGCTCTTCCAACCGCCCGGCGCTCAGCCCATTGGCGACAGCGAGGTTCGGTGAATGGTCAGTCAGGGCGAGGTACTGGTGGCCGAGCGTCTGGGCGGCCTGGACCATGAGGTGGATGGGGCTGCCGCCGTCGGACCAGTTGCTGTGGCTGTGCAGGTCACCGCGCAGCGCCTTCCTCAGGGATTGGCCGCCTGGTGCCAAGGGTGCGGCCGATTGTTCACGGAGTTCGGCGAGGTAGTCGGGAACCGCGCCGCCGACCGCCTGGGTCACTACCTCGAAGGTGCGGGCACCGATCCCCTTCATCCTCTTGAGCCGGCCGTCCTTCGCCCGGGCCAGAAGCTCAGCGGGGGCGAGGCCGTGAAGCGTCCCGGCGGCGTTGCGGAAGGCCTTGACCTTGAAGGTGGGCGCGGCCTTGCGTTCGAGCCAGAAGGCTATTTCGTTGAGCGCGTCGATGGCATCCATATTCCACCTTACAAAGCTTCCGGCCTAAACTACCTCTGAGTAGGGATTCGTTGAGGATTGGGCGAAGGATTCAGTAAGGAAGGCAGCATGCGGCTCACTCTGACGGCCACGGTCCTGGATCCCCTGATGCGCGGGAACTTGCCGGGTTCTACCGACGGCTGCTTGGCTGGGAGAGAAGATCCGAGGAACCGGACTGGGTGATGCTGTCCGCACCCGACGGCGGCGCCGGGCTGTCCTTCCAGACAGAGACCAATTATGTGCGCCCGGTATGGCCAGCCGGAGCCACCGATCAGCCGATGATTATGCACCTGGACATCCGTGTGGACGACCTCGGTGAGGCCGGTGAGGGCATCGGTCTCGCGGAGGCGCTCAAATCCGGCCCTCTCGAACATCCCGGTCGTCCCAACGAAGGCCAGGGTTGGGCTGATGCGGGAGCCAGCGGGGTCCACCGGATAGGCCTCCAGCGCTGGGGCACACTTGGAGCGTGCATAGTCGATCGCCCCGGCGAGGAGCGCGTGGCCGATACCCTGGCGGCGGTGACCCGCCTTGACGACAAAGCAGACCACGCTGAAGACCGGGAGGTCATCGATGGCTGGGATAGTGCGGGAGCGGACAAGCCGTTCCATGGCGGATCGCGGACCCACCCCGCACCAACCCACCGGCTCGCCCCCGCTGTAGGCAACGACTCCGGGCGAGGGGTCGCCGCCGCACAGCGCGCGCACCCGTTCGGGTCGCGGGGCAGCGGTGAGGGAATTGAACTCGGCGGAGGACAGCCGGAAGGCAAGGCACCAACAGGTGGGGGCATCCTCCCGCTTCGGCCGAAGGAGAACCGCCACGTCGTCGAACCGGTCAGCGGTGGCCGGATGCACTTCGATGGTCATGCCGAGGATGATACTCCGCGCAGCATCCCCCGTGAATCGGCGACGGGATGGAATAGTCGAGGTTAGACGGTGACATTCAGCTCATCGGCGATGGACCGGACCGCCGCACGGAGCAGGGGGACAGCCTTTTCAGCGAACCGCTCATCGACGCGGGAGACCGGGCCGGAGACCGAGATGGCGCTCGGTGTCGGAGCGTTGGGCACCGCCATCGCGAAACACCTGACCCCGAGTTCCTGCTCCTGCTCATCGATCGAGTACCCGCGCTCGCGGATCAGGTCCAACTCGACCAGCAGCTCGTCGATGGTCTTGATGCTCTTGTCGGTGGGTGTGGGCATGCCGGCACGGGTGACGATGCTGCGCACGGCGTCATTGCTCAGCCCCGCGAGGATGGCCTTCCCGACGCCGGTGTCATGGGTGTGGGCCCGGCGGCCCACCTCTGTGAACATGCGCATCGAGTGGGGGGAGGGCGCCTGGGCAATGTAGATGACCATGTCCGAGTCGAGGACCGCCATGTTTGAGGTCTCCCCGAGACTATCCACCAGGCTCTTCAACTGCGGACGGGCCAGGGCGCCGAGCTGCTTGTTCGCGCCCTCGCCGAGGCGGATCAGGCGGGGGCCGAGCGCGTAGCGACGGTTGGCGAGCTGCCGGGCGTAGCCCTTGGCGACCAGGGTTCGTAGCAACCGGTGGATGGTTGGCAGGGGGAGATCCGTGCAGGAGGAGAGTTCGCTGAGGGAGACTTCACCGCCGGCGTCGGTGATGAGTTCGAGCAGTTCGAAGACCCGCTCGACGGACTGCACTCCGCCGCCAGCCGCTCTTTCAGCCATGTGACACTCCCCGCTCTTGAGCTTCCGGCGGCAGCCTTCACCTGCGGTGCGGAAACTCTTTTCACACTATCTTACTTTCCGCTTAGTGGAATCGAGGATCCAAAAGGGGTTGCAATTCCATCTGTCAGATAATAATATCCATAATATGAAATCGGGTTGTGAAAGAGTTGACGTTGCACCTTCCCGTATCGCAGTCGCAGCAGCGGCCACTGCCGCTGAGGCGTGCACACGACAGGAGCTCAGTACATGACTATCGAACCAAGGCACCCTCTTCCCGCTGATAGGGCGGACAACATCCTCACTCCCGATGCGTTAGCTTTCCTTGAGGAACTGCACCGGCGTTTCCGAAGCACCAGGGATGAAAAGCTCGCCGCGCGCAATGCCCGCCGTGAGGAAGCAGCATCCACCGGCAAGCTGGACTTCCTCCCGCAGACCCGGGGCGTGCGGGATGGCGATTGGACCGTCGCCGCAGCCCCGCCGCAGTTGCAGGATCGCCGCGTGGAGATGACTGGGCCGGCGTCGCCGGCCAAAATGGCCATCAACGCGCTGAACTCGGGTGCCAAGGTCTGGCTCGCCGATCTCGAGGACGCGAGCGCTCCAACCTGGCACAACGTCATCGACGCCCAGCTGAACCTTTTCGACGCCGCCCGCGGCCAGCTCCGTTACACCTCCCCCGAGGGCAAGGAGTACGCCCTGCGCACCGATGGGCCCCTTGCCGTCGTCGTCGCGCGCCCTCGCGGCTGGCACCTACCCGAGAAGAACATCACCATCGACGGCGAACCGGCCATCGGTGCGCTGGTGGACTTTGGGCTGCACTTCTTCCACAACGCCAGACACCTGCTGGCGAACGGCAGCGGCCCCTACTACTACCTGCCGAAGCTCGAAAGCCACCAGGAGGCGCGGCTGTGGAATGACGTCTTCGTCTTTGCCCAGGACTATGTTGGAGTCCCCCAGGGGTCGGTCCGTGCGACAGTGCTCATCGAAACCATTCCCGCGGCCTTCGAAATGGATGAAATCCTGTTCGAGCTAAAGGACCACGCGTCGGGCCTGAACGCCGGCCGCTGGGACTACCTGTTCAGCATCATCAAATACTTTCGCGACGGCGGCAGCGCCTTTGTCCTGCCGGACCGCGCCAGTGTCTCGATGACCGCCCCTTTCATGCGGGCCTACACCGAACTTCTGGTGAAGACCTGCCACCAGCGGGGAGCGTTTGCGATGGGTGGCATGGCGGCATTCATCCCGAACCGCCGCGAGCCGGCCATCACCGAACAGGCTTTCGCCAAGGTGAAGGCTGATAAGGAACGCGAGGCCACCGACGGCTTCGACGGCTCCTGGGTGGCCCACCCGGACATGGTGCCGCTGTGCCGTGAGGTCTTCGATGGGATACTGGGGGAACGGCCCAACCAGATTGACCGGCAGCGCCCCGAGGTCGAGGTGACTGCCGCCCAGCTGCTCGACGTCGCTTCGGCCGAGGGCGAGGTGACCGAAGCCGGACTGCGCGCCAACCTCTATGTCGCCGTCGCGTACGTCGCGGTCTGGCTGTCAGGGAACGGCGCGGTGGCCATCCATAACCTGATGGAGGACGCGGCGACGGCCGAAATCTCCCGCTCCCAGGTCTGGCAGCAGATCCGCAACAAGGTGGAGCTCTCCGACACCGGCAATACGGCGACACCCGAACTGGTTGCCGACATCCTCGCTGAGGAGACAGAACGGTTGCGCGGCGAGGTGGGCGAGGATGCGTTCACCCGGTTCTACGAGCCCGCGAGCCGCCTGATCGCCGACATCTGCATCTCTGAGGAGTACACGGACTTCCTGACCCTGCCCGCCTACGAGTTGGTCGACTAAACACCTGCCCGGCGAGGGCGGCGAGGGTGACGTGTGTCGCCGTCGCCGCTCCGTTTGGTTAAAGCGCGGGCAGCGGACGACGGCGGCTCCCGGATCTCCAGAGTTGCTGGCAGCTGTCAGGCGAGGACGTCCCGCGAGGTGAACCTGCCGTAGGCGAGGGCACCGAACACGAGGACGTAGCCGGACTGGAGGAGGGCATTCGCCGCGAACGACGACCACTCGATCGGCTGCCGGAGCAGGTCGGCAAAGCCGAACCAGTACTGGCTCAGGAGCCACGGGTGCAGCGCCCCCAGCTGGGGGAGCTGTCCCACCACCTGTGAGACCACGGAGACCACTACGGTGGCCGCCATCGCGCCGACCGGCACGTCGGTGAGTGTCGAGATGAACAGGCCCACAGCACACAGCCCGGTGAGCGAGACGGTGACATAGGCGCAGATCAGAGCCGACCGCAGCAGCGCCTCACCAATGCTGACGGTGTCTCCGGACAGCAGCGTCACCGGTCCCACCGGGAAGAGCGCTGCGCCGATGAGCGTGCCAGCGAGAACGACGGCGAGGGTCGCGGCCAGACAGAAAACCACCGTTCCCGCGAATTTGACGACGAGAAGCCGCCCGCGGCCCACTGGGGCGACCAGTAGGTAGCGCAACGTCCCGGTGCTCGCCTCGCCGGCAATGGTGTCACCGGCCACCACCCCCACTGTCAGAGGCAGGAAAAGCGGAATGGCCACGGTGATGGCTGCGACGGCGACGAACAGACCGTTTTGGGTGATTTGATCAAGGAACGCCGGTCCCCGGCCGGAGGGCGGGCCCGACGTCAGCCGGACGGCCACGGCAATCAGCACCGGGATCGCCGCGAGGGCCAGGAGCAGGGCCCCGGTACGCCGTCGTCGGAACAGGACCGCCAGCTCAGAGGCCACGAACACCACACCCGATGCGGGTCGTCGGTCAATACCCGGCATTGGCTCGTTACTGGACAACGTCAAACCCCTCTCCGGTGAGGGACACGAAGAGCTCCTCAAGCCCCACCTGGTCAACGGTAAACCCGGCCACCCGAACGTTACCGGCGACCAGAGCGGCGACGATGCTTTCGGGTGGCAGGTGGTCGGCTAGCGGCGCGGTGACGGCGGACCCCAGGCCGTGCGGGGCGTGGTGGGTGGGCGTCGACTCCTCCGGCTCGAGTCCCAGACCGGCGAGCACTCGCAGGCAGTCCGCCGGGTCGGGGGTGAGCACCTCGACCCGGGTCTGCCCGGCGGCGCGCAGCTCGCTGAGCGCGCCCTGGGCCACCAGGTGTCCGGCTCGGAGCACCGCCACGTGGGAGCAGATCTGTTCCACCTCGGCCAGTAGATGGCTGGAGACGAACACTGTGGTGCCTTCGGCGGTCAGCGAGTGAACCAAATGTCGCACCTCCCGGGTGCCCTGCGGGTCCAGCCCGTTGGTGGGTTCGTCAAGCACAATGAGGTCGCGGTGCGTCAGCAGCGCGTTGGCGATGCCCAGCCGCTGCTTCATGCCGAGCGAGTAGGCCCCCACCTTCTTGTCAGCCGCCTGCGAAAGCCCCACCCGTTCGAGTGCCCGGGTGGTACGGGCACGGCGGGTCGACGGGTCAACAAACCGGTCGGCGGCGTCGAGGCGGTGCAGGTTCGCGCGGCCCGACAGGAACGGGTAGAAGCCGGGACCCTCGACGAGGGCTCCCACTCGGGGGAGCACCTCGGGGAGGAACCGGGGGATGCTGCGACCGAGCACCTCGACGTCCCCCGACGTTGCGGAGGCCAGTCCCAGCAGGATGCGGATGGTCGTGGTCTTGCCGGACCCGTTCGGCCCGAGGAACCCGAAGACCGAACCCCTCGGCACGGACAGGTCAATGCCGCCCAGGACGGTCTGCCCACCAAATCGTTTGGTGAGGCCACTGGTCTGGACGACCGGCCCCGCAAGTAACGCTTCGTCGCTCACTCGTCGTCGGCGACTGCCTGGAGACGATCAGCGGGCACCGATCCGACCAGAATCCGCCCGTCATCGGTAAGCAGGACGTTGAGCAGACGGGTTTGGAGCAGCTGGCCGCCGTCAACCGGGCTACTCAGCTGGTCAATCATGTCGGTCAGGTTCGGATCAGCGGTGGGGGAGGTCCCCGCCGGAAACTCGATGACGGTCGCCCATCCCGTGCCAGTGATGGTCGGTTCAGCGGTTTCCTTCGATCCGGCAGTGTCAGGTGGCGAAGCGGTGTCTGACGGTGAATTTGTGTCTTTGGTGTGCTTGCCGGGTGTTCCATGCCCGGTCTTTTCAGAGGACTCAGTCTCTTCCAGCGCCTCGGTCACTGCGGCACCGGCTGGCGGAGTGAAGTCGAAGGTGTCGGCCGGCGGTGTTTCGAAGCTGACCTCGGTGTATGCGGCGCTGAATGCTGGGCCGTCGACGCCGGTGGCAGCGACGCTGACCGCAAGCGGCAGTCCCGTTTCGGCGTCGACGTCGATGGTGATCGAACCGACGAGGGTCTCCTCAGCGCGGGGAGTCAGGATCAGTTGATAGGCCGCCCGACCGGCGACCATACGGTCTGGCCCAACCGACACGTCGGTGGATGGGTCGGCCTTTTCCAGGAAGAGCGCGGCGAGCCGATCCGGCGTCGGGACGTCGGAGAGGTGCGTGGATCCCTGTTTGTGCTCCGGAACGGTGGCATGGACTACCGAATTTTCCTCCGAGTCGTAGAGCCACAGATCGCCGCCGTTGAGGATGATGTTGCGTTCGGCCATGTCGTCGAGTACCTGCACGCGGGCCTGCGACGGTCCATCGAGGAAGATCCGAGCCGTGTGGGGCGCGGTAAGCAGCTCGAGGACCGCGCTTTCGGGGGTCGCTGCTGCGCCGTCGGTCTCTGTCCCGGGCGCTGGACTGACGCCCGCGCCGCCGCCCGCACCGCTGATCAGGGACAGATCGGGGAGGCCGAGGTCGGAGGTCTGCTCGATGGTGCCGGAGAGCGCATCGATCGAGTGACCTGCGGCGAGTTCGAGCACCTCAGCCGCGCTCAGATCAGGGAGATCCACCGCAGCGTTGGCGGTCAGGGGGACCACCAGAGCCCCGGCTCCGAGTACGCCGGTGATCGCCACGGCTGGCATCCAGTTTCGCCACGTACGGTTCATGGTCCATCTCCCTTGATCAGCTTGCGCCGCAATCAGAACGGGTGTATCCGAACGGTACTCTCGTTTCCTGAGAATTCGATCTGAGTTTTGTCGGCCGCCCGCGTCAGACTCGGACCGAGCACACCGTCACCGCTGCCCGCGAATAGTCCAGCGTCGACGGTCCATTACACTGAATCCTCGTCATCAACCGATGGTCCACGCTCACTCACACGCGCGGGTAGGTGAGTCCCTAGACCACTGGGTCAGCCAGAACCTGCACGAGGGTGCGGTGCCGGATACCGTCGCGATTGGAATCCGTGCCGGACGCCATGGTGATGAGTGCTTTCTACAGTGCCCAGCCGCGGGCGCGGTGCCAGGCATCGGCGTCGAGGCCGACGGAATTGCGAAAAATTTGCCGCTCCTCAGGGGAGAAATAGGTCCACGCCATGACGAGGTCACAAGCAGGGTCTCCGATTCCGCAGGTACCAAAGTCGATCAGGGCGGACAAGCGACCGTCCCGTGTCAGAAGATTCCCGACCGCAACGTCACCGTGGAACCAGACCGGTTTCGAAGCCCATGCAGAGGCAGTGGCGCGCAGCCATACCTCCCAACATGCGGGCGCATCCAAATCCAGTGCCAGCCCATCCAGGGCCCGCTGCACTTCATCACCGTAGACACTGGGGTGGCAGCCGCGGAAAGCTGAGTGGCTGTCACAGATATGAACCAGGTAACACTGCAGCCAGACTAGCCGGTCAATTCGGGCGATCTCGGATTCCCGCGGGAGCCGAGGGCGCCTCCTAAAACATCTGAAAAATAAATCGATCCTTTTACACATCGTCAGATCGTGTAGCTGTGCTTGTACGAATGATCCACAGACTTGAGGCCGGTTCTCGATGTCTGCGCAGGCAGTGCAGACGGAGAAGCGACGGTACTTGCCCTCAGCCGAGGAAGGCATCGTCCACAGCGACCAACTATTGGCTCTCCTTGACCTGCGGACCGATCCGATACTCGATCATGAGTGCGACCCAACGCTGACTGTCAATCAGGATGACTCGCGAGGGAACGTCATTCGCGTATCGTCGAGCGTCATCGGACCCAACCACACCGCCATCGTGCACGCGGCCGCCCAAGCAATCCCCGCGCTTGTGGTCGCGATGGCGGGCGCTCCGGCTCGTGCCAGACAGATTACCGATGCTGCATCCCAGGCATTTGGAAGAACAAGGTCTCTCGTCAAGCACAGATTCCTCAATGCGCGTGGCGTCGTTTCCTGGTGAGCGAGGGGGACAACGTTCTGTTTGGAAGTCATAAATCCATCACAGCAGAGTCAGATACTCCTCGTCTGGCGAGAATCGGACACAACCGTCGGCATGCCTGATATCGATTGTTCGCGAGACGTTCTTCAGTGGCGGAAAGAATCGGCTGGTGCCCGATGTGAAGAGTGATCTCTGGAACTCCGCGCACATCTGATGCATAAGTCTGCAATCGACCCCAATGCATCGCAGTAGCGGCTCTTAACGATGCGCTGCGCAAGGGTGAACTTCAACGCAACATCTCTATCGAGTCTCTTGGAAGCGGTCGGCCGTTGGACACTACGTGTGTCGAAGGGGCTAGATCGCTAGAGCGTAGTCGACCGTGGGATACGGAATGAAGCCCAGGGACTCATATAGCGCTCGTGCTGGCGCATGGAACGCGTCGCCACCTGTTCCGATGTGCACGACGGTTACGCCGCAGGTCTGCAGTCGCGTGACTGCAGACCTGCAAAGGAGTCGTGCAACACCTTGACGGTGAGCGTCGGGGTGTACGGCAACCATCTCGAGTCTGCCCGACGTCTTGTTCGTGACGTTCCAGCCGACGTAGCCGAGTATCTGCCCGTCCTCTTCTGCCAGCGTGATGAAGCGATCCTCGTCCGGCGCGAACAGTGAAGGGACCTCCGAGCGGTAGTCGTCCTCCCATCGGCTGTGGTCGTGCTTAGTCACTTCAGGACGGAGTTCGATGAGTGAGCCGGTGAAGAGTGGCCGGAAGGTGGTGATCGTGAGGTCGATGAGAGCGGGGATGTCGGACGTTGTGCAGTCGCGGAGGTGCATGGTTGTTTCTCTTCCGTGAGGACGTTAAAGGGCTCCCCGCCATGTCTTCGGCGGGGAGTGAAACGACGGCCGAAGCCGCACCCTCAGTGACGCGTGCGCCAGCTCGCGAAACAGTCCATGTTGCGATGCTAGCTCAAACCCGAAAAAGGACCAGCTGACCCGCGGGGAACCGCGTCTCAGCCAACGATCCCGTTGCCTTTGGTCGCTGTTGCGGTCGGTATCTCAGAACGACGTAGTCGAGGTGCAGCAAACTATAGATCGCAGCGATAAGGGCGAAACCGCGGGAAGACTCCAATGGGTTGGAGATTCCACCTGTCCAGAACGTGTCCCAAATTCTGTGTCCCTGCGCACGCACTATCCCGTTGATCACGGGTTCCAGCTAAGGCGAATCGTTGGCAGTCTTCCCCTTGCTAGCCGAGCGTTCAGCGGCGCCGGGCACCGATCAGGTAGCCCAGCACTCCCGCGCCGACAGCGATTCCGCTGACCAGCAACGCAATCCCCAGCGGCTGGTTGGAGGCTCCGGTGCCGAAGGGGGTGTGAACGATACCAGTAGGAAAGCCGAGCCCGGCTGAGACAAGTCCCGACCCGACAGCGATCAGCACTCCCACGATGAGCAAACCAATACCGACCAGCAGGACAGAGGGGGGTCCGCTGATCCCGGACCGCTTCGCCTCACCTGTCATCTGCTGACTCTTTTCCGAGGCGCAGCCCGAGAGCCGCCGCGCTCACCATGAGCCCGCCCAGCAACACGATACCGCCGCACACGGCGAGGGCATCGGAGAAGGAAGGCTCGCCGTCGAGCGCTATGACAAGGTCGGAAGAATAGGCGGTGCTTACGTCAGTCTCCCGGCTTGGGAGCTGCAGTGCGATCGGGGTGACGCCGAACAGCAGGGACACCCCACCGAGGGTCAGCACCACTGAGAGGACAAGGAGCCAGGCGGCGACCGGCCGGATGGAGAGCGGGCTCATGGTGTGCGCCTGCCGCGGAAATAGCCGAAGGCCCCGGCGATCAGGACCAGTCCCAGGGCGGCCAGGCCCAGTCCGAAAATTTCCCCTGCGGTCGGCCCCGGTAGCAGCACCGCGTCCGACAGGGGTGCATAGGCGAACCAGCCAAACTCGACGGACGGCTTTGTCATCGCCGCGGTGATCAGCAGGGCTAGCCCAACGACCGCTGCACCCAGCCCGCCCGCCAATAGCTTGTGTGTATGGATCCAGTTCACTGCTCCCCCATCGACGCGTCGCTTCGGCGGCGACCCTGACCCAGACACTACTGCCTCCGGCCAAAGTCGTCGACGGCGGCGGGCCAGGGTGCGCGGCTACAGGCTGCCCACCGGGAGGATCCGGCGGGGCGTTCGCGTCACCGCGTCGAGGGCCAACGGTAAACTCCCCGGCAACGAGGCGAGCTCCAGCAGCAGTGCCTCCGTGGGGCGCATGAGTTCCACCCGGCCGTCCGCAGCGCGCGCGAGAATGTCCTTCACTGGGGCCCAGTGGGACGACTCGGCCTCGGTGGTGCGGTGCTGTGGATCGAGGGTCGGCGCAAGCACCGTCAGGTAAAAAAAGGTGTCGAAACGCTTGCTGTAGCTGGTCGGAGTGATCCAGTTGGCCCACGGTGTCAGGTCCGTGGGGGACAGCATCGCCCCGGTTTCTTCGTGCACCTCCCTGATCGCGGCGGCCACCAACACCCCTGCCGCTACCGTCGGGTCGCTCCAGTCGCCGCCCGCAACGCTCGTCTTGGCCCAGCAGTGCGCGTGGGCCGCCAGCAGGCGTGCCGGGGCAGGTTGGGTGCGCGCCGTGACACGGTCGACGTCGTCCACCCGGCCTCCCGGGAACACCACCACGCCCGCAGCGAAGTCCATGGTGAGCGAGCGGTTCTGAATGAAGATCTGATCTCCGCGCAGCATCAGGACGCTGACTGCCAGCCGGGGAACGGCCGGGTCTGCGCTGGGGGATGTCCTCATGCAGCGCACTCTATCGGACCCGGGCATCACCAGAGGAGGGACACCTCGCTAAGGTAGACGCATGCCCAGCCCCCCTGCCTCCGGCCTGATCGTCAGCAGCCTCCTGACCCGGTACCGGCTCGCGCCCAACCCGGGCCCGATGAGCCTTGAGGGCACCAACTCCTACGTCCTCGCCGCACCTGTGGAAGGCAAGGGCAGACGCCCAGTCGTCGTCGTCGACCCGGGGCCGCTCGACGAGGAGCACCTGTCCGGGCTCGCCAGTGCCGGGAGAGTTGACCTGGTCCTCATCACCCACCGACATCGGGACCACACCGAGGCCAGTGAGCGCTTCCACCAGCTGACCGGTGCGCCGGTGCGGGCGATGGACCCCGCCCACTGCCACGGCGGAGACCCTTTGACCGACGGCGAGGAAATCACCGCGGCGGGGGTCAGCATCAGGGTTCTTGCCACCCCTGGGCACACCTCGGATTCGGTGTGTTTCCACCTGCCCGACGACGGCGACACCGGTTCCGTGCTCACAGGCGACACGATCCTGGGCCGCGGCACCACGATTATTGACTACCCGGACGGACGCCTCGGCCCCTATCTCGACTCATTGGAGAAGCTCAGCGCCCTGGGCCCGGCGTCGGTGCTACCCGCCCACGGGCCGATGCTGCCGGATCTGGCGGCCATCTCACTCGTCTACCGTCAGCACCGGCATGAGCGCCTGGGCCAGATTCGTGCTGCGCTCGCCCAGCTTGGAGCCGACGCAGCGGTGCAGGATGTTGCAGACCTGGTCTACGCTGACGTCGACTCGTCAGTCCGTCGGGCTGCCGAGGCATCGGTGGCGGCGCAACTGGACTACCTGCGGAGCCCTGGCTAGTTGGTGAGGGGTCGGGCGGGTCACTTTGGGATGACGGTGGAACTGAAATTTGCGGGAACGCTCTGGCGGTGGATGGGCCCCGCTTCCTGGTACTTCATCACTGTTCCACCGAGTGAGAGCCTGATGCTGCGGGAAAACTCAAGTTCGGGGAGTCGTGGCTGGGGAATGATCCCGGTCACCGTCAGCATTGGCGGCAGTATCTGGGAGACGTCACTCTTTCCGCAGGAGCAAAGCTATGTAGTGCGGTGAAGGCGGCGATCAGGCGGGCTGTCGGACTGGCGGAGGGTGACCAGACCGTGGTCCACCTTTCCATCCGGTCCTGAGGATGACCCCGTGGTCGACTCGTGCGGCAAGGGCGACGGACAGCCACACGCTTCGCTTTGGGTAGTTACAGCGTGCTTCCTACCCCTGTCCTTGACATTGACGCCGCGTCAACTACTAACGTTGCAGGTGTCAACAGGAAAGAGATGCGGTGGACTGGCCCATTCAGGAAATTGCTCGACTGGCAGGCACCACCAGCCGGACGCTTCGCCATTATGGGGACGTCGGGCTGCTGGAACCGTCCCGGGTGGGCAGCAACGGAAGGCGCTATTACGACGACGGCGCCTTGGTGCGTCTGCAACGTATCTTGCTGCTCAGGGAGTTGGGCCTGGGTCTGCCGGCGATCGCCGCGGTGCTCCACGGCGAGGCCAGACCAGCTACCGCACTGCAGCACCACCTTGAGTGGTTACGGCGGGAGCAGAACCGGCTGGCGCGGCAGATCGCGTCGGTCGAAGACACAGTCAATCGGTTGGAGGGAGGTGAAGAACTCATGGCAGAGAAGATGTTCAACGGTTTCAACCACACGCAGTACAAAGACGAGGTGGAGGACCGCTGGGGGAAGGACGCTTACGCCCAGGGTGACGCCTGGTGGCGGTCGAGGTCCGACGTTGAGAAGGCTACGTTTGCTGAACATTCAGCCGACCTCGGGGCTGATTGGGTCAAGGCTGCGGCTGGCGGATCAGCGCCAGACGGCGCCCAGGCTCAGACGTTGGCGGCCCGGCACATTGCATGGTTGTGCCAGGCCCCCGGCGTCCCACGGTCCGGCGGGAAGCTATCGAAGGAGTATGTGCTGGGCCTCGGCGACATGTACGTGGCCGATCCCCGTTTTGGAAGAAACTACGGGGGCCAAAGCGGCGCCGAGTTTGTGCGGGCGGCCTTACGGGTCTACGCGGACCTGTTCCTTTAGGTCCTGCGATAGTGGCGGGGCCGCAGACGAGAGGTGGGGCAACCACTGCACTGCGGCCACGCCGCTATCCTGTGACCAATGGGGCGGCACGTCAGAACTGGATCCCCCGCGTCAGACCGCCGTCCACCAGGATATTGGCACCGGTGGTCCGGCTGGATCGTGGGCTCGCCACGAACACGACAGTATCGGCTACCTCCTGCGGCGTCCCCATCCGATGTGTCGGGTTTAGCCCCATCGCCATGTTGTACAGCTCGGGATTTCCCTGTTCGATGCTCTGCCACACACCGCCCTCATGGAAGGTATTGCCGGGGGACACCGTGTTGGCGCGGATGCCTTTCTCGGCGAGCTGGAACGCCAGACCCGCCACGTAGGCGATAAGCGCGGACTTCACCGTTCCGTACGGGCCGGACGCGAAGTCCACTTCGCGACCAGAAACGCTTGAGATGGCGATGATCGACGCCGCCTTGCTTCGCTCAAGGTGCGGCAGCGCGGCTTTGACCAGTCGGACCGTTCCCATCAAATCCACCCGGAGGGATGCTTCCCAGGATTCATCGGTGTCCGGGATGGCCAGTGCGCTCACATTACTGACCAGGATGTCGATTCCACCGAACATCGAGGCCGCATCGGAAACCCAGCGGGCCACGGCGTCGGCGTCGCCCATGTCCATGGTGGTCCCCGAAACGCGGCCGGTACTGCCAGCGAGGGCCGTCTCAGTGGCGTCGACTTCGGCGGCGTTCCGCGCGCAGAAGCCCACGTTGGCGCCCTCCGCGGCGAAGGTCTCGACGATGGCGCGGCCGATGCCTTTGGTCCCGCCGGTCACCAGGACGGTGCGGCCGCTGAGCTGTAGGTCCATGGTTTTCTCCTAAAGTTTCGAGCCGCGGCGCCGCAGCTCATCGTGTATTCCGTCAAAGGCATGGACTCGGGGGAACAGCTTTTTGGCTGTTTTGATGACCACGCTGTAGTTGGCATCGACGGCATTGGCGATTGGTGCCAGCGCTGTCTGGGTGAGGAGCTGATAGGCATCCATCTGATGCAGGCCAAATAGTTCCTCGAACCACCTGACCATTTCCACCTGGCCGATCCGCCAGGAATCCTCCATTGGACGGGAGGAGCCAACGGTCATCCAGTGGGTATCGTTTTCCAGTCTGGGCCAGGCTGGCGCACCGCCCTTGATCAGTTCAACAATGATGGTGGAGTTCATGGCGCCTTCGACCGCGGTACCGCAGGCCTCGCCCTCACCCTGCCGGTAATGGCCGTCTCCGATCGAGAACAATGCGCCCTCGACGTTGACCCCCAGATAGACGGTGGTCCCTGCTTTGACTTCGGGCGAGTCCATGTTTCCGCCAAATCGCTCGGGGACCAGGGACGATCGCACTTCGCCGCCCGGCGGAGCAACCCCGATGGTGCCAAGCATCGGCTCAAGGGGCAACGCCACCTCGAAATCGCTGTGACGGGCCTGGAAACCTACGGTTCGCCGCGCCGTGTCGACATGGTAGATCCAGGTGGTGTCCGGTAGCGGTTCCTGCAGGAATGCAGTCCGATCGGTGCTGGTCAGTCCGCCGAAAAATGGAATAGTGGCCGATGCACCCCACGACCGGGCCGGAGTGAGGTCAACAATGTGGATCGCCAGCGTGTCACCGGGTTCCGCTCCGGCCACGTAGAACGGACCGGTCTGCGGGTTGACGAACCGGAGGTCAACCTTCTGGCTCGACAGGTCATCGACGCTGGTCAGCGCGTGGTTGAATGCGTCCTCGGACCACAGCTTCATGACTGTGCCCGGCTGTACGGTCAGGACCGGCGCGGCGCCCCCGAAGGTATAGACAAGCTGATCGCGGGTTGGCGTGTATTCAACGGGGTCCATTACTGGATGCTATGTCCGGGCTGCGGTGCTGACAAGAGGGACCACTCGATCCACGGTGACGCTGACTCGATTGAGGTGTTGGCCGGAGGGGCGGGAGTCAGGGAGTGGCAGTGACGGTGCGGGAGCCGATCCAGGCCGCCGCGCCGTCCACCTCTGCGGGGTGCACTCCATGTCCACCCTCCCGGACAAACTGACTTACCTCGGACCCCGCGCTGTCCAGCACTGACTTCAGCCGCGTGACACTCTCCAGCGGTGCCATCGCATCCGCGTCCCCGTTGAAGAGCGCGACGGCGGTGCCCGCCAGGTCATCGTCGATCGTCCGGTCACCGAGCGGGTACATTCCGGAGAAGGCGACGACGTCGGTCAGAACCCGGGGATGCAGCAGCACGGTACCCAGAGCAATATTCGCTCCGTTGGAGAACCCCACGGCAATGACCTTCCGGTCGCCCAGGCCGTGATGGTCCCGCGCCCAATTGATAAAGTCGGCGAGGTCGCCCGCGCGGCGGACGACGTCGTCGACGTCGAACTGGCCCTCGCCGAACCGCCGGAACCAGCGGTTCATGCCGTGCTCCTGCACCGGGCCGCGGGGCGAGAGGGAGCCAGCGCCGGGGGCGAGGCGCTGGGCCAGCGGGAGCAGGTCGTGCTCGGTCCCACCCGTGCCGTGGAGCAGGAGCAGCACCGGACTGTCCGGCGTTCCCGCGTCAAAGAGGTGTGGCCAATGCTGAACAGTGGTCATCCGGTCCCCTAGCTCAGAAAGGTGGCGATGGACGGGTTGTTCTCATCGGGCACACTGATCTTCGCGACCGCGTGCGAGATGGCATCCCGGTTGGGTTCGAGCCATGGTGGGAGCTTCAGTGAGCGACCCAGTTCGAGCAACGGTTCGTCGATATCGAACCCCGGCGTGTCAGTGGCGATTTCGAGTAGGGTGCCGCCCGGCTCCCTGAAGTAGATGGATGTGAAGTACTGACGATCGAGGATGGCGGTGACGGCGTAGCCGCGCTCCGCCAGTTCCAGGCGCCACAGCTCCTGGGTAGCCTGGTCGGGCACCCGGAAGGCGATGTGGTGGACCGTTCCGCCAGCCACCAGGCCGGGTTCGCCGCCTCGGTCGGTGACGATGTCGACGACGGTGCCCGGCTCGCCGGCGTGGGTGCTGAGGCGGTACCTGCCGTCGGTTTCGCTCAGGATGTTCATGCCCAGGTCACGGGTGAATGTTTCGAGGCTCGCAGTGGGGTCCTCGACGGTAAGCACCGACGAGTGCTGCCCGCGGACAGCATAGTCAGCCGGAACCGACGCTGAATCCCACGGGTTCCGTGGGTCCGCGAGCGACGATGCCACAAGGTCGATCTGCAGGCCGTCGGGATCGCGCAGAGACAGGCGCTCTTCCTCGGAGGAGGCGCGGGCAACGCTCGAGTCGACGCCGATTGCCTTGAAGTGTTCCTGCCACCAGCCGAGGCTTCCCTGCGGAACGGAGAACGCGGTCGTGGTCGACTGCCCACTGCCCACCCGACCGCTACGGACGCCCTGCCAGGGGAAGAAGGTCAGGAGGGAGCCGGGGCGGCCAGCCTCGTCGCCATAGTAGAGGTGATAGGTGCCGGGATCGTCGAAGTTCACCGTCTTCTTGACCAATCGCAGGCCAAGGCCCTTGATGTAGAAGTCAATGTTCTTTTGGGGGTCACCCGCGATTGCGGTGACGTGATGGAGCCCTTCGGTATGTGCGGTCATGAGTTCCTCCTCGATTAAACCAGCGCGGGACGCCAGTATATACATGCAAACACATACATCAACCGATTTGTTCCTTTGCCGGTGTTCTCCCTCCGAACGAACGGGCGGGTTCGGTTTTCTACCCAGCACAGAACCGATCGCGACCTGGTTGGTCTCTGCGTTGTCCACATCACCAATGATGTAATGGCCGTATGCGCATAGTCATTGCACCCGACAAGTTCAAGGGTTCGCTCTCCGCCCCCGAGGTTGCCGATGCGGTAGCCGCCGGATTACGCGACGCCGCGGGACCGGACACAGTCCTCACCATCGAGCAGGCGCCAGCGGCCGACGGCGGAGAAGGGACTCTCGACGCTGCTGTCGCCGCCGGCTTCTCCCTCCACGTCACGACAGTGACTGGGCCAACCGGTGAGCCGCTGGAAGCGCCCATCGCGATCCGCGGCACGCAGGCAGTGATCGAAATGGCCCTCGCGTCTGGCCTCGCAGTGCTACCCGGCGGCATCCTCGATGCCCGCGGCGCCACCAGCCGCGGGACCGGGGACCTCATCAGGTTCGCCCTCGACCGTGGCTGTACAGAAATTGTCCTCGGAGTGGGCGGCAGCGCCAGCACCGACGGTGGGGCGGGCGTGCTTGAAGGCTTGGGGGCGAAACTGCTTGACGACGATGGCGGCGATCTGCCGCCCGGCGGTGCATCGCTGGCGGCGCTCGCCCGGATCGACCTGACCGGCCTGGACCCGCGACTGTCTGCCGTCACGCTTACCCTGGCCTCCGACGTCGACAACCCCCTGCTGGGCCTCACTGGTGCGGCTGCAGTGTTCGGCCCGCAGAAGGGTGCTACGGCTACTGATGTCGAGGAACTCGATGCGGCCCTGGCCCGGTTCGTCAGCGTTCTTGGCGCAGCGGCGGGTCCGGCAGTCAATGAAGCGGCCATCGCCCCAGGCGCCGGTGCGGCGGGAGGCGTCGGGTTCGCGGCGCTCGCCGTCCTGAACGCGCGGCGACGGCCGGGAATCGACGTCGTACTGGAGCTGACCGGGTTGGCCGGAAAGCTGCGCGACGCCGACCTGGTGATCACCGGTGAGGGAAGCCTTGATGAACAAAGCCTCGGCGGGAAGACCCCGCTGGGGGTAGCGAATGCCGCCGCGGCGGCGCACGTCAGGGCTATTGCAGTGTGCGGCAGGACCGTGCTGGCCCCCGAGCAATTAGTGGCCGTCGGATTCGAGCGCACCTTCACGCTGACCGATCTGGAGCCCGACGTCGACCTGTGCATCGCTAACGCCGCAACCCTGCTCCAGCAGGTGGGGCGGGAAATCGCCGCCCATTTGGGGCTGACCCTCAGGCACGTTCAGTAACTGCCGGATTCACCAAAGCTTTTGTTCGTAGTGTTTGCGACGCCTGCGGTGCTGCGGTGGAATATGGCTGGAACGGTTCAGTAGTGTTCTGGTATGGGTTCTTTACGAAACAGCCGCGCTGCTGCGCTCCCCGCCAAGCTTTCCCGCTCCTGGCTCCTTGCCTCCGCGGCATCCGAGGCCAACTTTGCGCCCGCCCTGACGTCCGAGGCGGACTCGGTGGTGTTCGATATGGAAGATGCGGTGCCGGCCGATGGCAAGGCGGAGGCGCGCGAGCGTGTGGTCGAAGCGCTGTCCACCGGAATGACCGCGTGGGTCAGGGTCAACGGGATCGAAACCGACTTCTGGGCCGATGACCTGGCGGCACTCTCCAAAGCTCCGGGGCTGCGCGGCGTCATGCTGGCCATGACCGAGAAGCCTGAACAGGTCACCCACACCGCGATGCGGCTCCAGGCCGGTACCCCGGTGCTCGCGCTGGTCGAATCGGCGCTGGGCATCGAAAACGCCACGGCTATCGCCAGCGCCCCCGGCACCTTCCGGTTGGCGTTCGGCGTCGGCGACTTCCGCCGGGATACGGGAGCCTCGGACGAGCCAATGGCTCTGGCCTATGCACGCTCCAAGCTGGTGGTGGCCTCCCGGGTGGGTCAGCTCCCCGGCCCCATCGATGGCCCAACGGTCGGCGCGCTCGGAGACACCCTGCTGGAGGCCTGCAAGGTGACGGCTTCCATGGGAATGACCGGAAAGTTGTGCCTCCTGCCGGATGCCACGGACACCATCAACATGGGCCTATCACCGAGCGCCTCGGAAATTGTGTGGGCCCACGAGCTTCTCAGCGCCCATGCCGCCGGAGCGGTGGTGGGCGACGGGTCTTACCTGCCCCGGCTTGCCCGCGCACAGAAGATCTCTTCACTGGCCGACTCCTACGGATTGTGGAACGCCTGACCCGACAGGACAGTTTCTGGAGGGGCTATTGGTGCCGGTACCTGTTGACCATGGGGCAGTCGAAGGGGTCGCGGGCTGCGAGTCCTACCCGGTTGAGGTAGGAGACCACTGCACCGTAGGACGCGGCGACGCCGACCTCGGTGTAGGGGACTTTGAGGCGTTCACAGTGTTCGCGGACGATCAGGGCCGCCTGGCGCAGGTGCGGGCGTGGCATGTCCGGGAACAGGTGGTGCTCAATCTGGAAGTTCAGCCCGCCGAAGGCGTTGTTGACGAACGTTCCGCCTTTGATGTTTCGTGAGGTGAGGACTTGTTTCTGGAAGAAGTCGAGTTTGCTGTTTTTCGGGATGATCGGCATGCCCTTGTGGTTGGGGGCGAAGGACGCACCCATGTAGATCCCGAACACGGCCATCTGCACGCCGATGAAGGCAAACGCCATGCCGACGGGCAGGAACCAGAACAGGACGCCCAGGTAGGCGCCGAACCGGACCGCGAGGAGCGCGAGTTCAATCCAGCGGCCCTGGACGGCTCCGGGGCGGAACAGGGTGCCGATGGATTTGGCGTGGAGGTTCAGTCCCTCGAGGGTGAGTAGGGGGAAGAAGAGGTAGCCCTGGCGGCGGGTGATCCAGGCGTGGAGGCCCTTGGCTTTCGCGGCGTCTTCTTCGATGAAGGAAATGGTGTCGATCTCGATGTCGGGGTCCTTGCCCAGCACGTTGGGATCGTTGTGGTGGCGGGTGTGTTTGTTCATCCACCATTGGTAGCTGATGCCGACGACGCCGGCTGCCAGGATCCGCCCGGACCAGTCGTTCGCGCTGCGGGTCTTGAAGATCTGCCGGTGGGACGCTTCGTGGGCCAGAAACGCTAGCTGGGTAAAGACGATGCCGAGCACTGCGGCGATGAGCAGCTGGAACCAGGTGTCACCGAGCAGGGCGAATCCGGTCCAGGCTGCGCCCATGGTCAGCGCCAGCACGGCGAAGACCGAGACGTAGAATCGGCGGCGACGGTTCAGCAGCCCCTCCTTGCGCACCTGCTTGAGCAGGATGGAATAGGAGGCGACAATGTCGTTAGGCTTCGAAACGCGCACACTGCGACTAGAGGTAGCAATACTCAATAGGTGTCCCTGCGTTGGGTTCTGCTCCACAGCAGACGGAGGGATTGCTAGACCCGAGGATGGCCTCAGTTTACGAGAGTTTACTGAATGGTGCCTGTAAATATGCACCTAACGGCATGGTTGTGAAGTGCACTGACTATCTTGCTGGGCCGTCAGTTCTCGCGGTTGATCACCACGAAGGCGATCGCGCCGACCAGGACCTCAGTGAGCAGGAGAAGAGCCAGCACCATTTCCACAATGGCTCCGAACCCGACGGCGATCACCGCACCGGCGGTCGGGTGACCCGCCACAGCCCGATCCGCGAGCTCGGATGTCAAGCACACTTGACGTCGCCGGGGTGCTGCCCGGGCCAGCGGGATCTAGGGACTGGGCTGGCCGAGGGCATGGCTGGCCCGGTCAGCCGCGGCCTTGACGATGGGCCCCAGTCGGCCGACGTCGTCGACCCGGACTCGCTGGGTGGGGAAACCCAGCCCCAGCACCGCTGCTAGATCCCCGGTGTGCCGGAAAACTGGAGCAGCGATGGACCCTACATCGCCGTGGCGTTCGCCGAAGGCGGCGAAGTACCCTTTCGCTCGGGTCAGCTCCACCTGTCGGTCGAGGACCGCCAGGCTGGCGGGGGTGCTTGCGGTGAATTGGGTCAGGTGGTCTTCGTTGAGGGCCGAGCGGGCGTCGGGGTCGTAGGCGAGGAAGATCTTGCCGGGCGCACCGGCGTGGATGGGCATAACCATCCCGACGGCGAAGGGTCGGATCACCACGTGGCGGGTTTCCGCGACGGCAACGATGGTGCGGAAGGCGCCGTCGCGGACGTAAAGGCAGGCCGTCTCGCCTGTCTCGTCGCGCAGATCCTGCAGGATGGGCTTGACCAGCTGCACCAGATCCATTCCCGAGGTTCCGGTGCTGGCCCAGCGGACCAGGCGGATTCCGATCCGGTAGCGGTCGCCGTCGCGATCCAGGTAGCCCTCCCGGACCATATTCTGCACCAGGCGTTGGCAAGTACTCGAGGGTAGGCCGGTCCCGCGGGCCAGCTGCTGCAGCGTGGGCTCGGGGTTGTCGGGGGTGAAGCAATCAAGGATCTGGCTGACCTTGCGCAATACCAGAATGGGTGCCGCACCGCTGGCCTGTTCGGCTGTCACTCGTGCCGTCCTCACATCGTCAGTCTTGGCGTATTCAGGGTCCGTGCCAGCTTAGTGGGACGCGGCGGTCTACAACATTTTCCTTGACAATCCTCACTTAAACCCACAATATGGGTTGGGAACTCACGAAGTGAGTTTGATTGTCACCACAACGAAGTGAAGGACAGACATGGCTTCCCCCGCCGAATATTGCGAAACCTCCCCCGCTGCCGCCTCGCAGGGCTCCTCCCGGATCGGGCTGATCGTCCCGAGCTCCAACACCACGATGGAAACCGAACTTCCCGAGCTCTTCCGTCGACAGTCCGAAGCGACCGGCCACCGCTACACGTTCCACTCCGCCCGCGCCGGTATGAAGAAGGTTAATCGCGAGGAACTCGCCGCGATGGTGGGAAAGGCCGCCGACTGTGCCGAGGCAGTCTCGGACGCCGACGTCGACGTGATCGCCTACGCCTGCCTGGTGGCCGTCATGGCGCAGGGTCCCAACGCCCACGTCGAGTCCGAGGCGACCATCGCCCAGGCCGCGGAAAGTAACGGGCACCCCGCCGAGGTCACCAGCAGCGCAGGCGCCCTGGTGCGGACGTTGCAGGAGATGGGCGCAAAGCGCATCACCATGGTCACCCCCTATGTTCCCGCCCTCACCCAGCTGGTATCCGAGTACATCGAGGGCGCTGGTATCGAGGTGGTGGACTCGGTGAGCCTTTCAGTCGACAACAACCTGGAGGTGGGGCGGCTGGACCCTCAGCAGTTGCCGGGGATCGCCGAAAAGCTCAACCGCGACGGGGTGGACGCGGTCATCCTGTCGGCCTGTGTCCAGATGCCGTCGCTGGCAGCGGTGCAAACCGCCGAAGACCTGCTCGGTGTTCCGGTGATTACCGCCGCCGTCGCTACCGCTTACGAAATTCTCAAGTCGCTGGGGCACACCCCGGCCATCACCGGGGCCGGGCGCCTCCTCGCGGGCGACCTCGTGTCGGCGCAGAATTAGGAAGCGGCCATGACACCGTCAATTATCGCGTTCCTCGTCCTGATCGGAGCGTTCGCTTGGGGCTCCTTCACCAAGGTCAACGCCGGCTTGATCGCGTTGGTCGCGGCGTTCGTCGTCGGGACCACACTTGCCGGACTCCCCATCGCCGACGTCATCGGTGCCTTCCCCTCCGGACTATTCTTCATCCTGGTGGGCGCCACCCTGCTGTTTGCGATTGTCCGGGTCAACGGGACCATTGACCTCATGGCGTACTGGTGTGAACGCCTGGCCGGTGTCCGTCGGCTTCTGGTTCCCATCCTGATGTTCCTGCTCACCGCGGTGCTGGCGTCCGCCGGGGCGTTCACTCCCGCGGCAATCGCCATCGTGGCGCCAGTTGCGCTGGCGCTGGGCGCGCGGTTCGGCATCAGCGCGCTGGCCATGGGGCTGGTGGTGGTGCAGGGCGCCAACGCCGGAGCCTTCTCGCCGGTCAACCCCTTTGGTGTCCTCTCCAACCAGATGCTCGACGGCGCTGGAGCCTCTAGCGACTCCTGGAAGCTTTACCTTTACTGCTTCCTCTTCAATGCCCTCCTCGCGGCACTCGCCTATTTCATTGTTCAGGGAATTGTGAACCGCCGTGCGGCAAAGCGCGACGCCGAACCCAGCGCTGATGGGTCCGCAGCTTCAGCCGGGACCGCGAACGAGGGCGCTCCCGGCGTCGACAGCAGTTCAGGCACCGGGGGCACGCTGACCGCCACCCGGACCGTTGCTGAACCGATCACCAAGGTGGAGGTAACCCCCATGCGGGTGGTCACCCTGCTGGCGCTGGTGGCCCTGCTGGTGTCGACCACGGTCTTCGCAATCGACGTCGGTGTCGCCTCCCTGGCCATCGCCCTCGTGCTGATCGCCATCAACTCGGGAGTCCAGAAACCGGCTGTGGAGAGCATGCCGTGGAGTGCCATCATCCTGGTTACAGGCATTGTGACCTATGTGGGGATGCTCGAGGCCATGGGTGCGCTCGACGAGTTGCAGGCGGGGATTGAAAGCCTCGGCAACGGCTCGATCGCTGCCCTGGTGACCGGCTACGTGGTGGCACTCGTGTCGGCCTTCGCCTCCACGACCGGCACCCTCGGGGTAATCAGCCCGGTGGTTATCCCTATTGCGATGGATCCGCTGCTGACCCCGATCGGCGTCGTCACAGCCATTTCCATCAGCTCATCGGTCGTGGATGTGAGTCCCATGTCCACCAGCGGTGCCCTCCTGATGGCCAGTGCGCAGCCCAAGGATGAGCGGATGTTCTTCAGGGCGCTGCTGCTTTGGGCGATCGCGATGATCGGTATCGTGCCGGTTGCCGTGTGGTTCGTCTTCGTTCAGCTAGGTATCGGATAGCCCAGCCCACGGCCCCCACGGCCTGGTCATGGCGCTTCCGCGGTACCACTTCAGCCGCGGAAGTGTCCTGGCCATTCATCAACGGGAATGCGTTGAATGCTCTGCACCTGACCCGTGGTGCCCCACTCGTCGCGGCCTAGCCGTGACAGGGGCTTAAGACGTTGCATCAGCGGATGGGTACCCTCGAGGGCTTCTTCGGCTATTGCGGCATGGGTTACCTCACCAAAGACCACGAAGCAGTCGCCGATGGGCTGCACCACATGCAGAGTGCACTCAAGGGCGACGGGGGATTCGAGAACCCGCGGTACCGCGACAGTGCGGCTCGGCTCGCGGGTCAGGCCCGCGGCGTCGAACTCGCTCACCTCCCGGGCGAAGTTGGTGCCCGTGGCGTTGACCTGCTCCAACAGCGGCTCAGGCGCGAGGTTCACCACAAACTCGCCGGTCTCCTCAATGTTGCGCAGCGTATCCTTCCGGCCCACCGACGTGAAGGCGATGATCGGTGGGTGCACCGACGCGACAGTGAAAAACGAGTGCGGGGCTAGGTTATCGCCGCCCGCCGCCGACCGGGATGACACCCAGGCGATAGGTCGCGGCACCACAGTCGCGGTGAGCAGACGGTAAAAGTCCCGCGCCGAGGTGTCGTCCCTGCTGAAGTCTTTGCGCATGTCCCGAGCCTAGCGGGCGTCGCGAAGAACGTCGGTAAGGCTCAACGCCCGTCGGCCGGTCAGGTCCTGTACCGCCGCCGTCGTCCGCGCGACCTCTCCGGCCGCGATGGCGGTGTAGGTGCTGACCCAGGCGTCAAGCTGCCAGCCGGGCACACCGAAGTGTTGCCGGGATGCATATGCTTCCTCGATTGTTTCGGGTGCATACCTGATGGATTTTCCGGTTTCGGCGGTGATGATTGCCGCGGCCTCCTCAAGGGTCAGCGCCTCCGGCCCGGTCAGTTCATACGTCCGTCCCACATGCGCTGACGGCTCCTGGAGGACGACGGCGGCCACCCGCGCAACGTCGGCCCTGGCCACTCCGGCTACCCGCCCATCGGCGGCGGGGCCGCGGATGGCCCCGCCGTCGTCGGCCAGGAACTGCAGGATGTCCAGGTAAAAGTTGTCGCGAAGGAACGTGTAGTCCACCCCGGAGTGTCGGATGTATTCTTCGGTGGCCCAATGGTCCCGACCGAGGGTGAAGGTGGCATCCGCGGCCGCCCCAGAAAATGAGGTGTACACGATATGCCGCACGCCAGCGTCCCTAGCCGCATCGACGAAAGTTAGGTGCTGGTCGACCCGGTCCTCGGCCTCGCTCGCCGACACCATGAAAAGGGTGTCAACACCGTCCAGCGCCGCGACTGCCGCCTTGCGATCCGCGTAGCTGAACCGAGCCGCCGTCGCCCCGGCCAGTAGCGGGGCCCGGCCAAGGTCCCGGACCGGCAGGCGGAGGTCGAGCCCGGCCGCCGAAAGACTGCGGGCAACGGAGCCTCCAACGGCTCCGGTGGATCCCGTAACTGCAACTGGTTTACTCATAACCAGTCCAGCGTTGTGGGGTAGGGAATTATTTCCGTCAACAGCGGGGTCGTGCAGCGCTCGCCTAGACTGGGGCATTATGCGCTTCATCAACAAATACCGCGTGCCCATCGTCTGGCTCTTGATCATCGCCATGGTGGCGAGCATCGGCGCCGGATTCTTCGCCCAGATCCTCTGATCGCAGCGTCCCGCCGAGCCCGGGGGCCCACCCCGAATCTCAACACCACTGACTGCCTTGTTTTGGACGCCGCCCGCCGCCTAGGATAGTCAGTAGGCTTAGCTGTGGAGATGGCAGTACCTGATCCGCTGGCCTGCACAGACCGTATCGTAGCTACGCACGGCGAGCGAGGACCACATGACTGACAACATTTCAGGGACCGACCAGTACACCTTCCAGGACCCCGTTACCCGTTTCCCGAGCATCTCGCCGCCTAAGCAGGATCAGCCCGAGCCGGGGCTGGACCGCGATCTGGAGCCGCAGACCGACCGCGGAGAAACCTCCTACCGGGGAACCGGTCGGCTTCAGGGCCGCAAAGCCCTCATCACCGGCGCGGATTCGGGCATTGGCGCCGCCGTGGCCATCGCCTTCGCCCGGGAAGGTGCCGACGTCGCCCTGTCCTACCTTCCCGAGGAGGAGCCGGACGCTGTAGAGGTTGCCCGCATCATCGAAGAGTGCGGTCAGAAAGCAGTCAAGCTTCCGGGTGACCTCACCAATGCTGCGTTCTGCCGGTCACTCGTGAACGACGCCGCCGAGCAGCTCGGCGGGCTGGACATCCTGGTCAACAATGCTGGCAAGCAGATCGCCGTGCAGCGCCTGGAGGATCTCACCGACGAGCAACTGGACGAAACCTTCAAGACCAACATTTACTCATTCTTCTGGATCACGCGGGAGGCACTAAAGCACCTCAAGCCGGGTTCGAGTATTGTGAACTCAACCTCGATCCAGGCCTACAGTCCGTCATCCACGCTGCTGGATTACGCAAGCACCAAAGCTGCCATCAATAACTTCACCAAGGGACTCGCTGAGCAGTTGGCGCCGCGTGGCATTAGGGTAAACGCGGTGGCGCCCGGCCCGATCTGGACTCCGCTGCAAGTTTCGGATGGGCAGCCGAAGGACAAGCTGCCCGAATTCGGCAAGGACACTCCGCTGGGCCGCGCCGGCCAGCCCACTGAACTGGCCCCCGCGTATGTCTTCCTGGCGTCGTCGGAATCCAGCTACGTCGTGGGAGAAACACTAAACGTCAATGGTGGAAAGCCGTCACCCTAGGGATCATCGCCGGACCCGCGCGGATGGATAGGGCGGTTAGCCGGCAAACACGCCGACAAACCTGAAGAACACGCTGGCGGCCGTCGCAACCAACAGCAGCACCGCCGTCGTCCCGGTCCAGCCGCTCAGGAAAATGCGCGCCCTCCGTCCCGCCGGAAGCACGCCCCGGAGTATATTGCGTGAGGTCAGGAACGTGGTGAGCACGATCATCGCCGCCCAGACCACCAGGCAATAGAGGCAAAGGATCCCAATGGCGAACAGGGCCTGCGTCCACAACCAGATGGTAAAGACCATGCCCAGGCTCACTCCCACCTGCAGGGAGCGCCAGTACCATCTCGCTACAACCGCCCCGGCGAGGAGCATGCCCCCGGTAGTGATGACGACGCTGAACGCAACGATGCCGAGCAGCGGATTGGGGAATCCCAGCAGGCTGGCCTGCCACGTCTTGAAGACCTCCCCGCAGGAGACGAAGGCGTTGACGTCGCAGCTGGTGACGTAGTTGGGGTCGGCGTAGACGGCGAGCCGTTCGAGGACCAGCTGGCCAGAGGCCAGCCATCCCACCAACCCGGTGATCACCAGTAGCAGGCCGAAGGGCCTGTCGCGAGCGAAGCGTGGTGCGCGGCTATCCATGGTGAAGACTATTGGCGAAAATGAAGGCTAGCGGGTGGGGGCGTTGTCGTAGTCCGCGCGGTCGATTCGGCGGTGGTACCGCATTCCGGTCAGGCCGCCCAAAATCGCGCCGCCGAGCGCCACGATCAGGGCCACGGCGACGGCGACGATGCCGGTCGTGGTCAGGCTCCCTTCGTTCAGTGGAAAGCTGTTGACGTTTGCCAGAACGGCGGACTGCCTGCCGAAGATTAATCCGAGGATCGCGACGAGAGCGGCGATGATGATCGCCCACAGCCAGACGGCGACACCCTGCTTAGCACCGTTGAACCGGGCCATCCGCCCGGCAACATATCCGCCAGCGAAGTAGGAGAGGAGCAGGATCACCAGCAGGATGATTGCGCCGGTGATGCCGACGGTCTGCGGGTCGGCCGCCACCTGCTCGGCTGCATCGTTGAGGTCGGTGTTGGTCGAGAGTCCAAAGACGGCCCCCGCAGCAGCGACCAGCGCCGTCAGTAAGACTGCCATGCCGGTCGCGGTGAGCCAGCCGAAGAACGCCGACCCGAATTTCGTCCCGCCGAAGGTGTCCTTTTCGTGCTGGAGGAGCGCCGCACGCTCGGCCGACCCCGGCAGGGTGGGGCGGTCATCCTGGGCGCCCCGGTAGCGGGAATCATCCGGGTCGACCGTGTGGCTGACCGGCTGTACGGTGACCGGCTGGGTGCGTGTGGCAGGCGAAGCCGATGCCGCCCCGGCGCCCGTCGCAACAGCGCCAGCTGTGCCATCAGTCCGAATCTGGTGCACCTGGGTGGGGGCGCCGTCGTCGGCGGGTCGACGCGGGTCTACGTGGCTGTGCGCCTGGGTGGGAGCGCCGTCGTCGGCGGATGAATCACGCCACTCCGGTGTGGTTTCAGCATGCTTGGGGGCCAACTCGTGCGGGGTGTCATGCTGCGACGGATCATTCCCTGGTTCTGGCGTGCTCATGGTGCCTCCTGCTATTGGTGCCCTTCAGGCTTCTTCAGCAACCTTAGTGTTGCCGCCGGGCGGGAACAAGCGAGGCAGGATCGGCGGCCGAGCAGTGAGAGACTTTCCCTATGGAATTTCAAATCCTGATGACCGTGCTGAGCGGCCTGCTGATCGTGGTTGGTATCGCCGGAGTCATTGTGCCAATCCTCCCGGGCAGCATCCTCATCATCGGGTCGCTCTTGATGTGGGCGCTGGTGGTGTCCAGCACCGCAGGATGGGTGGCTTTCGGCGTCGGAACCGCGCTGGCTGTTGCTGGTCTGCTCGCTGGCGCCGTGCTGACCGGCCGGAAACTGCAACAGCGTCAGATCCCCGGCCGGTCAGTGGTGGTAGGCCTGGTCACGGGCGTGGTGGGGATGTTCCTGATCCCGGTCGTCGGGTTGTTCGTGGGATTCGCGGCGGGTCTGTTCGCCAGCGAATTCGCACGGCAGCGGGAGTTCAAGCCAGCCCTTTCGTCCAGCGGGGCAGCTCTGAGGGCGACGGGCATCGGCATCCTGGTAGAGCTCGGCCTGGCGTTGCTTGCGGGCAGCGTGTGGGTCATCGGTGTGTGGGTGCACTTCGCCACCGTCTAGCACCGTTTGAATCTCACTGTCGCTCGGGAGCGAAACCATGCAACTCGATCTCATCCTCACCAACGCCCGCATCATCACCATGGACCCGGCCCGTCCCACGGCGGGCAGCCTCGGCATTCTCAACGGGGTCATTGTTGGTCTCGACGAGGACCTCGCGGGACTGGCAGCCAAGGACGTCGTCGACCTGCAGCATCGGGTACTGCTCCCCGGATTCAATGACGCCCACTGCCACACCGCCTGGTTTGGACTCACTCTGGGTGAGGTGGACCTGACCGATCTCTCCGATCTGGACCAGGCCTACGCCCGGCTGCACGCTGCAGCCCAATCCCTCCCGGTGTCTCACGATGACGATGCCGGCGGCGGCTGGCTGGTTGCCAGCGGCTTCGATCACCACCGGTTCGGGGGACGGTTCCCCGACCGGGCCGCCCTGGACCGGGTCTCCGCTGGGCGGCCCCTCTTCATCCGGCGCACATCAGGGCACGGCGGGATCGCCAACACCGAAGCGTTACGCCGCGCAGGGGTGCTCGATGCTGGGTTCCCCGACCCGGTGGGCGGAAGAATCGTCCGGGATGGAGCGGGGGAGCCGACTGGACTACTGCAGGAGACAGCGCAAGCGCTGGTCCTGGACCTGCTGCGCCCGTACCCGCGCGATACCCTGGTCGCTGCGATCGAACACGCAACGGGCCAGTATGCGCGTGAGGGCATCACCAGCTTCACCGACGCCGGCATTGGCGGCGGCTGGATTGGACACGCCCCGGACGAGTTGGGCGCCTTCCAGGACGCCCGGGCGGCGGGAAAACTGCACGCACGGGCGCAACTGATGCCGGCCATCGAGACAGTGCAGCGAGCCGGGGCAGACGTCCCGGGTAGCGGTCTGGGATTGGGGATGTACAGCGGATTCGGCGATCACCTGCTGTCGCTGGGTCCGGCGAAAATCTTCCTGGACGGTGCGCTGTCCAGCGAGACCGCGGCCCAGACCGAGCCGTACAGCACCGGTGCCGGGAACAAGGGGTACCTGCTGCAGGAACCGGAGTTCCTGCAGCAGCAGATGGTTGATGCGCACCGGGCCGGTTGGTCCATCGCCGCCCACGCCATCGGTGACTTGGCAATTGATCTGGCGATCGACACCTTCACCCTCTTTCGGGCTGGGCGCACAGGTCAGCGGGCGCTGCCGCACCGGATTGAGCACGCGGCGGTGGTGCGGCCGGACCAGTTGGCGGCGCTCGCCGGGCTGGGGGTGGCGGTGGCACCGCAGGCCTCCTTTTTTCGTCCCATCGGCGACGCGATGGCTCGGTCGTTGGGAGAGGGGCGGGCAGCATTCACGTACCGGGCCAAATCATTCCTCGACGCGGGAATAGCGGTGGCGGGAAGTTCGGACCGGCCGTGCGCCGATGGGACGGCGCTGCGCTCCATCCAGGCGTACACCGACCGGCTGACGTCCAGCGATCGTGTCTTCGGGGCTGGCACAGAGCGTCTCAGCGCCCAAGAGGCCCTCGGTATCTATACGATCGGATCCGCCGAGGCCACCGGGTTCGGTGGGGTCAAGGGCCGGCTCTCCGTCGGGATGCTTGCCGACTGTGTGGTCCTCGACGCCTCCCCGCTGGAGGTTCCGACCACGGATATCGCCGGTATTCCTGTGATGGCTACCCTGCTGGGTGGCCGGTTCACTCATCACCAGCTGTGACGGGAACGCCAGCTACGCGTCGTCTGAGAGGGACAGCGCTGCGGTGATGAGGGCCAGATGGCTCAACCCCTGCGGCAGGTTGCCCATGAACTCGTGCCGGTCGTCGCCGTCGATCATTTCGGCCAGCAACCCGACGTCGTTCGCCAGGGGTAGCAGCGCCTCCATCTGGGAGCGTGCCTCGTCCTTGCGCCCCACCTGGGCGAGGGCTGCCACCATCCAGTAGGCGCAGGCGACGAAGGTGGATTCCTCGTCCTGCATCCCGCTGTAACGGTAGAGGAGTGGACCGGAGCCCAGCTCGTCACGGAGGGCATCGATAGTTGAGGACATCTTCGGGCCCCGTTCGTAGCCGGTGATCGCGTGAAGCAGGATCGAAGCGTCCAGCTTCTCGCTGCCCGGATACCAGACGTAGCTCTGGCGTTCGGCAGACCAGCAGTTCTCCTCGACCCAGTCCCGGATTCGGTCCCGCTCGGCCCGCCAACGTTCGGCCGGGCGCTGCAGCTGGCCCGCTTCGGAGAGTTTCACCGCGCTGTCCAGGGCATGCCAGCACCCCAGCTTTGAGGTGGTGTAGTGCCGTTCCTCGGGCAGCTCCCAGATGCCGGCGTCGCGCTGTTGCCAGGTGTCGCAGGTGAGGTCAGCCAGGTCGGCCAGTTGGCGGGAGGTGGTGGGGTCGAGGACATGGCCGGCCTCGACGTAGAGCCGCACAATGTCGAAAAGGTCACCGAAGACACCCAACTGCAGCTGACCTGCCGCTGGGTTCCCGTCGACGACGGGGCCGATGCCCCGCCAGCCGGGAAGGTCAGGGGTGCGGGTCCCTTCGGGGGTGCCACCATCAAGTCGTGTGAAAACCTGCAGATCCTGGCCCTGGGTGCGAAGGTTCTTGAGCATCCAGGAGACCGCTGCGTGCACTTCCTCCCGCAGGCCGGCCCGGACCAGTGCGTGCAGCGTGTAGGCGGTATCCCGCAGCCACGCGTACCGGTAATCCCAGTTTTTGCCACCCGCCCTGCTCTCCGGCAGGGAGGTGGTGGCTGCAGCAGCGACGGATCCGGACGGGCTGTGGATCAGGAGCTTCAGGGCGAGAGCGCTGCGGAGGACCTGGTTGGCGTAGGGTCCTTCGTAGCTGAATTCCCTGGACCAGGTTTGCCAGTTCGTGATAGTCCGGTCAATGCCAGCGTCCACCGAGTGCGGATCCGGGAGCGGCAGGGGCTCGTCGTGGGTGGAGACGACGGCCACCAGGTGGCGCGAGCCGGGTTCGGTGGTGAGGCGCCCGGAAATGGCCTGACCTTCGATGGAGAGGTCGCCCTCGTTGATACCGCGGACGCCCAGCGCGGTGCCGTCAACCCTGAGTACCGCGCCGTGGTCGGTGGACTGGACCCACGGGGAAGCGGTCTGAAAACAGTTTCCCGGACGGATGGCCCAGCGCATCGGCACGTTCCCGGTGAGGCCTTCGATGCGGCGGGCTAACTCGCCCCAGGGGAGCCGTCCTGCCACCCCGGTATTCAGCGAATCGGTGACGCGCACGGTCCCTGAGGTGGTGATGTACGTGGTGGCCAGAACGTTCGTACCCTCGACGTAGGCCCGCTGCGAGGTGAATGGTTCCGTTGGGCACAACTCCAACGCGCCGCCGTCGTCGGCGTCCAACAACCGGGCGAACGGCGGAGCAGAGTCGAGGTCCGGGGTCGGATACCAGTCGATCGACCCGTCATGAGCGATCAGCGCCACCGTCCTGCCGTCGCCAATGGCGGCGTAGGAGCGCAGGTCGACGTAGCCGTCCCGACGGTCGGCCAGGTCGTTGGGGTCAGTCATTCGGTCTGGCTAGCGACCGTGCTTTTTGTCGTACCTGGTCTTGTTGGCGCGGGTAGTCGCGGAATTGCCGCGTCGGTTGCGGAGCAGTTTGGAAGCAATGACGGGGACCAGCGTCCACAGGAGTTTTTTCAGCAGCACGACGGATTCCTTTTACTAGTGGGGTCCGCGGTCTTCCACGGAAACCCTAAGTTTACTTATAATTTGTCTTGAAAGAAAACCCGCGGTACTCAGTGAATTGAAGTGACGAACTCTTTCAGCGCTGCCAGCTGCGCTAGCCGGCACTCGGGCTTGAGGTACATCATATGCCCGGCCTCGTGATAGTGATGGGTGAACCGGTCCCTCATTTGATCGGTCAAATTCATGTGCGCAAACACGTATTCGGCGGCGAAGTGCGGGGTGGCGCCGTCCTGGTAGCCGTAGTCCACATGCACGCGAAGAGTGGGGTTGTGGACCAGGAGGCGTTCGAGTGTGTGACTCACATCGACGGGAGCGCCCTCGAAGGTCTTGTAGCTCCACGGGTGTACCCGGGCCGTCAGCACCTCATACGGGAGGTCGTTCTCGTAGCCGAGCTCCGCCCTCACATAGTGGTTCATGGCTGCCGCATAGGGGCCGGTAATGGCCCGGATACTCGGATCGTCGGTCATGGTCGAGTCCTGCAGGTTTGCGGGCTGCGCCGTGAACCTGCCATCAATCCGGCCGACCGCGAGCCCATCAGAACGCAGCAGTTCGGCGGCGAATTCGCCGTACTGCCAGCGGAGGTTGGTGCGGCGAATGAACGTTTCGTCGAGGGTGGTGATCGCCGCGAGGCGGGCTACGACGTCGTCGTACTCCGCCGCGGTAAGCCGGCTGCCCTGCGTGAGGGCGTACCCGAAGTCCTTGGCAGCGAAGTCTTCGGCTTCCCTGACGACGTCGGCGAGGTCCCTGCCCGGGTGGCGGCCGTGGAAGTGGGCGATGGCAGCATAGGTAGGGACGTGCAGGGCGTAGGGTACGTCGCTGCCGGGGAAGAACCGCAGCGTCGACATGTTGAGCACTGTGGAGATGAGCCCCAATCCGTTCACCGCCATACCGTAGGCGTCGAAAAGGCGCCCGGCGACGGCAACGGCGCGGAGGGTTCCGTAGGATTCGCCGACGAGATACTTCGGGGAGAGCCACCGGTTGTTGCGGGTGGTCCAGAGCCGAATGACCTCGGCCACCAGGTCCCGGTCCTCAATAAAGGCGTGGAACTCGTCCGACTTTTCGCCCTCGACGACGCGGGAGAAGCCGGTGTTGACGGGGTCGATCATGACGAGGTCGCTGTGCTCGAGGAGCGTTTCGGGGTTGTCCACCAGGCCGAAGGGCGCGGGAGTCATGGCTCCGGTGTCGCCCGAATCCACGCGGCGCGGTCCGAGGAGGCCCAGGTGAAGCCAGATCGACGCCGATCCGGGACCTCCGTTGAACGCGAACGTGACTGGGCGCTGATTGGCCTGGCCTGCGTCGTCGGGGTCGGCGTCCTTGGTGTACGCGACGATGAAGATTTCGGCCTTGGGTTTGAAACCGTCGGCCTTGCCGTCCTTGGTTTCCTCCCGCCGGAGGACCAGCCGACCCGTGGTGCTCGTATACTTCAGGCCCGTGCCGGTGGTGTGCTGCCGGGTGGCAAAGTCGTCGGTCACTTCCTTGACCTCTTTGACGTCTTTGCCCTTGTCGGGTGCTGTTGAGTCGGCGGTCGTGGAATCTGCAGTGTCATCAGCCATGACTAGAGAGTACAGGTAGTTCCCAGAGGCAACCACCCCGCGGCGCGGGTAGCGGTTCGCTTGATCGGCCGTTGTCGTCGTTGAGGGCGTCAACTTGGACCTCGGTTTGGTTCCGGGGGGCCAATTTGGACCTCGGAGGTGTTTGAATGGGTCAAGCTGGACCTCAGGGTGCGGTATGTCGGCCACCAGGGTCTAGGTTGCCCCCTGGGACTAGGTTGCTCACCGCAGCGACCGTCCGATCCGGTTGCCCATCCCCCAGAACGGCTAGGTCGACGTCGGAGGCCCGCCAGTGGTCGCGGCCGGAACGCTCGACGGCGTTTTTTCGCCAGTCCAGCCGGTCCGGCGTTGCGGTCGGGCGAAGAACAGGGCAGCGCCCAGCCCGATAAGGATCGCAGCGGCGGGCAGGAACAACGACTGACCCATCGCTGCGGCGTAGCCAGCCTGCAGGGACTCCGGAAGCTGCTGGCCGGGCACCGCATCGGCGCCGCCGTCGCCGATGTTCGCGGTCAGACGGGACAGCATCATGGCGGCGATCGCCGAACTGCCCAGCACCGCTCCCACTTGACGGGTGGTGTTGTAGACGCCGGACCCGGCTCCCGCCGAGGACCGCGGCAGGTTCCGCGTCGCGGTCAGAGAAACGGGCGCCCAGATACCGGCGCTCGCGAGACCCAGCAGCGAGATGGGTAGGAGCAGCGCCCAGACCGGCACATCGGGGGTCAGGATGGCGCCTAGCCAGAACAGCGATACCGACATGGCCGAGAATCCAAAGACCGCCATGTACTTGGGATTGCCGCGCTGGACCAGCCGGCCCACCAGGGGAGCGAGCGAGCCGGAGATGATCGCCATTGGGGTGAGTAGCAGGGCGCCTTCGGTGGGGGAGAAGCCGCGCACATTCTGCGCGTAGAGCATCAGGGGGATGGCGACCGTGGTGATGGCGAAGCCCATCGCGAAGATAGACGTGTTGCCCAGGGAAAAGTTGCGGTCCTTGAACAGGTTCAGGGGAACGAGTGGTTCCTTGCGGTTGTACCGCTGCCACAGGATGAAGGCCGTGAGGAGGACCAGCCCGCTGATGATCAGCGACCAAACCGAGATGGGCCCGGCGATGGTGCCCCAGTTGTACGTCTCACCTTCCTGGATGCCGAACACTAGGCAGAACATTCCTGCGGCGCTCAGCGCGACGCCAAGATAGTCGAAACTGTGGCTGTTGGTGGGGAGCCGTGGCACCAGCCGGTGGGCGAGGATCAGCCCGACGACGCCGACCGGCGCGTTCACGAAGAAGATCCACTCCCAGCCGAGCGAGTCGACCAGGATGCCGCCGAGGACCGGGCCCACCAGGGTGGCGACGCCGGCTACCGAACCCCAGAGCCCCATGGCGGCACCGCGGCGTTCCGGCGGGAAGATGCGGGTGATAACGGCCATGGTCTGCGGCGTCATGAGTGCGGCACCCAGTCCCTGCAGTACCCGGGCGAGGATCAGTATTTCCACCGACCCGGCAAGCCCACACCACACGCTGGCCACGGTGAACACCGCCAGCCCGGCGAGGTAAATGCGGCGCGGACCGAAGCGGTCGCCAAAGCCGGCCCGTGATCAGGAGCGGCACGGCGAACGCCAGCAGGTAGGCGCTGTTGACCCACACCACGCTGTCGAGATCCGCACCCAGCCCGTTCATGATCGCCGGGATGGCCACCGAGACGATGGTCGAATCCACCAAGATCATGAAAAATCCAATCACCAGCGCCCATAGGGCCGGCCAGGCGTTGATCTCGGCGTGCTCCTCAGCGGAGCTGTATGTGGTCATTCTTTGAGGCTACTCCGGCATTGGGCGCAGGTTTGCTACAGTACTTTTTGCGGGGCTTTAGCTCAGTTGGTAGAGCGTTTCGTTCGCAATGAAAAGGTCAGGGGTTCGATTCCCCTAAGCTCCACTGTGAAGGCCCTCTGACCTGCGGAAACGTTGGGTGGGAGGGCCTCGTTTCTGTCTCGTGACGGCTCAACCACACGGAAACCACACGCTTTCGGGTGATTCGGGATCAGCCTTGGGTGTTGCATTCCGTGGGTCTGGACCTCAGCGACGGTGGGTGGTATTCACATAGACATGCGCTCCGGGCGGGATAGTGATGCGGTCCCAAACTTTTGGAGGACCGCGGTGAGGTCCGGCGACTGGGTTGCCTTGGCGATGTAGTGCTTCTCCGTGATTGCAGTTCCAGAGTGACCCAGCTGTGCGGCGGCTTGCTTGGAACTGTATTCCTGGTCGATGAGAGTGGCAACGGATTTCCGGAAAACATGCGGGGTTACCCATTCAAAGGGTGATCCAGCGCGGGCGTCCCGCCATTGCCTGCGGAAGTTATGCGGGCTGCGCACCGTTCCCGTGGAAGACGGGAACAACATGTCTTCGGGTTTGGGCTGCCCGGCTGCATACCTGCGCTGGAGTGTTTGCACGGCAAACGGCGGCACCTTCATCGTGCGGAACCCGGCCCTTGTCTTCGGGTGGTCTTGCCGGTAGGCACCGCGGCCTTTCTCCATGACGACGGTTCCCGAGATCGTGATGGTTGGCGGTTCTGTTTCAAGATTGACGTCTTTCCAACGTATGGCCAGGACTTCACCAATTCGGGCGCCCGTGGCGAGGAAGATGTCGAGAACGTCCAGCAGGTCCGGCGCACGTGGCCGTCCTTGGTGTGTGGGGTCCTCCTGCCACCGGGCAATGACAGACCGGAGCTGCTGAACATCTTTGACTGAGAGCGCTTTGACGTCTTTCGTGGCGGACTTGATAGTGGTTGGGTCCCCGGGTAGGAGTCCAGTGTTTATGTGAGTTTCGCATCCGATAATGGGTGCAGGAGGAAATTCACTTTTATGGCACGTAGACATACCCCTGATCAGGTCAT
>NZ_JBTNDV010000009.1:0-165935 GCF_054510815.1 Arthrobacter glycogeni
GCGATGACCTGATCAGGGGTATGTCTACGTGCCATAAAAGTGAATTTCCTCCTGCACCCATTATCGGATGCGAAACTCACATAAACACTGGACTCCTACCCGGGGACCCAATCACGTGGCTCCCAGTAGTGAGATCGTACGAGATTCTTAAGGCGCTCGGCCACCAGCCCGCCATCACCGCAGAGAAAACACGGGCGCGCGTGGCTGTGAGACTGAAATCAGTTCGCATGCTGGAGACTGGCTGTGAGGGAAGCCCAGGAAGGAGACAGAACATGAGATTCCAGCCATACCGTTCATCATCAACCGGGTGCGAGGTGCGCGCTGTCCTCTTCGACACGTTCGGGACGGTGGTGGACTGGCGCGCCGGTGTTGCCCGCCAGGCGGAGGCCTTCGCCGCAGCACGTGGGCAGGACGTCGACGCGGAGGCGTTCGCCGATGACTGGCGCGCCCTCTACCAGCCAGCGATGGAGGCCATCCGTTCCGGATCCCGTGAGTTCGCCACGCTGGACACACTTCACCGCGAAAACCTGGACCAGGTGCTCCGCCGCCACGGCTTCGATCCGGATCGGCTGGATCCAGGGCCCCTGGAACAGCTGAACAAATCATGGCACCGCCTGCCCCCATGGCCGGATAGTGTGGAGGGTCTCGCCGTCATCCGCCGCAGTTACATAGTGGGCCCCCTCTCCAACGGCAACACCTCGCTGCTGCTGGCCATGGCCAGGAATGCGGGCTTGCCGTGGGACGTGATCATCGGCTCGGACATGACGCGCAGGTACAAGCCGTTGCCCCAGGCTTATCTTCGGACCGCGGAGTTCCTGGACCTCCGGCCCGGCGAGGTGATGCTCGCGGCCGCCCACAACAAGGACCTCCATGCAGCCCGTGAGGCGGGGCTGGCGACGGCGTTCATCGCCCGCCCTACCGAATACGGCCTGGGTCAGGTGGCGGACCTGGCCCCGGAGAGTGACTGGGACTTCTCGGCGTCAAGTATCCCCGAACTGGCAGGCAGGCTCATAGCCTAAAGCCGCGTATTAGTTTACACACCCGGTGGAGCGAACCGTACCTGGTTTGATGCCGCTTCCTTTTTGTGAAGGATAGCGATTATGCCCAAGCGATACCCCCAGGATCAGCGTCAGCGTGCCGTGCGGATGGTCCTGGACCACCTCATTGAATACGACTCCGTTTTTGCCGCCTGTTCCGCCATCGGACCGAAGCTGAATATAGGCAGGGAGTCACAGCGCCGGTGGGTTCTTCAGGCCCAGATCGACGCTGACGAACGACCAGGGGTAACCAGTGCCGAACAGACCCGGATCAGGAATCTGGAGAGCGAGATCCGGGAACCGCGGGAGGCAAACGAGATCCTGAAGAAGGCCTCGATTTTCTTCGCGAGGGAGCTCGACCCTCGCCGCCGTAGATAGCCGGATTCGTCGACGAACTACGTGCCGACGGCCACGGGGTCGAGCCGGCCTGCGAGGTCCTGCGCGAGCCGGGCGTGCAGGTTGCCCCGCGGACTTACCGGTCTTGGAAATCCAAAGCACCCGCTGCCCGGACGGTCTCGGACGCTGCTGTCGTCAATGCGCTAAAAGGTACTGCGGAGAAATCGGAGTCCTTGTACGGGCGGCGGAAAATGACAGCCTGGCTGCGCAGAGAAGGCCATGTCGTGGCCAGATGTACCGTGGACAGGCTGATGCGTGATGAAGCCATGAACGGCTCGTTCGCGGCCGGAAACCTAAAGCCGGCGCTACAACGCAGGATTCCCAGCGGGCCCCGGACCTGCTGAAGAGGAACTTCACCGCTGCCCGGCCCAACGCCGCGTGGGTCACTGACTTCACCTACGTCAGAACGTGGGCCGGCTTTGCGTATGTGGCCTTCGCGATTGATGTGTTCTCCCGGGCGATCGTGGGCTGGCACACTGCCATGATCAAGGACACGGACATGGTGCTAACCACCTTGAAAATGGCGCTCTGGCGCCGGGACCAAGCCGGAACGCCAGTCCCTGAGGGCCTGGTCCATCACAGCGACGCCGGGTCCCAATACACCTCGATCCGTTTCGGGGAGGCACTGCTGTTCGAAGGCCTGGCAGCTTCCGTCGCGACCGTCGGCGATGCGTACGACTGTCAGTTTGTTTCTGTCGGGTCGAGACTGATCCGGTAACCCGGCCGGCGCGGTCTGACTCTTGCTTACGATCGGCCCGATAGGTGCCTTTGCGTTGATCTGTCGACCGTCCGGATGGGCTTGCAGTAAGGGCTGTCGTCTGTCGGATGTGACCTGATAGGAGCCTGGAGCAGACTTTGCGAGCGTCCCCGTGACAGTCCTGTCCACCCGCTGGCGACAGCGTGATTCCACGCCAACGGGCAGAAGGACAGGACACGATGACGGATCTCAACTCGACGCGATCGGGCCACATTGTGGTCGGCGTCGACACGCACAAACACATCCACGTAGCCGCCGTGATGGACACGATCGGTGGCATCCTCGCGACGTTGACGATCCCGACCGACACCGGCGGGTTCTGGCAGCTACTGGCTTGGGCGGAAGAGTTCGGCCGGATCCTCTGGCTTGGGCGGAAGAGTTCGGCCGGATCCTCGCGTTCGGGATCGAGGGCACCGGCTCCTACGGAGCCACGCTGACCTGGTTCCTGCGCCGACACGACATCAAGGTCGTCGAAGCCGGCCGCCTTGACCGGCGGCTGCGGCGCGCGAATGGCAAGTCCGACACCCTTGATGCGAAAAAACGCCGCCACGAGCGGGCTTGCAGGATTCGCGACCGCAATCCCGAAGACCGCAGACGGCGCCGTCGAGATGATCCGACAGCTGAAAGTCTTGCATGATTCCGCGGTCGTCAACCGTTCCTCAACAATAATCATGATCAAAGCGATGCTGGTCCACGGCTCGGACGAGCTGCGCCGCGAGACGAACAAAATCTCACCTCCCAGGCTCGCCCGGCACCTCGCAGGGTCACGGCCGCGGAACCTGAACACTCCCGACGACGCGCTGCGCCACTCGGTCCGCACCCTGGCGCGACGCTGGCTCGCCCTCGACGCCGAAGCCAAAGAACTCGAGGGCCTGATCGACGCCCTCGTACGTCGCACTGCCCCGCAGCTCCTCGAGCAATTCGGGATCGGAGTCGACACCGCTGCCGAGATTCTCATCGTCGCCGGAGACAACCCTGAACGGATCCGCTCCGAAGCCGCCTTCGCTAAACTCGCCGGAATTGCCCCCGTCCCCACGGGTTCAGGGATGACCAGCGGAAAGCATCGCATCAAACCACGGCGGGCATCGCCAGCTCAACGCCGCAATCTATCGAACGGTCATCGTCAGAATGAGATTCCACGAACGGACCATCGCCTATGTCGCCCGCCGGAGTTCGAGCAAAACTATTATGCTCAAATAGACGCCTCGTCAGACGACCAGGCCACCAGCAAGAAGGCGGCCTAAAACCCGGTACGGTTCATACACCGTTTATGGGATAGTCCCTCTACGAAACGTTGATCTAGGGTGCTTCTGCTGCGGGTCCTTACCCACGCGGCGTGTGGCTGAGGTTTCCGCTTTTACTTTCTAGGTGTTGATCCGCGAGTCCGTTTCCGTCGTTAGTACTTGAGCGTCAGTTGGTGAGGTTTCGGTGTTCGTCCGGTAGCGGTAGGTGGTGCTTTCGTCCTGGACCACGAATGTTTCGACGTCGCTTCTGGCCCAGTGAAGGACTAGAAGCCCGTAGCGTTCGGCGAGTTTAGCCAGTGTCGCGAAGGTGGTGACGTCGATGACGGGCCGTCCTTGAGGGGCGGGCATCGGATGTACTCGGACCAGGAGCGCGGAGTAGCGGCGGCGGATGGCTGCACCTTCATCAGCTGGTGTGTTCCGGCGGACCAGCAACGTCAGAGTGGTGCCTGCAACAAATGCCAGCAGGAGTAAGGCTGCCGAGAGGATCCGACCGTTTGCTGCGGTGAGGTTCCAACTCTCGGGTCCTACGGTCCGCGGAACGGAGAGCGTTTGGCTTATCGGGGCGTCGTTGATGACGGTGAGGGCATCCGCTGCGCCGGGAACGCTGAGCGCCAGAGGCGCTAGTTCGAGTGTGAGCGCCGGTTCGAAGTCCGGCCCCGCTGCGGTCTGTACCCGAGGAGTGAGGGTAATTAGTATCGGGCTTTCCGGAAGGCCCGTGACAGCCGACGCTGCCTGGGCTTTGTCCTCGAACGTTTCTAGATCCAGCTCTACGGTGCCTTCATACTGAGAGCCCAAGAACGAGGTTGAAGCCGCGAGAGGAATAGTCGTGCGCCATCCGCCAGGGGTCGACAATTCAGCGGACACGGTAACGCTGCCCGGTTCGCCTTGGTAGGCGAAGTGCACATCAACGGTATCGGCGAGGGAACGGAAAACTGGATCCGGGGACTCAGCCAGAGTCCCGTCATAGGCTGGGCTGTCACCGACCTCCGCGGTATAGGAAAATTCCATCCGGGCACCGCTGACCGGTTCAGCAGCATCCTGATTAAGCGGTCCTGTCCACGCCCAAACGACGAGTGCCGAGGCAATGATTGCGAGGATGAGAGTCATCGCGGCTCCCACCCGTAGCAGTGGCGATAACGCCCCCACTGCCGCGCTGAAGCCGGTTCCAGTAACAGTGTGGCGGGACATCTCCGCCCTCCTTTGTCTACTTTGTCTGCGTCTGCGTCGGGTTATAGTTGTCCCGCCGCCGACCATCAGCGCGAAAGTCATCAGGGCCAGCATCGGCGGGCTGGCCAACCGATCCAGCCACACCCCACCCTGCGGGACATGCAGGAGCTCCCGGCCGACGAGGTCTTTGGCGGAAGGCTTCACGGTATCGACCGACTGACTGTTATCGCCTTGAAATACGAAAGCGTCTTCGTCGCCGCCGATAATACGGTGCAGCACAACCTCGTTGCTGCCGGGCAGCCGGTAGGCGGCTATTTGACCTACGGAATACGAGGGTGCACGGACAGTGACCACTAGGTCCCCGTCGTAATAGACCGGGTTCATGCTGACACCGTCTGTGGTGACTACCGCAGTCTGGCCAGCGAGAATCGCGGCCCCGATAACCGTCAAAAACACGGTCGCGGCGGCAAGGAAACACACCGCCAGACGACGGAACAGCCGGTTCAGCATACAGTGGCTTTCATACTGATGTGGAGACCTTTGGGATGGGCCCGCGAGCGAGAGGTGCGGGCCCATCCCAAAGGTTGTGGGACTAGCTAGGGACGGTGACAGCGGCGCTGGTCACACCGGACTGGCTCAAACCGGTCCCTGGGCTGCAGGTGGAAACGAACGTAGTAGCACTGATGGGTGTGCAGGTGAAGGCCGTCGCCGTGCCGCCGGTGAGTGCAATGGTGGGGGTTTTCCCACCCGTTGCGTCGGCGAACGTCAGGGTCACTGAATTAACAGCCGTTTTAGTGCCATCGGTGTACCCGTAGACCAGGCTGCTCAAAGTAGCGCCTGTAACGGACTGACTGACAGTACCTCCAACGAACTGGGTCGAACCAGCGGTGTTACTCAGACCGGTCCCGGTAAGCGCGGAACCGCCAGCGAAAGCCAAGCCAGCAACGGCAAGAGCAGCGACGAGTTTGGTGGATTTCATCATAGTTTTTCTTCTCTCAGTTTCAGTAGCCCGGCGAACCCCCAGCGGGTTCCGTGGCTTTGCGTCCCCGGTTCACACCGGGTTTGCCGTTTTAGTGAGGATGCATCACAACGGAGAAGAAGAGACTGGAAGCGGATCCCCTAAACCGGCGCTGTGCGGGTGTGCGACTGCGTCAAATCGGATGAAACAAGTCCGATCGAATCCGAGACACTTTCTGAAGTTACAGGGGAATAAATCCAGAGACACCATACTTTGTCAATCCTGCGCAAACCCTCGACAAAACTGCTGAATTCTTCGACCAACCGGTTCGATTTTCTCGCGGGCCGAGGATTGGAAGGACGGCGGCTGCACTGGATTGCTGGCAGCGGGTAAATGTCCGTTCCAGCGTTTAGCGTAGTGGTGCCGTGGATTGCTGTACGGCTCCGTTCCCACCGTAAATACCGTTTATGAAAGCCGACAAGGTTGACTGAAGTCCCGTGGGAACGTCGGGACAGCACAGGAAGCGCCCCGCGGGCCCATGCATGCTCAACTGCGTCAATAACACCCCGTTAGGTCACCCGGTCCCGGAGACGGTGCGCGTTGGTTGCGGCGGAGCGGCGGTCCTCAAGAGATGGCGGTTGAATCTGGTTAGTTTTGCGCAGCCAGGGTTTTGTTTTGCCACGGCGGGATGACGAGAAGAAACATAATTGCCCCAATTATTACGGCTGCCGCGAAGATGGTACTCACGTGTGTCGGGACTGGTGTGCCGTTGTACATGGTGACGCCGACCGCAATCAATGCGACCGCGAGAACAACCAATGCCACTGCGTTCTGCCGCCGCAGGCCGGTGATCAGCAAAAGGGATGGAACGATGTACCAGATCATGCTTGCCGTGCCCATCGAATTTATCTGGCTGATGATGTCTGCGGTCCCCGGTATGGCAGCAACCAAGAACCGATAAAACATTGAAGCGCAGTGCAGGACCAGTCCCATGAGGCCCACTGCGGCCAGGACCAAGTCCAGCGCAGTCAATCGTGTTGCGGTCCTGCTCAACGGAAGGCCTGGAAGCAATAACCGCGAGAGCAGCATCAGGAGGAGAACCAGGGCGAGGGCCACCATAAATCCAGTAGACATATCCTCACACTACAAGGCCTCTTACGCCCGGTGCAGACGCAGTATTGTGCGGGTTGTTATGTGTCCTGGATTACAGAACCTAACACCTTCAACCGCCTACCGTTAGCGGGAAAAGATCCCTCGCCCACGAAAAGGTAATCCCATGACCACCTCACACCGTGCCTCCCGAACAGATCAGACGTCGCACCCCCGCGCCGCTGCTTCCGTGTCCACCAGGGTGATGGCAGGTGTCATCGGGGGTTTGGCTGGCGGCGCCGTCTTCGGGGTGCTCATGGCGGTCATGGGCATGCTGCCGATGATCGCCTCTCTGGTTGGATCCGATTCGGCGGTGATCGGGCTGGGTGTGCACCTGGTAATTTCGGTGTTGATCGGTCTGGGCCTGGCAGTGCCGTTCGGGAACCGCGTCCTGACCTCTCACGCCCGCGGCGCCGTCGCCGGACTTCTCTACGGCGCCCTATGGTGGATCCTTGGCCCGCTGCTGATCATGCCAGCTATGATGGGCATGCCGATCTTCATGATCAACGAACCCGCCCTGATGTCCCTGATAGGGCATATTCTGTACGGGATTACTTTAGGACTTGCCGCCACCGCGGTTCTCCAGCGACGCCTTTGAGCATTACCGTGGGCCCGACGACGGTCGGGGACGCATGCACCAACGCGATCATCGCGGCGACCGTTAGCGGCCATACAGCGTGGGCGCCCCACGAACGGGAGGCCGAACCTTTGACGGACATGCCAGGTGAGCCCTTCAGTTGCCTCAACGCCGTGGAACTCTTCACGGACCTCACGGCCGAGGACATGGCGGCCATCGACAGGGCCTCCCCGCCTCGGACCTTCTCAAGCGGGGAACTGGTCTTTAGCCAAAGCCAACCTGTCACCGCGTTGTTTATCCTCAAAGCCGGAAGAATCCGCGTCTTCAGGGTCACGGAGGGCGGCAAAGCCCTCACCATCGCGATTCTTGAACCGGGCGCCGTCTTCGGTGAAATGCTGTTGATCGGTCAAAGAATGTACGACAATTACGCCGAAGCCATCGAAACGTCAGTGATTTGCCAGCTCAGCGTGGTCCAAGTCGAGGAACATTTACTCTCCAACCCCAAGGTCGCCATCAAGATCTCACGCCTGCTCGGCGAACAGGTCGCCCGGCTCGAAGAACGACTCACCGACATGGCGTTACGACCGCTAGCTGCCCGCGCGGCCTCGACCCTGCTCAAAATAGCTGAATCCGCGCCCAAACCCCGATTCAACAGCTCCCCGTCCGTGCGGCTCACCCACGAACAACTCGCCGGACTCCTCGGAGTTACCCGGGAAGCAACCAGCAAAACCATGTCCGACCTCGCAACCCACCACCTCATCCGCCAAGGACGCGGCAGGATCATCATCGAAGACCTCCCCGGCCTAAGACAGCTCGCACGAAAAACCACATGAGCCCCAGCAGTAACTGGCTGAACCAGGTTCAAATACCGCACTCGCGGCACAACCCCTAATTGGCTGGCGCTTGTCGAGGAAGCCCATTCAACCTCAGCTGCTGAGATAGTCCTGAACGCGGCGAGTAGGAAAGTCATCGAAGGCAGAAACCATCAGTGGTCACCTCGGCTGACGAATACTTCCATACCAAGCGCCAATAACACCCTGATACGTCAACCAGAACCGACATTGTCCTCTGGCCCGAGCCCAGCTGGCCAGTCGCCCAAAGTTACATCAGTAGCTGCCGACCAATTGAGGCCCGTGCAGCGTTGGGCGGCTCCATCCAACGAGTCTGCTGCGGGTTGGGTGTTACCCGGCGAGACAGGCTTCCGTAACAGAAGCAGTGCCGCCATATCGGAAGCAAGGCCTTTCCGTGAATCACAGTTTGTGTGTCTCAGAAAGCTGCCAATTTACGAGACGACTCATAGCTGAGGTTTTATCCGGATCGAGATTGCTAGGAGAGGCGTGGTTTCGATGCTCGTTCCCATCTCGACCGGGAACTGCTCCGACGGCTCACCCACAGGTGGACGGCTTTGAGCTCTGTCCTTCGGGGCTCCACCCGCCCACAGGTGGATGGCCCACCAGATCGTTCCAAAGCGCGTTGAAGTCCGGATCCGTGTCGGATTCGCGCGCAGCTTCTTGCAGTAGCAGCCGCCCTGTCGACTCCAGATGACGCCGCATGGCTGCACCCGCCGCGGAGGGGTCCCCCTGGTGGATGGCGTCGAGGATCGGCCGGTGTTCCCGGTACACGTCCTCCAGTGAGCGGGACCTCCGAATGGTGGAGATACCGACCAGGCGGGTGGCATCGCGCAGATTCTCGATGATCCGGGTGACATGCGCGTTGCCCGCGAGGTCCAGCAGCAGCGCATGGAACCGCTGGTCATGCAGGAGGAAGGCGGCTTCGTCTCCGACCGTGAAGGACACCCGCATCGCCTCGAGCTCCGCGTCCAAGGCCCCCCGGTCGGACTCCTGCGCCCGAATGGCCGCACGTTCTGCGGCTGGAACCTCCAGTGCGAGGCGGACGGCGGTGATCTCGGTCAGCTCCCGCGCGCCAGGAAGGACCACACGGAAGCCCCGGTTACGCTCGAACGCCACCATTCCTGTTTCCGCCAACCGGAGCAGGGCATCCCGGACCGGGCTGCGGGAGACACCCAGCTCATCAGCCAACCGGTATACCGAGTACAGCTCGCCGGGTACCAGCCTGCCGTTCCGAATGCCCTCACGCACCGCGTCAATGGTGCGGTCGGCGAGGGTAGGCGGACGCATCCGGCGATCGCCGGTATCGCTGGATGATTGTGACATGACTCCAAGATTAGTCCGCGAGGGCGCTGGACATCTGGAGTAACATGTTACTCATGGCAACGTCACTCACAGCCCCCACCTCCCTTGTATCCGAACTTCAGTCCCGTGGTGTCGCGGATGCTCGGGCGGATGCAACTTCTCGAGCGGCCTATTCCAGCGACGCGTCCCTGTACCGGGTGCAGCCGGCGGCGGTGGTTTTTCCGCGGCACCTGGACGAAGTCCTCACCACGCTCGAGGTCTGCCGTGAACGTGGTGTCCCTTTCACGCCGCGCGGTGCCGGTACCTCGATCGCCGGCAATGCGATCGGGCCCGGTGTTGTTCTCGACTTCAGCCGCCATCTGAATAAAATCATGGAGTTTGACGTCGAGGCCCGCACCGCCGTCGTCGAACCCGGCGCGGTCCACGCCACCTTGCAGAAGGTGGCGTTGGCCAATGGCCTGCGGTTTGGTCCCGATCCCTCCACCCACAGCCGGTGCACAGTGGGCGGGATGATCGGCAATAACGCCTGCGGCTCCCGCGCGCTTGCCTATGGGCGCACCGCCGATAACGTGACCCACCTCGACGTCGTCACCGGCTCGGGCACACGGCTTCACTTGGACGCGGACGGCACGCCGTCCACCCCGGAAACCGACGCACTGCGCTTATTGGTGAAGTCAGAATTGGGTACCATCCGCACAGAGCTGGGCCGGTTCGGCCGGCAGGTCTCGGGCTATTCATTGGAGCATCTGCTGCCTGAGCGTGGGTTCGACCTGCGCCGGATGCTGGTAGGCAGCGAAGGCACATTGGCCGTCGTACTTGAGGCGGGTGTACGGCTAGTGGCCGACGCGCCTTACAAGACGCTGGTGGTGCTCGGTTTCGAGAACATTGGGGCCGCCGGCGACGCCGTACCCGCCGTGCTGCCCTTCAAACCCACTGCGTGCGAAGGGTTAGATTCACGCATCGTCGAAGTGGTCCGCACCCGCAAGGGCCCCCAGTCCGTGCCTGAACTCCCTGGCGGCGCCGCCTGGCTGTTCGTCGAGATCTCCGGAGATGATGCCCTGGAAGTTGCCGACCGGGCGGCACGGGTCAGTCGCATCGAAGCTGCCCGGCACTGCCGGATCGTCGGGGATTCCCGTCAGGCGGCCGCACTGTGGCGGATCCGCGAGGACGGCGGAGGGCTTGCAGGCCGATCTCCCGCCGGGGCGCCGGCGCATGCCGGCTGGGAGGACGCGGCAGTTCCGCCGGAAATGCTGGGCGACTATCTCCGCGATTTCGATGACCTCCTGCTCACTCACAGCCTGACCGGGTTCCCGTTCGGACATTTCGGGGACGGTTGTGTGCATGTCCGCCTCGATTTCCCGTTCCACCGCGAGGATGGCACCGCAGCTTTCCGTGCGTTCCTTACCGATGCCGCCGCCCTGGTGGCGCGCTACGGCGGGTCGCTCTCGGGCGAGCACGGCGATGGCCGGGCACGCAGCGAGCTCCTGCCGTTCATGTATTCTCCAGCGGCTATCTCACTGTTCGGGAAGGTCAAGGGCATCCTTGATCCGGGCAACATCCTCAATCCGGGAGTGCTGGTGGATCCGGAGCCGCTGGACGCGAACGTCCGGGCTGCAGAGGCGGGTCCGCTGCGTTCGGGACTAGGTTTCGGATACCTGCACGACGCCGGCGACTTCAGCCAGGCGGTTCACCGCTGTACCGGTGTGGGCCAGTGCCGCGCAGCTCACAACGACAACCAGACAGTGATGTGTCCGTCCTACATCGCGACGCGTGAGGAGAAGGACTCCACCCGGGGCCGGGCCAGGGTGTTGCAGGAAATGATTAACGGCAGCGTCACCGGCGGCGCCGTCGATGGTGTGAAGAACAGTGCCCCGAACTGGCGGGCGCCCGAGGTGCACGATGCCTTGGACCTCTGTCTGTCCTGCAAGGGCTGCGCGTCGGATTGCCCCACCGGCATTGACATGGCAGCTTATAAGGCCGAGGTGCTGCACCAAAGCTATAAGGGCCGGATTCGGCCGGCGTCTCATTACTCGCTGGGTTGGTTGCCCCGCTGGGCAGGTTTCGCAGCGTACGCACCGCGGCTGGTGAATGCCTTGGTGCGGCTGCCCGGGGCACGCCAGTTAGGTCTCAGGTTTGCCGGCGTGGATCAGCGCCGGAACATTCCCGCGTTCGCGCCGCAGACGTTCCACGGCTGGTTCAAAGCGCGCCAGGCCACTGCGGCGTCCGTGGCCCGCCCGCCGGTGCTGCTGTGGGCTGATTCGTTCACCAACAATTTCTCGCCCGAGGTAGGAAAAGCCGCAGTGCGGGTGCTGGAGGCCGCCGGGTACGAGGTACGGATTCCAGATGTGCCCGTGTGCTGCGGCCTGACGTGGATCTCTACCGGCCAGCTCGACGCTGCCCGGAAAATCCTGCGCACAAGTATCGACGTGTTAGGTAAATCCGTTGAGGAGGGCATTCCGATCGTGGGGCTTGAGCCGTCCTGTACCGGTGTCCTGCGCTCGGATGCTCTCGAGCTGCTGGGTCGTGCGACAGCGGGTCAAGTCGCCGGTGCCACCCACACGCTGGCGGAATTTCTCGCCAAGGCGCCCGGCTACACACCGCCGTCACTTGAGGGGACCACCGTCGTCGCGCAGCCACACTGCCACCACCACGCGGTAATGGGCTGGAGCCCCGACGCCGCGCTGCTTGAGGGAGCTGGCGCCACCTTGCAGAAGCTCGGAGGGTGCTGCGGCCTCGCCGGAAATTTCGGGGTGGAGCGCGGCCACTACGACATTTCGGTGGCGGTGGCCGAGCAGCAGCTCCTGCCGGCGGTGCGAGCAGCCGGCGATGACACCATCGTGCTGGCCGATGGCTATTCCTGCCGCACCCAGCTGGAGGACCTCAGTGACCGCCGCGGCATCCACCTCGCCCAGTTGCTGGACCCCGCGGAACCCAACCATAGAGACTAACAGCTGCGGCTCGTCGCTATTCGTTTCTGCGGTGCGCGCCGAAACGGCAGAGGGAGGGGCCTACCACTGGTAGGCCCCTCCCTCGCGTCCGGGTGGAGCTAAGCCGAAACGCTCCGGATCGGCGACGCGCTTGCCGCGAATGCACAATCAAAGAACTCCTGCAGACGGTCGCAGAGGATCAGGAATTCCGGGTGGTCGCCGTACATGAAGTCGTTATGGCGTCCATCGATCGTGTACAGCGTCTTGGGCGATGACGCCGCTTCGTAGAGGGACATTGCCTCGTCGTAGGGGTGCAGCGTGTTGCGGGACCCATGTCCGATGAACAGGGGCGACGGCGCTAGGTCCTGAACCGACTTCTCCACCTTCAGGTCAATGATGGACTCGGTGAACTGCACCCGCGTGGGGTGCCCAAAGCCGTACACCTGGGAGAGTTCCTTCCCTACATAATCCTCAGTGGCGGGGTCCAGGGGATAGTGGGCGAACGTGTCGGCCATCTTTGATTCGCCCTCAAGGACCCGCTGTGTGCGGTCCTCCTGAACTTGGTCAACGATGCGGGTCCACTCGTCGTACGTGTGGATCGACTTCAGCCACCTCTCGCCGTCGTAAAAGCCGTTCAGCGCGGCCACTCCGGCAACGTTGCGGGCCTTGCCGCCGGCGAGGACCACGTTCGCTGCTCCCATTCCCCAGCCGATCAGCCCAATCCGGTGATCGTCCACATCATCCTGGGACTGCATGAACGTGATGGCATTGCGGACATCCTCAACCTGCTGCTCAATGAGGACTGTGCCCTTCGCGCCCTCGCTGTCCGCCATCCCGCGGTAGTCGAAGCCCAGGCAGATGTAGCCGCGTTTGGTCATGTTCTTGGCGAACATCTTCGGGTAGAACTCGTTGAAGCCCTGGTACCCGGAGTTGACGATCAATGCCGGATGCGGGCCAGTTGCCGGCAGGTCGTCCGGGTAGTACAGGGTGGCCTTCAGGCGGCTTCCCTCACTGTAGAACGTGGTTTCCTTCTCAATCACTGTGTTTCCTTCTGTTTTTCGTGTGAAGCTTGGTGGGGATGGGGGTGGAACCTGATCAGCCGATCAGGCCCTCGCTCTCGAGCCATTCGTCGGCGACGTCGCGCGGCTCTTCGCCGTCGTTGTCGATCTTGCCGTTGAGCTCGGTGATGGTCTCGTTGGTCAGCGCTTCATTGATGGGCGCCATAACCTCGGCGATGGCGGGGTATTCGTCGAGGGTTTCCTGGCGGAGGGTCATCGCGCCCTGGTACTCGACGAAGAACGCCTGGTCATCTTCGAGGACTGTCAGTTCGTTGGAAACGATGCGAGCGTCCGTGGAGAACACTTCGCCGAAGCTGCATTCTTCTCCGATCTGGGTGTAGATCAGGTTCAGGTCCAGTTCAACAATGCTGCTGAATTCGAAACCGTAGGCGGACTCCAGGCCGGGCAGTCCGTCGTCGCGGTTGATGAACTCACTGGCGGCGCAAACCACGCCGTCATCCGCGTTCGCCTGAATGTAGGCGGCCGCGTCGGTCATGGTGGTCAGGCTGTTTTCCTCGGCGAAGGCTGTGGGAACGGCAATGCGGTAAGTGTTTTCGAACGGTGCTGGCTCCAGCCAGGCAATATCGTTGGCGGCATCGCCTTCGACGACGGCGGCGTACAGGTCCTCGGGAACGTTCTCCGTGGTGTTGCCGAGGATGTTGACCCAACCGGTACCGGTGTAATCCCAGTACATGTCGACCTCCCCGCTTTCCAGTGCTTCTCGGACCGTGGCGCTGCCGGAGATTCCCGTCTTATCCTCGACCTTTGCACCGGCGTCTTCCAGGGCGGCCGCGGTGATCTGGGCCAGCAGGATGGATTCGGTGAATTCTTTGGAGCCGACGGAAAGTTCGGCACCGGCGAGCTCGCCTTCAGCGGCCGCACCACCACCGGCATCCCCGCCACCACAGGCGGTCAGCATGAGGACAAGGCCGGCGCCAATGGCCGTGAGGGTTTTCGCCTGAGCGGATGTTGTGTTCATGGTTCCTCTTCTAGTGGTTGTGATGGTCTTACAGCCCTTTGGGGCGCAGGAAGTCTTCGGCGATACCGGCCAGGTAATCGATGAGCAGGGCCAGGACGGCGGTGAGGGCGGCCCCGACAAGTTGAATCAGGACCCGGTTGGTGGACAGCCCGGCCACGATGATGTCGCCCAGGCCGCCTGCGTTGATGTAGGTGGTGAGGGTGGCCGTGCCGACGTTAATGACTAGTGCGGTCCGCACCCCGGCCAGGATGATTGGTACGGACAGCGGGAGTTCCAGCCGCCGCAGCACCCCGAACTTCGAGATACCCATTCCCCGGCCGGCTTCCAGCACGGATTCGTCTACTTGTTCCAAGCCCACCATGGTGTTCAGCAGCACCGGGATGATGGCGTACATCACTAGGCCCACTACCGCTGCCTGGAAACCTAGGAATAGGAACGCGACGGCCAGCAGTACCAGCACCGCGATCGTCGGGACTGCCTGACCTAGCGTGAGGATGGTCAGCACATAGGGCCGGATCCGGCGGGTGAAGGGGCGGGTGAGCAGGACACCCAACGGCACAGCAACGATGAGGGTGAGCAGTGTCGACACAGCGGTCAACTGGATGTGTTCCCAAGTTGCGTTGCCCAGCGACGCTGCATTGAGCGAGCGGGCCTCAATGCTGTCCAACTCCTGCGTACTGACATACAGGTACAGGCCAAGGCACACCAGCGCAAGAATTACCGGCATGACCACATACCCCGCAAGAGAGCGGCGGCGGCCCCGCGAAGGGGTCCGGACGACGACGTCTTGGTCGCGTGCGTGGGTGGTCATGGCCGGTCACCGGCTCCCGCCGGCGTGCGTGCTGCGAGATCGGCGGCATTCTGGGCGGCCGAAGTGCTGCGCATGGTGCGGATTGCCTCGTTGATCCGGTGGATATCCACTACGCCCAGGTAGGCGCCGTCGGAATCGACCACCAGGGTGACACTGTTTCGAGCGGCTACCAGTTCGTTGAGCGCGTCGTTCAAGGTCGCAGTGGGTTGAACCATGCCTTCAGCGGGTGCGCCGATCCCATCAAGGGATGCACCGGAGGCTGATTGCAGATCCGCGGCGTCCGCCCAACGGAGGGGGCGGCCAGCACCGTCGAGAACTAGCACCGATTCCTGCTGAGCGCTGGCCAGCAAAGCCATCGCCTGGGCAGCGTCGGCACCCACCGGAACGGTAGGCCAGGAGGACAACCCAATGTCGGCAACCCGGCTGAGGTTCAGCCGTTTCAGCGACGCCCCCTTGCCGATGAAGTCGGCGACGAACTGATTGGCAGGCGCGGTGAGGATCCGTTCAGGGGTGTCGTACTGGGCGATCCGCGACGCTTCCTGCAAGATCACGATGCGGTCCCCCATCTTGATGGCTTCATCAATGTCGTGGGTGACGAAGACGATGGTCTTGCGGACCTCCGACTGCAGGCGCAGGAACTCGTTCTGCAGTCGGTCGCGGGTGATGGGGTCGATCGCGCCGAACGGTTCGTCCATCAGCATCACATCGGGATCCGCGCCGAGTGCCCTTGCCACACCCACCCGCTGGCGCTGCCCGCCGGATAACTGCTTGGGGTACCGGTCGCGGTACTCGGCAGGTGACATGTTGACCATCTCAAGCAACTCATCCACCCGGGCAGCGACCCGCTTACTGTCCCAGCCAAGCAGCTTGGGCACGGTGGCAATGTTCTCGCCGATCGTCATGTGCGGAAACAGGCCCACCTGCTGGATCACGTAACCGATCCGGCGCCGGAGGGTGTCCGGATCCGCGGTGGTAACATCTTCGCCGTCGAGAATGATACGGCCGGAGGTCGGTTCGATGATCCGGTTGATCGTTTTCATGGTGGTGGTCTTACCGCAGCCGGACGGGCCGACCAGCACCACGATTTCGCCCTCGTAGATATCGAGGGTGAGGTTGTCGACAGCGTTCTGCGTCTGGCCGGGGAACCGCTTGGTGAGGTTCTCCAACCGGATCATGACCTTGCGGGGCGGCTGGGTGGTGGTGGGTAAACTGATCATCGGATTCCTTGGGAGGTTGTGAGCCTGCGGATGACGTAGAACAAGACATCGGACAGTACGGCGAGAACAATGATGCCGAGGGTGCCGGCAAGGACGAGGTTGACGGCCACCGGCGTGCCCACGCGGGCCAGGCCCGTGAAAATCATCTCGCCGTAGCCGGGGCCGAGAACGATCGAGCCGATGGCCGCGATGCCGAGCAGCACCAGAGAAGTCACGCGGACACCCGTGATGATCACCGGCCATGCCAGGGGCAGTTCGATCCGCAGCAACTGCTGCCTGCGGTTCATGCCCATGCCGCTGGCGGATTCGACAATCGCCGGATCCACTTCCCGGAGCCCGGTGATCGTGTTGCGGATGATCGGCAGTAGCCCATACATGGTCAGCGCAACCACCACCGGCATGGCCCCGAGGCCGAGCGGGCCGATCAGTAGGATGAAGAGCGCGAAGGAAGGGACGGTCAGGAATGCGCCGGCGACGGCGAGCACCGCCTCGCGCGGCCGTGGACGCCGGTAGGTGGCGATGCCCACTCCCACACCAATGACGGTGGCCAGCAGCACCGAGACGCCGACGACGGCGGCGTGCCCCAGACCGAGTTCGAGCATGTCATCGCTGCGGTTGACGAGGAATTCGAAGAAATTCATTCAGTTCACCCCTCCAGTGGCTCCGGGGGTCATGGAGGGATGGCCGACAGCCGGTCCGATGCCGCCGCTGCCGACGGCGCATGCGTGCTGGCGGGTCAAGTTGATGGATAGGCGAAGGGTCATGAAAGCACGAGCTTCCTGGGATTGTCGGAGGCGCTGGCCTGCAGCCAGCTGTGGTCGAGGCCCTGAGAAGCCAGCCGGTCAATGAGTTCCCTCAGGGCCTGCGGGGGCTGGGGGCTGTTCGGCTGACCGGCGTCGGAGGAGAGAATCAGGCGATTACCGGCGGCGCGGGCCACCTCGGCCAGCAGCGCTTCGGTCATCTCCGGCTGATGCCAGAGCTGGTAAGCGGTGATTTCGACGTAAGCGCCGCGTTCGGCCAGCCCGGCGATTTCCGCTACGCTCATCGCCGGAACGGTATAGGACGGGTGCGTGAGCAGGAACCGGGTGATTCCCCGCTTCCCGGCCTCGTCGAAGAGCCACCAACATTCGGCAGCGCTGAGATGTCCCGTGCACAGGACGGCGTCGAACTCGGCAATCAGATCCAGAACCAGATAGATGTTCCTCAGCTGCTCGTCGTCGGTAGCCAGCACCGGAGGCGTGGAAAGAGTGGAGCGGTTCAGCCGAGGTTGAAGGTCACTTAACCTGGGCAGCCCAGCACTTTCCTGGGTATGCGCATCAGCGGTAGGAAACCAGATGACACGACCTCCGCTGTGGAGGGTCGCAGCAACAGCTGCCGGATTGATGCCACCGGCCGGCCGGTTAAGTACGATGCCGCCGACGACGTCGAGCCCCGACGTGCGTGCCAGCGTCTTCGCCCGTCCGACGGTCGATTCCTGGTGCCCCTTGAGCACGAACCCGCTGAAACCATCGGCGGCGTACTGGGCGCAGATCTGGTCGTCATAGCCGATGCGATCGATGACGTCCGGCGCGGCATGGACGTGAACATCAAACATCAGCCGATAACCTTCCGCCTGCCACCGCTCGGGGCGGGGTCAATCCACTCTGATTTCTTCCCAAGTTCATGCGGACGACTCTAAGAGCGAAGTGTGAGCTAAGCAACACCGTGATGCAAAATATGCAACCGCAAGTTGCAACCTGTCCCACAGCACACTTCCAATGGTCCGTCTCGGGCCCCGGAACCGGAGTTGCGATTTATGCACCGGCAATTGCGGCTACAGCATCCAGCATGAATAGTGGTGCACACGATTACCGGAGTAAGGTTCACTCCGCGAACCAGGTGGGTTATCCCGCCCAAGAAGGGGATTTTGCCAGTGAATATAGCTGCTGAGGATGGGACCATCAAGAGCGACAGGTTGAAGGTCAGGCTGCTGCAGACGGATCCCACGCTGGGCGACGTCGACGGTAACCTGCGGGAGATCGACTCGTTGATTGCAGCCACCACGGACAGCGATCTGGTAGTGCTCCCCGAACTGGCAACCCACGGTTACCACCTAAGTGAAGTACCTGACGCGATGCCGTTGCAGCCCACGGATCAGCGCCTGCTGGGCTTAGGCAGGCATGGGCCGGCAGCCGTGGTGGGCTTCGCCGAAGCCTTCCGCCACCACACCTTCAACAGCGCGGCCCTAGTGAGCGACGGTGAGGCCCGGATCCAGCGAAAGATGTTCCTGCCCACCTACCGCGGATGGGAAGAGCGCAAGCATTTCCGCCCCGGCGGACAGTTGCATTGCGAGGACCTACTGAACACCCGCCTGTCGGTGCTGATCTGTAACGATGCCTGGCAACCCGCCATTCCCTGGCTCGCCGCTCATGCGGGCGCCGAGGTTTTGGTGGTGCCCGTCAACAGCGCAACGAGCCACGTGGGCGTACCGACAGAGCGGGCCTGGGAGATTCTCCTGCTGCACGCTGCAGTGGTACTGCAGTCCTTCGTGGTCTTCGTCAACCGGTGCGGAGAGGAAAACCAGCGGGACTTCTGGGGCGGCTCGCGCGTCATCCACCCCTCCGGTGAAGTTCTCGGCCAGCTAGGATCCGACCCCGGCCAACTAGATGTCGAACTCGATCTGGGCGAACTGCGGCTACTGCGACGCCAGTGGCCACTCCTCCAGGAGTCCCGGGCCGACCTTATTGCCCGCGAAGCCGGCAGGCTCGCAGCGGACGACCTCTGAGAAGCATGCAGTCGTTGTAAGCTCAAATTAGGATTGCGGATTGCGCATCTACAGTTGCAAATATCACATCTGGATCCTAGAATTTGCGTCATGAGCACGGGGCAGAAGCAAAGTGGGGCAGCCAAGATTATGGCCGTGTTGGAGGTGCTCGGTACGGCGGATGCAGTGTCATACCCCCACGGAATGACCGTTTCCGAGGTCTCCCGAGCGTTGGGCCGCGACAAATCGATCGTGTCCCGGCAGTTGAAGAGCCTGCTCGAGTCAGGACTGGTATCGCGGGATCCCACCGGCTGTTTTGAACTGAGCTGGAGGTTGTACGCGCTAGCATCCCGCGCCGGCGACCAGCACCTAGCCAAAAAAGCCGGCCCAGTAATGCGCAAACTCACCGATCACGTCCGAGAACGCACCCACCTCACAGTCCTCAGCGACGGCGAAGTACTAACCGTGCGATCTGAAAGCTCACGCCGATCCATCGAAACCCAAGGCTGGGTGGGACGAACCATCCCGGTAGGCCGCAGCTCAAGCGGCATGGCACTGCTGATGGACCACGACGACGACCAGATCCTCGAGATCGCACAGACATCGGACGCCAACCCGTCACAAAGCCAGGCAACGGCCTTCCTCGAAGAAATAAAGCGGTCCCGACAACGGCAATACTCTGTGGCAAACCGGATCTTCGACCCCGAGATCATCGGCATTGGCACTCCGGTACGAGACTTCTCCGGCAGGATAATCGCCGCGCTAAACATCTCCGGCCCCGCACCGCGGATCGAAGACCACATACACCTCTTCGGCTCGCACCTAGTTGCTGCTGCCGGAAGCCTGCGCCAGCCGCTTCCGACAAACACCTCGATCTGATCGACGCCGATAACGCCCTGATAGTCATCCCAAAACATGAATCTGCCTGCTCGGATTCGCGGTAGAGGGGCCTACGTCGGGAGAATGAGGCTATGACACCCGCCGATGTTGTTCTTCCTGATGGTTACGCGTCAACGCTCGACGCGCTGAAGCGCCGCGTTAGTGATGCACGCATTCAGGCGCTGCGCACGGTCAATACCCAGCTCATCGAGCTGTATTGGAATATCGGAAATGAGATTCTCTCCCAGCAGGTGCGGCAAGGGTGGGGAACCGGTGTCATCAAGCAACTGTCTACGGATCTCCGTGCGGAGTTCCCACAGATGAAGGGCCTGTCGCCAAGCAATCTGCAGTACATGCGTGCCTTCGCGGCCGCCTGGCAGAACGCTGAACCAATTTCCCAGCAGACTGCTGGGAAATTGCCGTGGGGTCACATCATGGTCCTAATCGACAAGCTTGATGACGCAAAAGGCCGCAGTTGGTATGCCGCGGCAGCGGTGGAGTACGGCTGGTCGCGAAACGTGTTGATGAACATGATCATGAACAAATCCATGGAGCGCACCGGTGCTGCCCCGTCTAATTTTGGCCGGCACCTCTCCCCCAAGGATTCCGAACTCGCGCAACAGGTCGCTAAAGACCCCTACGCCTTCGAGTTCCTGGGCCTCACCGGCGAGGTCGCCGAACGAGACCTGGAACGGGCGCTGACGGAGCGGATCGTCGAGACCTTGCGGGAACTTGGGCCTGGTTTCGCTTTCGTTGGCCGGCAGGTGCACTTCGACGTCGGCGGCGACGACTTTTACATCGACCTACTATTTTTCCACGTCGCACAGTTGCGGTACTTCGTCATCGAGCTCAAGACCGGCAAGTTCCAGCCTGAGTACGCCGGGAAGCTAAACTTCTACGTCGCACTGGTCGATGACAAACTCAAACTCCCCGCCCACCGGGAAACGGTCGGCATCCTCATCTGCGGCAGCAAAAACGAGCACACCGTCCGCTACGCCCTGGGACGGGCGGATTCACCCATGGCCGTCTCCACCTACACCTACGAAACCCTCCCAGCAGCCGAAAAAGAAGCCCTCCCCGCCGCTGAGGAACTCTCCGCAGCCTTCGACCAGCTCGAGTCACCCACCGATCCTGCCGACTAACGACGCGAGCCAAGCACCCCAGAGGCAAGACAGCGCATTTCCTAGAATCCTGGAGTGTGGTTCGATAAACTCATGGCTCAGGTCACCCCACCCACAGCAGTCACTGAAGACCTGAACCGTCTAAGGGCGGCGTTGGACGCCACGGTGCCAGCCAAGGATGCTACGAACCTGCTGATTGCGACTTGGAACCTGCGGGCTTTCGGGGATCTGAGCGAAAAGTGGAACTCCGGTCCGACGGATTCCCCCAAACGAGACTTCCATGCCATGGCCTGCGTCGCCGGTATAGCGTCCCGCTTCGACGTCCTCGCCCTGCAGGAAGTGCGCAGGAACACCACCGCCCTGCAGTACTTGGTGGGTTTGCTCGGTTCTTCGTGGCGGTTCATCACGTCCGACGTCACCGAAGGCCCGGCGGGCAACGGTGAACGCCTCACCTATCTTTACGACACCACCCGGGTTCAACCTTCCGGCCTGGTCGGAGAGATCGTCCTTCCCCCAACAGCGGACGCACCGGCAGATCAATTCGTCCGTACCCCCTACGCCGCGGGTTTCACCCGCGGAACCGTGGGGTTTGTGCTCACCACCGTTCACGTGCTCTGGGGAAACAAAGCCACCGACCGGCTCCCGGAGATCACTGCGTTCGCCCAATGGATGCACGACTGGGCTAAACGCCCCGATGACTTCAACGAGAATCTGCTCGTCCTGGGAGATTTCAACCTCGACCGCCTCGGAGATCCCCTCTATGAAGCTTTTGTCTCCACCGGGTTATGGCCTCCATCGGAACTCAATGACGTACCGCGCACGATCTTCGACGACGACAACAGCAAAAACTTCTACGACCAGATCGCCTGGTTCTCCGAACCCGACGGTACGACTATGCTCCAAAGCCTCACCTACACCGGCAAGGCCGGCCACATCGGCTTCCTACCCCTTGTCCTCACCGGACTCACCAAGAACGAAGTGTCCTGGCGGATCTCCGACCACTACCCCCTCTGGACCGAATTCCGCCTCACCCGCCCTTAACGAAGCTTTCAGGACAGTTGGGGGCCGTGCCCGACACGAGTCGCCGGCACAGCATGGCAGGAACTTACACAAGACATCGCCGCACTGCTATCCAACCAGCCCTTCCGCACATTGTGTTGATACCAATATTCTGTGGACATGACCCTCCCAGCCGGACAAGAGGCGGAGGATCCCGACGACGACTGGGGTCCGTGCATTTCCGTGGCAGAGTGGAAGCTGATGTACCTGCGCGGGCTACCACCCGACCAAATAGCCCGCATCTGTCGAGTCCCGAAGAAACGGGTCCGCCGAGTCCTCCGAAGATTCGAAAAATCCCATCCCGAACTCGCCGGTAAACGCCTGATATTCATTGATCGCCCAGCTCCCCCGACAGCCGCACAGCTGCAGCGAGAGCCATCCCGGCCTTCCTGGGAAATCCGTCTCCACGAAGCGAGAAAGTTTCAGCGGCGGCACCGACGATTGCCGCGCATTCTCTCCACGGACCCGGTCGAACAGCGTCTCGCCGTGTGGGTCGCTGGCCAGCGCAAGCAGATCCGCAACGAGTCCATGAGCAACAGCCGACAAGAACTGATGCACGATGCACTCGGAGATTGGATAGGCACCCCTCGGCGACAAGCCGAAATCAGCCTGTGGGACCAACGCCTCACCGAAGTCGCAGACGTCCTTCGCAGGGAAGGTCGCCCTCCCCGATTCCGCAGAGGTGTCGATCAGCACGAGAACACTTTAGCCACCTGGCTGGTCACGCAGCGTGGACTCCAGCACCGCGGCACCCTGGACTCGAATCGGAGTGCCCGACTCGATGAACGGATCCCAGGTTGGGCTACCGGCTGGCGGTAGATGCACAAACGTAGGTACACAGCCTGTCTCACCGGACACGAATAACGAGACAAACAACGCGGCGTGTCGCTCCACATGGCCCACCATCACCCAACCATGTCCTCCAAACCATCGTTTGCGGACAACCGATTTTCATCGTGTTGTTGGGAAGGAATCTCAGTAACCCTAGGGTCTCCCGTATCGTTGAAACTACTTGTTTCGCCTATGGAAGAGATTCTTTGTGAAAAATCATCGCAGTGCCCCCGATCAGGAGGGTCGATCTTCGTACCCCCTCAATGTAAGAGGGGGTGAAGTTAGATGATTGAAGCAGTACTGACTCTGCTGGTAGGTATTCTGTTGACGCTGGCCATCATTGCCGTGTGTGGGTTCTTCGTTGCACAAGAATTTGCTTACATGTCGGTGGATCGCTCCAAGATGGCGGCACTGGCTGAAAAGGGCGACGCCCAAGCCAAACGTGTCCTGGCCATCACGAAGCGCACCTCGTTCATGCTCTCAGGAGCCCAGCTCGGCATTACCGTTACAGGGCTACTCATCGGCTACGTCGCAGAGCCGCTCATCGGGCAGTCCGTCGGAACACTCCTGGGCGGGGTCGGCATAGACCCCGCCATCTCGGTGGCCATCGGAACAGCCGGCGCCTTATTACTGGCCATGGTGGTGACCATGATCTTCGGCGAGCTGTACCCGAAGAACCTTGCCATCGCTAATCCTGAACCGTTGGCCAGGGCGCTGGCCATGCCCACCCGCATCTACTTGCTGGCGTTCGGCTGGCTCATCACCATCTTCGATGTGGCAGCGAACCTGTTGCTCAAATTGCTGCGTATCGAACCCTTGGAAGACGTCGACGAAAGCGCCACCGCGCGGGACCTTGAATCCATCATTAGGGACTCTCGGGTCAGCGGGGACCTCCCCGATGACCTGTCGATGATTATCGACAGGATCCTGGACTTCCCACAGCGCGACGTCGAGCACGCCATGATGTCCCGCTCTAAGGTCGATTCGATCTCCCCGGACACCACCATCGGCGAGGTACTGGCACTGATGTCCACCGGACACACCCGATACCCGGTCATCGGCGACGAAGACGACCCCGTAGGTGTCGTCGAACTCATCGACCTCCTGCGCGGAGCGCACAATCACAACGCACCAGTATCCACAGTGATGCGGGAAGCCGTTGTCCTGCCCACCACCATGCAGCTACCTTTGGCGCTTGAGCGGATGCGGCAGACACGGAACGAGTTGGCTTGCGTCGTTGACGAATACGGCAATTTCGATGGCATCCTCACCATCGAAGACCTCACCGAAGAAGTCATCGGTGAGATCTCCGACGAACACGACTTCGACATCAACGAAACTGTGAACGTCGGCGAAGCCCACTGGAGTCTGCCTGGAGACGTCCATCTCGACGAGGTGGAGCGCCTCATCGGCCATGACATGACCCACGACGACGCCGAAACCATTGCCGGACTCGTGATCAGCGAACACGGCGACCTGCCACCGGTGGGTTCCATCGTGCGAATCGACCTGCCCGAAAAACCGTCCGAAACAGTCCAGGATCTCCGGATGCAGCGCTGGCTCGACGTGGAAGTCACCGAAGTTGACCGCCACGTCCCCTCTCAACTCATCGTGCGACTCCACGAACTCGATCTGGATGCCGAAGAGACACCATCCAGTCACAGCGAGACCGACAACAGCGACGATGCGCCCGTTAACTCAAACCACAGCAGCAAGGAGGTGACCCGATGAGTTGGTGGATGGTCACAATCATCACGGTAATCCTCATTTTGGCGAGTGCTTTTTTCGTCATCGTCGAATTCGCGTTGCTCGCCGCCCGGCGATACCGGCTCGAAGAAGAAGCCGAACGCAGTGCTTCAGCACGCGCTGCCCTTCGCGGCCTGAACGAACTCACGGTCATGCTGGCCTTCGCCCAGCTGGGCATCACGGCCTGTACGTTCCTGCTCGGTGCAGTAACGAAACCGGCTATTGACTATGCGCTCTCTCCGGTGTTCGAACAGTGGGGCTTACCCACCGCCTTCGCCGGGGTTACCGCGTTCATGCTCGCCCTGATCGTCGTCACGTTCCTGCACCTGGTCATCGGTGAGATGGCGCCCAAATCGTGGGCAATCGCTCACCCCGAAACGGCTGCCAAAGCAACCGGCATCTCCGCTCGAGCAATGACCTGGCCGCTTCGACCATTTCTGCTGTGGATCAATCACCTCGCGAACCGGCTGGTCAAAGCCTCCGGAGTGGAACCCGTCGAGAAGGCAGCCGCCGGCGGTCAAGACGCCGACACGATCCGGAAGCTGGTCGCACACTCCCGCGACGCCGGCGTCCTCGACGCGGAATTCTCCGGACCAATCGATCGCGCAATATCCCTGGGCACGCTCACCGTCGGCGATATCGTCCGCACCGACCGCGTCCCCACATCGGTACCGGCAACCGCGACCGCCGCGGACATCCAGGCCGTCGCCGCATCCTCTGGGCACCTGCGCGTCCTCGTTGGTACTGGCGTGGACTCTCAAGTCGCACACGTCCGCGACACTCTCGCCGTCGACGGTGAAACCCCAGCCATGGACATCGCCCGGACGGCCCTCGCGCTAACCCCGGATGTGTCCGCGTACGACGCTCTCGCACAAATGCGGCGGGGCCACGTCCAGCTCGCCACGGTCGTGGACGCCGATAAACTCCTTGGCGTCGTCACCCTCGACGATCTGCTGCGAGAAGTGCTACCAGGGCCAGCGGATCCTCAAAAGCAGTCCATCCCGGTGGCATAACACTGGTTGAATTTCCCTACCAAACCAGGCTAATCCGATCTGTGAACGACTCAGAAACGAGCAGACCTGCTTGCAGCGGGACGGATTAGTTGACGTGTTCGTTAGGGTGGATAGATGCCCCGGCAGTCGGCCGGTGATGGACGTCGAGCGTAAGGAGCAGTCATGGGTTTGGATGACAAAATCAAGAACGCCGCAGAGAAGGTTACCGGTAAGGCAAAAGAAGGTCACGGCGAAGCAACCGGCGACGAGAGCCTGAAAGCCGACGGTCAGAAAGACCAGTCAAAGGCAGACCTCAAAAGTGCTGGCGAAAACGTCAAGGACGCCTTCAAGAAGTAACCGTTAGATCTTGCACAAGGGTGGGTACGGCTCGGGTCGTACCCACCCTTTTCTGTGAGCCAGCACTGTTTCACGCCCAAATAACCTGAGACCGTGCGCACGCACGCCTCGGAACGAGACCGGCTAGTTTAGCTATGGGCTGTACAGAGAAAAGTTTCACAGATTCCCGAAAAAGCTGCTGCTAGCATTCACGCATGGGTGGTCTTCTCGGCATAGCTCTGGGCCTGGCAGTTGCCGGTCTCGACCCGGTGGGCGCCCTCATCGCCATCAGCGCACTAGCTAGCGGCATCCGCACGCCGTGGATCCTCGGGTACGGTCTAGTAGTAATTGTGGGAACCGCCGCGTTTGGGACACTCCTTTCGCTCACCGTGGGCAGGCAGCTTGCCAACGTTGACTGGGCATTCCTCATCCCGCAGGGAGCGGTGGGCGCGGTGTTGGAACTGGCGATCGCCGCAGCGCTACTTGTATGGGCGTACCGCCGCCTCCGTCGCCTGGGAGCATCAGCCAAAAAACCACAGCGCCGCCGACCGGGCGGCCCGGCCCTACTAGGACTTGGCGCGATCTTCACCGTTTCCGCCGTCCTCGATCCGACGTTCGTTGGCCTGGTGGTTGTCGCGGGCAGAAACGAACCAACCTGGCAGGTCCTCCTGGCACACAGCCTGTGGATCCTGATAAGCCAACTGCCCCTAACCGCGCTGTTAGTTGCGGTGGCACTGGGACAACATGAGAGAGCAGTGTCCTGGTTTCAAGGCTGGTGGACCCGCCATCAAACCACCGTGCACCACATCCTGACCGCAGTGCTCACGATCGCCGGCCTCACCCTGACCGTCGATGGCATCTGGTACCTGACCACCGGAAACTTCCTCATACCCGGGCCATAAACCAAACGTGATCTTGCGTGGGAAACACGACAGATAGCTCGACCCGCCACCCTATATGCCTTGTCTCACTCTGTAGCGTCACGAAAACCATGGTTTGTTGGACGGGCGGATCGAATAGCTTTACAGAGGTCGCTAGCGAGTTAGGGCCGAAATTTGATCCTGGGATAATCCGCGGTCGGCGTACAGCAGCATCATTGCCGTAGGGTCAGGATCGTAGTTGTCCGGCCCCTCCCATTCTTTGTGGAGTCCAACTCTTTCGATCGCCCGCTGGGAACGTGTGTTGCGCTCCGCGACAACAGCCGTTATTGGAATCTCGGGACGTGTCGACTGGGCAAGTCCTATGCCAGCTAGGGCGACTTCCTGAGCGTAGCCGCACCCCCAGCTCTGGGGACGCAGACTAAAGGATAGGTTCCATGCGATGTCTGCTTGCAGCTGGCAGCCACCCATGCCGACCACCTCGCCCGACGGGCCACCTTCCAGGAGTACCCACAATCCGTGCCCACGCTGTTGCCACTCAGCGATTCTGCGTTGGAGGACTGTTTGGGTGTGGGTAATTGAAGGGTGAGCGAGCATTGGGTCACATTCAATGAGGCGAGTGTCTGAGTACATTCGGAACAACTCGTCCGCATCGCTAAGAACAGGTCGACGCAATGCCAGCCGACCACTTGAAGTTTGGGTTACTTGTTCGATGTTGATCCTACCTTCGGGCGTCTTTTCTGACATTCGTCCAGTATCCGAGTGGGCTGCTGTGGGGATTTCGGACAGCGGTTTTGATGGTTTTTCTCTACGCTGCCACGGCTGGCTGCTGGTAACTGTAATGGACTTCGTTGGGCCGGCGATAATCGAGGGCTGAATGCCGGCGGCGACTGTTGTAGAAGCCCTCGATGTAGCGGATGACGTCTCGTTTTGCTTGTAATTTGGTGGCGTATACGGTCCGGTAGACACGCTCATTTTTCAGTGCTGAGAAGAATGATTCGGCCATGCTGTTGTCCCAGCACACACCCGTGCGTCCCATTGACGATCGCATGCCCAAACCGGTCACCAAGGCCCTGAACTCGGCCGAGGTGTAGACGCTGCCCCGATCGGAGTGCCAGATCGCGGCCGGCTCGATCCAGGTCGTAGCGGCGGCGTTCTTGAGCGCATCCGCTACGAGCTCGGTGCGCATGTGATCGGCGATGGACCAGCCGACAGCTTTCTTGGAGTAACAATCGATGACGGTGGCGAGGTAGACGAACCCTTGCTACGTGTGAATAGAGGTGATGTCGCCGACGAACTTCACGCCGGGGCGGTCAGCGGTGAAGTCCCGCTTGACGAGGTCGGGCATGCCCGCGGCTGCCTCAGCGTCGGTCTCGGTGGTGATGCGGAACGGACGTGGCTGACAGGCCACCAGGCCTTGGTAGCGCATGATGTGCCGTACCAGCTCGGGAGAGCACTCGGTTCGTTTCGCGGCGAGATCGGCGTGGATGCGCCGGTACCCGTAGGTACCCTCGGACTCCTCGAAGTAGTGCTGGATCCTGGCTGTCAGGGCCTCGCGGCGGGCCGCCGTGGCTGATTTCGGACGGGTGGCCCAGTGATAGAAACCGGACGTCGAGACGGCGAACCAGCGGCACATTTTCACCACTGCATTCAGATTGGACGGGTCGGCTTTTTGGGAATCGATGAATTCATACTTGCTCACTACCGCTGCTCCCGCGCGAAGTAAGCGCTGGCATTTTTCAAAAAGGCAGTCTCTGCCCGCAGCTCTTGAACTTCGCGCTCGAGCTCCTTCAGCCGGGCCCGTTCCGAGAGCGTCAGGTCCGCCTCCGTGCCGCCGTTGGCCTGGCGGTACTTGACCAACCAGTTGCGGAGCGTCTCGGGACCGACACCGTACGAGGTGGCCACGTCCTTGATCGGCTTGGACGTGTTGATCACCTCGCGGCACAGCTCGTCCTTGAACTCCTGGGTAAATCGTCTTCGTGATGCGGTCATGCTGATCTCTACTTTCGGTAGACCCTCATTTTAAGAGGGCCCACTGTCCGAGATCTCCACAGCAGCTCACAGTTTGGATTCCAGCTCCGCGTTGGAGGGCTTTCTACTCGGCATGGTTCATCTAATTCTGATGCGCTCAAACGATGGTTTGAGTGACGGTGCTGAGTAAGACGAGGGATGTGGGCGACACGCCAAGCTGTCTGTCTCGTTATTCGCGCCCGCTTCAGATTGGTGGGGACCTACGTTTGTGCAGCTAACGCCATACGGTCACCCATTCTGGGATTCTTATCGAGGCGTGCTCAGGTCGGAGCGTGGTGAGTTTTATTCATCATGATCAGCCCGCTCGCCTCACGGCTCGGGCTGACTTTCTTTAACCGGGGGATCGGCATCAAACCCGGGACGGTTCAGAGTGCCTACCGCGGGAGCTGAGAGCCCTTACGGCCCATGTGGTCCACTTCTGAGCTTCGTTGTAGGCATCCACAATTGAATAGGAGATCCGGCCCCGCAGCTGCCGGATGTAATCAGGAAGTTAGGTAACTGAATTTTCCTGCACCACGGGTCCGGAATACTCTGCTAGGACGTCATTGCCTGATCCGATGCCGGAGGGGTCCGCAATTATCGCGGCCTGCCGGTCGGCGTCGCTGCCAGCCCTGTCTTTGGCCATGTTCGTGAGCAGGGAAAGCTGGTGTTCAAGTGCCGGACGGCGGGCCGGAGGCGCTACCGAGAGGAGATCTTCCAGGGCCGCGCGGAGCCGACGGGAGACTTGGGGGCTGCCGGCCCCGGTTTGACGGATTTCGTCGAAGGCGAGGCGGACGTATCCGTGCCATCCTATGGCGGGGATGGTCAGTCGCAGTGTGCCGTCCTCGTCATGGTATTCGCCGGAGTTCAGTGGGCGCTGCGCGATTTGGCGCAAGATGTCGTGGATCCGGTCAATTGCCTGCACCGCGGTTGTCGGATCCTGAAAGGGCCCAGATGATAGGGTGCGTTCGGCGATGTCTACCAGCATCCTGATTCCGTAGGCCACGTCCTGGTTTAGGGTGCGTTCGGGACCGAGAGCAATGTTCTTGACGACGTCGGAGTGTGAGAGATTAGTGGGTGTGCCGCTGATCCTCACCAGCGCGGCATCGGTGGGAACGAAGTCGCCGACCGCCCACAGCACATCCAGCCGGCAGTTACTTCGGTGGGCAAGGTTGACCAGGCGAGCGTGGTCGATGGTGAAGATAATCCCGCCGATATGTGTGGCGACCAGGTCAGGTGCGGTGTCGTTATTTGTGCCTTCATCCGGGTGCACATGGCCGAGGGTGGTCATGGTGTCGTTCGCGACCCATCCGACGAGCGCAGCGACCCGCAGCGCCTGCCCAATATGGTTGACGTACCAGACCAGTGTGCCGATGCAGCACAGCACCAGGATGGTTGCTGCGATGAGGGCCAGACCCGGGACGGTGCCGCCTTCCGGTGTGGTGCGGACCGCCCTCATGGAGAGGAGGGAGTGGGCGAAAGTGCCGGCAAAGAGGCCGATGGTCACCTGGCTGGGCCGGTCTTGCAGGATCTGTCGGACGATCCGCGGTGAGAACACTCCCATGGCGAGTTGCACTACGACCACCACTAGTGAGAGCACCAGCCCGGTCAGGGTCAGCATTGAGAAGGAAATGAGATAGAGGATCTGCATCGCCGCAGTCGGATCTCCGGTGATGCTTTGAGGGATCAGGGTGCCGTCATCGATAGTTGTGGTGATCACGGACAGGACAACCCCGCCAAGAATGAAGAAAAGTGGAATGAACCAGAGGCTGGTCTTGAGCCAGTGTTTGATCCGGAACGTTCTCATCTGTAACTCCCTACCTTCACCGGCACACCGGCGGTCTATAACCTCCCGCGGTGCAGTCTGCAGGATTATTTGGGTACCTCTATAGGCAACTCAGGATAGCGCCAACGCCTGATTGGAAGCATGGAAAACATTTGACTGACGAGCGTCGAGATTTTACGTCGGCTGAGGGGAAACCCCGCGTTAGCCGAAAGATACCCTCAAAGCTTTCTATTGATACCGCACTCAGACCGCTGAAATGGCGGCGGCAGCAGTAATCCGAGAATCCGACATAGCCACACAGTCACTGGACTCCTACCCGGGGACCCAACCACTTCGAACCGGGAAATTCACCTGTGAGCAGGCAGATAGTTTCATCGCTGGTCCCGATCCAGCTAAAGGCCACGCCAGGAGATAGCAGAGACCCTCTTTGGCAGCCTCCGCCGCTATTCCAACCTCACACTCACACGACATAGTGCACTCCTGGTATTTGCCGACTACTCAAATTAACCGCTCCGTCAGGAGATAGGCCCACTAGGGCCAGTGGATCGGAGTATAGGCGGACGCCGCGGTGCGCATCAGTTTGGTGCTCGCGGCCAAAGTGGCGCTAGTAGTGACCAGGTCGTGCTGATTGTCTATGCGGTCAAGTTCTTCAGTTAGTTCCTCCAGGCGAGCACTCGTTTCAGGGTGCGGTTGTGCATCCCGGATGTACTCTATATCGAGCTGACGATGCGTTCTGCTGTTAAGTACCTCTAACTGAAATTGCTCCAGGATGGTCAGGTCTTCAGGGAAGGGTTCCTCAGGCGCGATCCGGCTCGGATCAGCCGGGTGCACATACTCACTCCCGTCTGCTTCTCCTGCCAAAAGTGCTGCTTCGTGGGTAGCGACTGATTGAGGCGATGTCGGATACGAAGCGTGCCAGTTTGAACCCACACCTAGGTGGTTTGGCTGCGTGTCCGGTTGACCGTCAACGGCGGTTTTCTGGACGGGCCCGATGACCGTCCACGATGGATAAATTTCTAGCCTTTTGAGAGCTTTGCGATCCACTAAGCGAGCCCCGCTGAGATCGATAGTGATTTTCAAGTTGGGGGCTAAATAGCTGGTGCGAACAACGATCCGGATCAGCGCGTCACAGTTTGACTGTGTTAACGATCCGCGAATGACCACGGTCGCGAAGTTCATATCGGTATTGACCTGGATAAGGGTGCTGAGCCGCAATTCCGGAGCTAGGTGCCCAGTCTTCTGGGCGTCTCCGTGCTTTTCAAGAGTTGCCATGAATCCTAACCCCATCTAATCGACATCCGCATAGTCCATGCGGTCATGCCGGGGTCTGGGGCACTACCTAACAGTAGCCTCCTAGAAGGAACCATGGTTAGCCCGAGACCGATTTAATGCCGTTGAAGTGCATGGAATCGATCGTTCACGAGGCGTCTAGCTCCTAACCCGAACACCTGGGTGGACACCCGCTCCTCACCAACATTCTGTAGCCAGCACAACAAATAGACAGTAGGCTTACGATTGAGCCTTCAGTTGAAGGTCTTTTCGAAGTTTAAGGAACAACGATGCGCAAAACTGCAGCCACTGCCGCACTGTCCCTAGCCATACTGACCGGCCTGGCGGCTCCCGCCACTGCCACGGTAGAGCCTGAACCGGCTACCCAAGAGACCCAAGAAAGCGACGACGACGGTGACGCGGGCTTGTGGGGTCTCCTCGGCCTCTTGGGCTTGGCGGGTCTGGCAGGCCTCAAAAGGAACAAGAGAGATGATGACCCCCGGGGCCAGCGCTAAAGGGCGAACCCACCCCTAAACGCCCCCAGCACCTGTTCGCACAGCAGATTTCACTAGGTGTATCAGGCTTAGCGAAGCGCTGCGCTACCAAAAGGTCAGACCGCAGCGAGCGGTACGGCAATTCATGTCCGAGGCGGATAATCGGGACCGCTGCCTTTCACCCCTTGATCGAGCCGGATTCGCTCGTCGAGTATGCTGACTAATCGCTAAGCCGGTCGAGGATGGGCTGACTGGACATGCACGCGCTTCTGCGAACGTCTCTCCGCCTGCACTGCTGAGCAGCGGGTTTATGGTTAAGCCAGGACCGAATACCGGGAGTGATTGAAGGCACCGATTCACGGGGCGGTGCTTCGGAGGAGCCATGACTGAGATGCACGTGGAGTTGGGTTCGGATAACGCCCGGCTGTGCACACCGTTTCTTGAACAATTACCGGTCACGGGCGCTTCTGTGTCCGTCTTCGGCGGATCAATGAACGCGACGTTGCTGCATGCCACCGATCCTGTTGCGGCCAGATTAGATGAGCTGCAGTTCGATCTGGGTGAAGGCCCACGGTGGGAAGCCCTCCGCACCCGCCTCCCAGTACTCTTACCGGATCTACAATCCGCGGATCACCATTTATGGCCCGTATTTGGGAAAGCACTAGCCGAGACGGGCGCAGCGGCGTTGTATGTTTTCCCGCTGGCCGTCGGAACGATCGATATTGGGGTAGTGGAACTGTATAGAACGTCGCCGTGGACCCTGACCCTTTCCGACCAAGTCACGGCGTCCACCCTCGCGGACCAGACGTCGTGGACAGTGTTGCGCCAGTTATTGAATGACAGCGCTGGTACCGATGATGGATCATCTCCAGGACATGCTTATCCATCGCGTAGGGAAATTCATCAGGCCACCGGCATGGTTCTTGTCCAGGCAACGCTACCGGCAGCGGATGCCCTGTTGCTGTTGCGTGCCCACGCGTTTGCTAACGGGCGCACGCTCACGGAAACCGCCCAGGATGTCGTTGCTCGTGAACTGGATTTTTCCTCGACTATTTAACGGAACCAGCACCTTGTGCTGGAGTAAGGTGGGCGTATGGTGACTACATCGCGTGCGGAGCGGGTTGGCGCAGCGTTTGTGAAACTCACAGACACACTCGTCACTGACTACGATGTGCTGGATCTCCTTCAAACCCTGGTGGAGGAGACCGTTGATCTGCTCGACGCCAGTGCAGCTGGCCTGTTATTGGTCGATCCTGACGGGGAGCTGCAAGTAGTGGCCTCCACGAGTGAGGAAACCCAACTGGTAGAGATATTGCAGCTCCAAGCCGGGGAAGGCCCCTGCGTCGAATGCTTCAAAACAGGTGTAGTGATCACCATCGATAGCATCGATTCCATGGGCGGACGCTGGCCCGAATTTCAGGCCGCGGCGCTGAGCCAAGGCTTCCACTCCATCCACGCAATCCCGCTACGCGTGAAAGACCGGACAATTGGGGCTATGGGATTGTTCGGTCACCAGCCCGGTGCGTTGACCGACGAAGACTCAGCCATCGGGCAAGCCTTGGCACACGTTGCGACCATTGGTCTGCTCCAGGAGCGCGCGATCCGCGAAAGCACGCTCGTTAACGACCAGCTGCAGAATGCGTTGAACAGCCGGGTCCTGATTGAGCAGGCAAAGGGCGTCATTTCTCAGACCAATAATGTGGACATGACCGAAGCCTTCAGCAGGCTCCGCCACTACTCGCGTTCCCACAGTCTCGGCTTGCAGCAGACGGCCGGCAAAATTATTGAAGGTTCCCTGACCCTTTAGCGCTAGCTATATTTGCTGTCTCTGAGGTCAAGTTCTTCAGTCAGTTCCTCTAAGCGAACATTGGCTTCAGGATGTGCCTGAATATCGCAGATGTACTCCATATCAAGTTGACGATGCATTCTGCTGTTGAGCACTTCTGTCTGGAACTGATCCAAAACGGTCAGGTCCTCGGGGAAGGGTTCCTCAGGGGCGAACCGACTCGGGGCAACCGGCGTCCTTCTTCAGGCCCGAATCAGACGCGCTCCAATAAGTAATCTTTGGACACCCGGCGACGGGTAAGTGTCGGTGCTGGGCTTTAACGTGGTGGTGCCGGTGACCTGGGACAGCATGGGGGTAACTTCCAGGGCACCGGCACCGAGAGCCGCTATCTCTGGCGGTCCTCACATCAAAAGGGTACTCACCGTTTATGAGAGCTAGCAGGGTGGCGGTTGTCCCGTGGGCACGTCGAAAAGGTACAGGCGGTATTACGACAGGCTGTTGGATAGGTGGATTGAAGAGCTGGTGATGCGTGAGGAACCAATAATGCTCACCGAGGCCGAACTGGACCTGCCCTCTACCCCAGCACAGGACTTCCCAGCACCACGGAGGGTGTACGTGTGGATTCGCTACCCATCGAGCGCGTACCGGGTTCAGGGACACGCGACAGCGTGGACGAAAACAGCCGTTAAAGTGTCCTTCTTTGAGCCGGGAATCAGAATCCAGCGTGAGGGCTGGGTGTGGGTCGGTTCGGTCACTCCCGCCGCCCCGGATGAAAAGTAGTGCGTCTAGTTCTGCGCGTACCTGGTGCGTGTTTCTTCTTCGGTGATCCCCAGTAGCTCCGCGATCTCGTACCATATCGCGCCCTCGTGGCGGGCTAGTTTCACCGCTGCCGCTAGTTCCCGCTGCGCCCGCACAAGGTCTGACTGTTTGCTCTCCAACAGGGTTTCCCAGCCCTCGATGAGGAAACCTCGGCCCATCATGTCGTCGTCGTCGGAGAGCTCGAAGCAATCCCCTAATAACCGGTACTGGTGCATCAGCTTCCCGGCTGCGTCGGGGTCCAATCCGTCGAAATCGTTGGTATCACTGGGGCCTGCATAAGGCTTGTTCCTCACAGTGGATCTCCTTTGCTCTAGCTGTCGTGGGCGAGTTGTGAAACTCGCTGGTGACTTAATCCAAGAATGGCCGCTATATCGCGCATGGTGTACCCACTGGAGCGCAGCGACGTAACCACCACACGAGAGGCCACCGCGGCCTCCTTGGAGAGCTCCTGGGCGCGTAAGGTTTTCTCCCGCGCCTCCTGCCAACTGTCCTCGGGTAGCTCCGGTGTCAGCATGGACACAGTGACCTGAACCTCTGCGAGGTCCACATTCCGGATTACAGCCGCGAGATCCGTCGCCATTTCCTGAATCTCTGCGACATTCCGGGCCTGGGTGGTTACCCCAAGTTCTGGAATCTCGATAACCCACCATTTACCCTCTCGTCGGGCGGCGGCATTGAAGGTCTGCACTGTCTATCTCACTCCTTGGTGGGGAGGCCGGCTACGGCCTCCCCCTCGATGGTTACCGCCAGCTCGGCGGGATGATCGGCAGCAACTTAGCTACCTGCCGGACGACTCCGGGGCTGAGGGTGCGGTGTCGCGGTATGGCGACGGTCTGCGTCCCGTCTGCACTGGCCTACACGGTGTGCCTCCCTCCCGTGCGGATTACCGTAAATCCAGCCTTGGACAGCTCTTGCTCTGCCTGCTTCGTTTTGATTTCCTTCATACTATTAGTCTAGTCCCCCTAGCACAAGTAGTGCAAGGGGGACTAGACAGAAAATACTAGGCAGCTTGCCTGCATCAATGACTCGTTGAATGTTGACGGGATTCAGTCCTGACCAGTGGGTGTCATCGTCTACCACCACAACGGGAGCCTGGGAGTAGCCCAGTTCCTCGGTGATGTACTCCAGCGCTGCGGGCGTCTCGGCGAGGTCCACTATCTGGAGCTCAACCGCTGCGGCTTGGAATTTCTCGATGGTCTTGCCACAGCCAAAACAGCCTGGTTTGGTGTAGACGGTAATTGCAATCATGGCGTGAGTCTCCTTCATTTTCGACCTGGTGTGTAGCACCGCCAGTAGCGGGTCCCCCTCGGTACTGCCTACCAACAGGCTTGTCAAGGGGGACTAGACACGCTAGGCGGCTTGTTCTGCTTCGGTGCTGGTGAGTGCTTCGGCGATGGTGTGAACTGTTGTGAGGACGTTTGCGGCGGTGCTGCGGATGAGGTCTATGTCTGCTGCTGCCCAGTGGGCGACGTAGCCGACGCTGTAGGCGCTGGTGTCGAGTCCGAGCATTCCGGCGACGACGTAGGCCACGGATTCGGCTTCTGTCTCCTTGGTGCCTCGGTGTGCCACGTACTCGGCGGGGTCCTCGTCGGCGTGCATGAGGACGTGTGCGGCTTCGTGGATCATGGTCTTGGCTGTCTGTGCTGGTGAGAGCCGGGCATCGACGGCTACGCGCTTGCTGCCGTCCGTGGTGGTGTAGCCGTTGGTTTCTCCGGGGATCTCTTCGCGCTCAACGCTCCAGCCAAAGGACTCTAGGTAGCTGGTGACGGTGGCCGCGATTCCGGCCTCATCCTCGCCGGTGAGGCGCGTGGTGGGGTTTGAGTAGTCCTCTGCGCCTTCCATGGGTTCGGTCTGATCGAGATCGAACACGCTCAGAATGGGAAAGCGGGCGATCTTCTTTTCTTCCTCTTCGCCGGTCTCGCCGTTCTCCACGGTGATTTTCTTGGTGCTGTACCCGAAGATTTTGAGTGCCTTCTCCCCCTTACTGACCTGTCGGCCTTTGGCTTGCCACTGACGGAAACCGGCGCACGCCGTGGCCGTGGGGCGCTGGGCCAGAATCAACATGAGGTTATTGAGGCTGTAGGCGTGAAATGAGCGGGCGAAATCAAGGAACTTCATCCACTCCTCGGTGTTGGTGAGCGCTTCAACCTGACTGGTGAGCTGATTGTGGAGGGCTTCGGCCTGGGCTTTGCGTTCCTCGGGGGTCCGGGTGTTCTTCTTGATAGTCATTGCTTTTTTTCCTTCCGTTCAGCTTGTTCTCTTAGGTTTGGTCTACTCCCCCTAGACACATTTTGTCTAGTCCAAATAGACAGAATTTGTTTATGCTGTGTGGCCGGTGTCGTATCCGCCGAATGGTGAGCGACCGGGAACGTGTCGCCTTGCTCCGGGGGCGCGTGAGGTTCGCACGGGTGCGCCGTCGATGGTGAAGGCTTCGGGGTATCCCTCGGGGAGTTTGAAGCGGTACCCGCCGCTGTCCTGGGCTGTGGCCGTGACGGTGGGGAGATTTCGCCACCCGGGCCAGCACTGGTCTAGGTGGTCCTCTACGGCGGCGTTTTCGTTGTCGTGAATAGCGGTAACGTTTCCGCAGCCTTCGCAGTAGACGCGGTAGAGCAGATCCCCCACGCATGAGCATTTCTCGCGGTGGTGGTCGCAGCGGGTGTCAGCGCTCACCACGTAGCTTTGGTGTCCGCCGTGCATGGTGCAGTTGTTGCCGTACTGGTAATCCCAGCTGCTCCACATGTGGGACTGTGGCCGTGCTCCCATCGAGCCGTGCTCGTACCTCCAGCGGGTGTCTGCTTTCTGGAACTCTTCGCGGCTGTGGGGTTCGACGGTGAAACTCAGCGGTGCTGTGATTGGCTCGGCTGCTTCCAGTGCGTCGAATAGGTCTATCTGGTGTGCTAATTGCTGAACCATGCTGGTCCCTGCCCTTCCCCGTCGCTTTTTCCTGCTGGCGAGCTTGTCTCGCTGCGGCTGACGGAACAGGGTCTACCCGTAGGGACGTGGGCACGGGAGTTTTTCTAGGAAATAAGCGAAGCGCCTGGGAAAAGTCTTGGGCACTAAGGCCGGCGCAGCCGGTAGAAGCTGTGGAGCAGGCGCATACACTCCCCCAGTCAGCAGAAAAAGCCTGTAGCTAAGCGTGAGCGACGTGCTCTAATGCCCTGGGTTGATTCACTAACTGGACAGCGAAACGGCCACCCCTAACCGGGGGTGGCCTCGCCCAAGCGGGAGCTAGTTAGGGTGCTATTTGCCCCACCTGGTGCGGATTGCTTGCTCAACGGCTTCGCGGACGGTGATTCCTTCGGCCTCTACAGCGGCGTCGAGAAGTTCTTGAACGTCCTGAGAGATTCGGGTGCTGAAGGGGAACGTGAGTTCACGTTTGCGCCTAGTTCGGGTGGTCCCCGCTGCGGCAGCTGGAGCGGCCACGGCCTGAGCTGCTGGTGAGTAGTCCACCGGATCTACAGTTTCATCGGGTGCAGGCTGCGGACGGCGGCGGGCGGGGAGAGCTGCTGGCCGGTCTTGAATGTTCTCTGTCATCGGATTACCTGTTCTGCGATCTGGGTATAGGCGTCCACTACCGGGGCGCCTTTTCTGTATTTGCCGTACCACTCCTGGGTGACGCGCATTTCCTGGACGATCACCCGGTGCGGGATCAAGGGAGTCAGCAATAGGCCAGTGTCGCGGAGATCGTCGATACTCGTTGTAGCGACTCGGCTCATAATGGTGTTCTGGAGCGCCCCCAGGACAATTCCTGCCTCTGTGAGGTTGTCCGGTGCGCCGAGGCGCTTCCGGGCTTGGCGGAACTGTTCGACGCCGCGCCGCGCCCCCTCAACGCCGTCAACGCCGTCAACGGTAGGTGTTGCCGCGTAGACGATCGTTTTTAAGACACCCACCGAACGTTGCCGATCGAGGTCAAGACCCGGTGTCAGTGGCACCTACCCGCCTGTCTATGGCAGTGCAGTTGGGAATGATCTGAAATATCTGACTGAAGCGGTACATCACAATTGCATTCCAAAATGGCTAGCAAGCCTGCTGACCATTACGGACCGCAGCCCAGCAGACTACTATCAAATTGGAGGCTAAAGCCCGGTCTGGTGTTCGGAAATTATGTGCACGAATCAAAGATTAAGAACGGGCGTTCGCGTCGCTCGCATGGTGTGATGGCAGCCCGCTGGGGTGCTGCCTGGACCTACAAGATGGGTGCAATGAACAACTTTGAACGCCCGAAGTCCGATCCCGGGGTTGGGGCCGAAGCTGATCGTGCTGCGCTCACCGGACTGTTACTACGCACGGCTGACGGAGACCGTGAGGCTTTTACAGCCTTCTACCACCACACTGCGGGCCGGGTGTACGGACTAGCACGCAGAGTCATCATTAATGATTCGCTCAGCCACGACACCACCCAAGAAATATTTTTGGTGGTGTGGCAGGATGCCCACAAATACCGTCCCGCCGCAGGAACACCCCTGGCCTGGCTAATGACCATCACCCACCGCAGAGCCGTCGATAAAGTCCGCACAGAACAGAGGCGCATCACCCGGGAGGCGAACTGGGGTGCGGCCACCCAAACCATCGAATACGACGAGACGGCGGCGGGCGCCATCGGCAGGATCGAAGCCCAAAGCGTCATCGCGTCGTTGAAAACCCTGTCCCACGTGCAACGGGAAGCAATTTCCCTGGCCTATTACGCAGGGCTTACCTACCGGGAAGTCGCCGAAAAACTTGACCTGCCGCTGCCAACGGTCAAGAGCCGCATCCGTAACGGACTCTTACAACTACGAAGCTGCCTGGAAGCAGCCTAGGCGATGAACTACCGCCCCCAGCACACTGTAAGGTCCCTGAAATGTTAACCCGGAACCCGGACGCCGCCCCCAATATGCCAGTCCCACACACGAACAAGGCCAACCGCAATACCGGATATCCCAACCTGTACCGCAACCATTCGGGGTATCCGGACAAACCCGACCTGTCGATCTTGGACTCGGAAAATGAATAGCAAGGATCCTAATCCGGGATCTGGGGTAAGAGATGCTGTTATAGGGGAGGAAATACCTGGCGGTGTGCCAACCGGTATGACCCTTGGCGGGCGGTACAGGCTTGGCACTCTCATCGGTCAGGGTGGGATGGCATCGGTGTACCAGACGCGCGATGAGGTACTCGGCAGGGACGTGGCAGTCAAGCTTTTCCGTGCGGGCGCGATCGGAAATGATGAGACCGACCGGCAGCAGGGCGAGGCCAGAGTCCTGGCCGGACTGAGCCACCCCAACCTCGTCACGGTCTTTGACGTCGGCACGGAGACCGCAACGCTACACCCGCAAGCCTACCTAGTCATGGAATTGGTCCACGGCGAGGATCTCCACCGTGCCAAATACAATGCGCCACTCACCGAAGAAGAGACAGTGGCCATGGGCGCCGGAGTGGCCGACGCCCTTACATACATTCACGGCCGCGACATAGTCCACCGCGATGTGAAACCCGCCAACATCCTCCTCGGTAGCCATGGGGACGCTCAGCGGGCGCAGAACCCCAAACTCACGGACTTCGGCATTGCGCGGCTGATGGACGGGACACGGTTGACCGCCACTGGACAGTCCATCGGCACTGCCGCCTACCTGAGCCCCGAACAGGCTGAGGGCATTTCCGTCACTCCAGCTAGCGATATCTACTCTCTGGGGCTGGTGCTACTGGAATGCCTCACCGGAAACACCGCTTTCCCGGGGCCCGCGGCAGCATCCGCTGCGGCACGGTTGTATCGCGGCCCACCGGTTCCTGTCGCGCTGGGCAGCGGCTGGACCCAGCTACTCCAGGCCATGACCGCCCGGGATCCCTTAGAGCGCCCCAGCGCCGCAGATACAGCGTTAGCGCTACGTTCTCTCCCCGGTTCCGGTACTCCGCGAGCAACAGACAGTGATGATCAAAGGACATCAGATCTAGAGTCCATCTCAACGATTACGCCAACCTCAGCCCTCCGGCAAGGTTATGCGCCGCAGGATGGTCAGAAAACCTCAGCCATACCCACCGCCAGCAGGACAGGTAAATTACCCTCGCATTCAATCATCACCCCACCGGACGGGGATCTGGCGCAGCCGCATCGGGAAGGGAAGCAGGACCCTTCGGGGCAGCGCCGCAGACCGGGCGCCATGCAATGGGCGCTGATAGCTCTTATCCTGGCAGTTGCGCTGCTGGTTTTAACGGTGCTGATAGTGCCAGCCATCGACATCGGAGACGGACCCTCCCCCGTTCCCGTTCCCTATCCTGCGGCCCCAGGGGAACTCGGGGATCTACTGCAGGAGCTACAGGACAGCGTGGCACCACAATGACAATCACCCGATTCCTCAACCGCACCTCGGCGGTAGCTCTCAGCGTGGCTTTGCTCAGCGGCTGCAGCAACACCTCAGGGGGCTACAGCCCGGACGCGGCCCGACAGCTCCAATCCGAGGTGCTAGCCGTCACACGGCTCTCCGTCGACGAAAACTACGAAGAAGCCCTAAAAATTCTAGATAAACTCAGCGTCCGCCTGGACGCCCTGGCGTCCAGCGGATCCGTTCCACCCGACCGGCAGCAACGCATAGAAGACGCCATCGCCGCCCTCCGCACCCACCTCGATACCCGGGCCGGCGACCAATCAGATCCAACCCAACCTGCACCAGAACCGCAAACACCGTCACCGAAAGAATCCGCGCCTGCACCGAGTGAATTAGTTCCCTCATCCCCAGCTGCCCCTGCCCCACAGGGGCCACCTCCAGGTCCGGGTGCACCAGCACCGCTGCCGCCCATTGAACCACCACCGCTTCCAGCACCGCCCATTGAACCGCCGCCGCTCCCTCCACCACCCATTGAACCGCCGCCGCTCCCTCCACCCATCGAATCACCACCGCTCCCTCCGCCGCCCACTGAACCGCCGCCGCTCCCTCCGCCGCCGCTCCCTCCACCCATCGAATCACCACCGCTTCCAGCACCACCCATTGAACCGCCGCCGCTTCCAGCACCACCCATCGAACCACCACCCATCGAACCACCACCCATCGAACCACCACCCATCGAACCACCACCCATCGAACCGCCACCCATCGAACCGCCGCCGCTCCCAGCACCGCCCATCGAACCACCGCCCATTGAACCGCCGCCGCTCCCTGGTCCTTGAGTTGTCTGTGAGTACAACAGACGGTTCCATATAGGTCATCCGAAGGTTGATGTGTGAAGCGACGCGCGGGTCAGCATGGTCCAAATATTCTGGCGCTCGTGTTCATCACGCCAGCCGGTCTCATCCACCAGGGTTCACTCGAACGAAGACACTGGGCGTTCGCGCAGAACTGCCCCTATTATTCGTGGAGGCAAACCAAGACAATGCGAATCTGCCCGTCATAAATTTGGGGTGGATCACCGACGATTGCAGTGCATCCAGGCGGAAGTAAAAAATTTGGGGCAATCCGATTTTGAGCCTCCCATTCGTGCGAAGGTAATCATTTCTCCACGTGGTCAACAGCTGAAAGAGCGCGAAATTGTGGCCGTCGTTTTCGAAGCCCTATGCAAAAGGGGCGCTGGACCGGATCATGGGTGAGACGGATCGTTCTAGGCTTCACCTAGCAAAGGATTGACCATGAGTTCAGAGCAAACCCACGCCCGGTTGGGTGCTTCACCGATCCTTCCGCTAGTGCGGCCTGCGATTCCTCAGTCCAGGAAGCTTGAAAAAGGTAGGAGCGCCGGTCAGCGGACGATCCTTAGCCAGCAGGGTGAACGACGGCGGGAGACCGAACGAAAGCTCGAACTACACCGCCGCGTTTATCTGCTCACGCATGCCCACTCCGGTCTGAAGTAGCGGATGAATCCCGGTACTAGGCATCCCTTGCAGGGATCCCGGATAGGCCAACTAGCGCTCTCTCTCCCATAGTCGGGTGACCTATGGCACTAGTTTCTGGTGTGATGGAAGCGCCCTATAAGGTCCGCGAAGACCCTTGTCGGAATCCGAGGGGATGGTCGTGCGTTTGAACGCGCGCATCCCCTTGGCCGCCCAGCCGTTCTCCGCCATGATCGCGGCCACCGTTCCGACGGAAACCTCGACTCCGGCTGCGGTGAGTTTGGTGTGGACCATCCTGTGGCCGAAGATCCCGTCGGAGGAATCAAACATGGCCTTGACGTGGCCGGCCAGCTCTCGGTGCCGGGCAGCCATCGCCGATTCTTTGCGGTCCAGCCATCGGTAGTACGAGACCCGCGGAATGCCAGCCGGGCGCACATCCAGGTAACAGGGAATTCGGCGTTCTTCTCCTGAACAAAGCGGTAGAGGTCTTCTAACGTTATTCTCTGGCGAAGAACAACGAAACATTTTTCAGAAAATCATTCTCCCGTTCCAGCTCCCGCAGCCGTGCCTCTAACGCCTTGTGGTCACCAGCGTTTCGCCAGCCACACGCGAGTGGGGATCCTGCGCCAGCAGACCATCAAGAATGGCATCGCTGATCTGGTCACACATTTTATCCGGATGGCCCGCGGTTACTGATTCCGAGGCGAAAAGCCGCAAGGCGGACGTATGTGAAATGCCTGAATTCATGTGCTCACTTCACTTGATTGGACGGACAGTCACGCGAACATGGCTTTTCCACAATTGAACAACCGTTCCGCTGATAGGTGGCTCAGAGGGGTTCGGCTAAGGTCATCGCGTATTGTCCCTCAGTGTCCGTCCACTGCCCGACGATGGTGAGGTGTGCGTTTTCAAGTTCTGCTGTGATTCCCGCGGGACGGAATTTCGCGGATATTTCGGTGCGTAATTCTTCACCCCGGTCGAAGCTGATTTCAAATCCGGCGCCCGGCAGGCTCACCTGCATGGCACGTGTAGCTCGGAGTCTCATCTCGATCCACTCCTCAGTTTCGTTCCACACCGCCACGTGCTCGAACGCCTCGACGTCGAAATCAGCCCCCAACTCCGCGTTGAGGACGCGCAGCACATTGCGGTTGAAGTCAGCGGTGACACCGCTCGAGTCATCGTAGGCGGGAATCAGGATCTCCGGCGGCTGCACCAGGCCGGTGCCGATCAGCAATGATCCGCCCTCCTGACCCAACAGTTCCCGCACTTGGGTCAGGAACCGAGCCCGGGCATCTGGTTCGAGGTTCCCGATGGTGCCGCCGAGGAATGCCACCATTCGGCGTCCAACCCTCGGGAGCAGCTGCAGCTGCAATTCAAAATCGGCGGCCACAGCCTGCAGGATCAGATCGGGATAGTTTCGGGACAGCTCACTGTTCGCCTCGGTTAGTGCACTGTCGCTGACGTCCACGGCAACATAGCTCCGCAGGTCCCCGGCTTCCTTCAGCGCGTCAAGCAGCAGGGGGGTTTTCCTTGAGGAGCCGGAGCCGAGTTCGATAAGCGTCTCGGTAGGGCTGGCCGCCGCCATCTCCGCTGTGTAATCCTTAAGGATCTGCCGTTCGGCGCGGGTGGGGAAGTACTCGGGGAGCTGCGTGATCTGCTCGAACAGTTCGCTGCCTCTCTTGTCGTAAAACCACTTGGGCGGCAAAGTTTTGTCCGGTTTGGTCAACCCCGCGCGTACGTCTTCACGTATGGTGCGCTCAAGGTAGTGCGGGGGCAGATGGTGGACTATTTCGAGTGCGGTTTTTGAAGGGTTCATGTGAGCGCGGGCTCCATCTCTGCGGAAAATAGCGGGCTTATGTCGATGCCGTGTGAAGTGGCGACCAGTAGGGACTGGTCCGGAACCTCGTGCCACCCTGTGCCATCGTCGGAGGGCTCACTGGCGACGATGGTCCCCCTGTGATCTGAGCGCCAGAAAAGGGTATCACCGGCAGTTGTGGCAGCAATCGTGGTTCCATTGGTCAGGAGGAAGTTGTACCTGCCCGTGCTGGCGGCGGAGGCATCGGTCACTACACGTGCAAGAGCGTTCGCAGGGGAATTTTCAACCGCGTGGTCCAAGGAATCAAGTTGCTCTAGGACCAGCGCCCACAGCAGGGCGGAGTCGACCCGGGCTTCGAGGGCGAGTAGCCGTGCCGGCGGCAGTGTGGCGGCAAGTGCCTCCGCGGACTGTGGCCAGTCGTTGATCCGTCCGTTGTGGCTGAATAGCCACTTCCCGGAAGCGTAGGGGGCAGCGGCCGCCTCGTCCGGCGTCGTACCAGGTGTAGCCGAACGGACGGCAGCCAGAACCGCCCCGCTGGTAGTGACCCGCGCCACGTCAGCGAAGGACTGGTCCGTCCACATCGGCACGGCGCGTCGGTAGCGGGCTGGCAGGGGATCTCCTGCGGCGTACCACCCGACACCGAACCCGTCCGCGTTCATCGTGCCGTTGCGTTGGAACCGGGGCGCCCACGACTGCCGGAGCAGACCGTGTTCGGGCGCCGAGATCAGCGTGGCCAGCGAGGTCGGCGGTCCCAGGAACGCCAGGTGACGGCACATTTCTATTCCCCCCGACCTGAAGCGTCATTCCGGACGGTCCGGAAGCCGGTGAAGATCTGACGTCGAATGGGGTAGTCCCAATTTCGGAACGTTCCCCGGCTCGCCGTTCCGCCGGCCGCCCAGGAGCCACCGCGCAGCACCTTGTAGCCGCCACCGAAAAAGGCTTCGCTGTACTCCCGGTAAGGAAACGACCGGAATCCCGGGTAAGGGCCGAAGTCGGTGGAAGTCCACTCCCATACATCCCCGATCAACTGGCGGACCCCCAGCGCTGATGCCCCATCAGGGTAGGACCCGACCGGGGAAGGCCGCAGCGCTGCTCCGGTCAGGTTCGCATGCCGGGCCGTCGGATCCTCGTCACCCCACGGATAACGCCGGGAACGGCCGCTGACCGGATCGTGCCGTGCGGCCTTTTCCCACTCAGCCTCCGTGGGTAGACGCCGCCCGGCCCACCGGGCGTAGGCTTCGGCTTCGAAAAAGGACACGTGCTGTACCGGTTCGTCGAGGGGGACCGGTTCGACGACACCGAAACGGGTACGCCACCACCGGTTGCCGTCCCGCATCCAGTACTTCGGCGCTGTCAGTCCTTCATAATTGCAATGGCTCCACCCCTCCGGCGTCCACCAGTTCGGATTCGCGTACCCGCCGTCGTCCACGAAATCTAGAAAGGCGCCGTTACTGACGGGAACGGTGTCGATCCAGTAGCCGGGAACGTGCACCTCATGGGCGGGCCGCTCGTTATCCAGTGCCCACGGTTCCACCGATGTGCCCATCGTGAATGACCCTGCCGAAATCTGCACCTCCGGCGGAAGCAAGGTTGCCTTGCTGGCCAGCACCCCGGGGGCCGGATCCACGGCATGCAATACGGGTTCTCCTACCCGGAGCTGGTGGGTGGCCAGCATGGTCTCGGCATGCTGCTGCTCGTGCTGGATCATCATGCCGAACGCAAACCCGCCCTCCAGCAGCGGCGAACCCTCCAGAGGAACCCGTTCCAGGATGTCCAGGGTCTTGGAGCGCACCTGGGCAAGGTAACCCCGGGATTCCGAGGGTGCCAGCAGCGGCAGCGAGGGGCGGCTGCTGCGCGAATGCTCGAAGGCGTCGTAAAGCCTGTCGATTTCAGGGTGCAGGGGCTCCATCCCGCCGACATCGCGGACCAGCCATAGTTCTTCCTGGCTACCTACATGCGCCAGATCCCACACCAGTGGAGACATCAGCGGAGAATGCTGCTTGAGTAACTCCTCCTCGTCACACGCGGTGAGGACATGCGTACGACGGCGCGTATGCTCCAGGCCCTCCGCAATGAGGGCACGCAATGTTTCAGGGGTAGCGCAGGCACCCGCGGAAACCTCATAGTTCATCATCGGACGTTTTCCTTTCGCTGTTCGAGATCGAAAAACCGGCCGGTGCGGCGCCAAGCGTCGATCCGCTGGTCTGCGGGAGAGCGCCCGCGCGCTGCATACTGTTCGATGAACGCTTCCACCCTGGTTCTTGTACTGGCATCGACATTAAGCCGTTCCATGGCGCCCAGCGCTACCTCAGCACAACGACGCCCTGCTGAGCCGAGGACCGGATCCGCCAGCCCGTCCCGTGCCGCGGCGGTCATCGGATCGGGCAGCGCAGTCACTGGCGTACATGCATCGGCAGCTATGTCAGCTGCCCGTTCGTCATCCACCAGCGCCGTCGTGATCGCTGCGACGGCTTCCCAGTCCGCACCGGCTTGCGCATCGATCACCCGGATCTCAAGGAAACCCCGGGGACGGATGAACGGAAAGAGCGTGCTGAGATGATAGTCGAGATCCTTCCGCGTGACCGGTCGGGGCCCTTGCCCGCGCAACCAGCCCCGCATGGTCAAACCGCGTGGCGCTTCCCACGAACCATGCGACGCCGGGATGCACAGCACTGACGCGTCGAGGGCGTAGCGGGCCCACGCGACGGGCGGATCATCAGAATGCGGAACGGGCGACGTGCGGGACGGATCGATTTTCAACCACACGCCCTGACGTGTGCTCTGCCAACCGCTGGGTGCCCCATGCCGGAACGGGGAGTTGGCAAAAAGTGCCACGAGCACCGGAGCAAGCTGATGAAGCCGCTCCCAACGCTGCACCGCACTACCCGAACCATTCCCGGAAAGACCGGCATCCAGGCATACCTGAAGGGACGCGGTGGAACACATCATCATCCGCCCGGCTGGACCTGCACGATCAAAATGGGCTTCCATAGCCGCGTAACGTGGATGATCCAGCGTTCGCACCGGGGAACGGGACGAATCCAGGGCCACGCTGCTGAAGGAAAGGCCCGCGTTCTCGATAGACCTGTCAAGAACAGCCAGATCGGATCTTACTGCTTCGATGACCGCGGGAAGGTCCGCTCCGCACGCCGAACTCAGCTCGAGCTGCCCTCCCGGCTCGTAGGTGATGACACCACCGCCGGGAAGCTTGCCTTCCGTTTTAGTAGCGGCAGCCTGGACTTCCGCTACCGGTACAGCCCGCCCCAGATCGAGAGGATCGTGCACAATTCTCTCGATCTCCACGCCCACCGCCCCCGGAGGGCCGGTCTTGAAACACACCGACGCGACATAGATTTCCGCCTCGGCCTCCGACAGCGGCCGTGCTTCGTACCCCAAACCTGACATCGACACCATCAATAATCCTTTCATCGTGATGCGGCTGCATCAATAGCTCAACGGTCCTTCAACCAGCAACGAAGCCCGTGTAGTTCCCGTTCCTATCCATCCACAACAACGCGTCCTCTACAACGCGGTTCGTTATTCTTCCAACAAGCGGCTGCACCGATTGTTCCCGGCGCCTCCCCTGCCCATCCCGGTCACAAAGCGCCCGGTCTCGTGATCCACCCGGAAGGGCCCACACCTAGGCGGAGGTCTTCCCTCCGCCCAGCCGCAACTCTTCGACAAGCGGAACGGATATGCCGGTGCAATGCCTGCCGGGTCATCCAGATCCCGGCCTGTGCTGCTTATTGTGCGGTGCGGGATCAGGCGCCTTGACCGGACATTTGCATCAGCCCGCCATCCATCACGTACGTCGCCCCGGTCACGTAGTCTCCGTCGGTGGAGGCAAGAAATACAGCCAGACGACCGATTTCCCCGGGTTCAGCGGCTCTTTTCAGGGGGATGCTTTTGACCTGCTCCTTGCGATATTCGGGGTCGTCGATCGCTTTCTGGTTGAACGGGGTCAGGACCATACCGGGGGCAATATTGTTGACCGTCATGCCGAGCTCGGAGACCTCCAGTACAAGGGTGCGGGTGAGGTTGCGCAGGGCGCCTTTGGAACAGTCATAGTCAGCCGCGCCTGCTCGTGCCTGCTCTTCATGGACCGAGGTTGTGTTAATGATTTTTCCGCCGCCGCCCTGCTGCTTGCGATGGTTAATGAAGTGTTTGCAGCAGATCAGCTGCCCGATGAGGTTGCTGCGCATCGTGCGTTCGAAGTCGGCGATCTCCAGATCCGCGACATAGGTCCCTGACGCGTCGACGCTGGCGTTGTTCATGAGAATGTCGATCCGCCCGAATGTTTCGAATGCGGCGTGGAACATTTCCTGCACCTTGGCCTCGTCGCCGTGATCTCCCTGAACCACGATCGCTTGACGACCGTGGGCTTCGACCTGTTCCCGGGTGGTGTTGGCGCCTTTTTCGTCCTCGAGGTAGTGCACGACGATGTCGGCGCCCTCGCGGGCGAACTCGACGGCTGTGGCTTGACCTATCCCCGAGTCGGATCCGGTGATGAAGGCCACCTTGTTCTCCAGTTTTCCCATAACTTCTTTCCATCTCCTTTAGTTGGTGCTCATTGGTGGTTTGGAAGTTCAGTGTTGGTGGTCCTGCTGGTTTTCAGGGTGTTCGGCTTGCGCGATGGCCGAGGCGGCAGTGATGAGGCCGATGTGTGAGAGTCCCTGCGGGAAATTACCGATCAGGGTCCCTTTATGAATGTGAACTTCTTCGGAGAGAAGCCCGAGATCGTTGGCGTACCCGGTGACGGTCTCGAAGATTTTTTTCGCCTGCCCAATTTGGCCTGCCATGGCCCGTCCGGCGGCCAACCAGTAGGAACAGATAATGAACGCACCCTCATCTCCTGCATCCGTCCACCGCTGGACCAGGGCCCCGGTGGAAAGATCCCGTTCAATGGCGTCCATCGTCGCCAGGACACGGTTGTCGTTGGCGGGCAGGAATCCCATCATCGGCATCAAGAGGACACCGGCGTCGAGGTGATCGGAATCGAAGGCACCGGTGAACGCGTTGACCTCGCTGTTCCAGCCCCGCTCCAGGATTGCCGCCCGGATTTTGTCGCGCTCAGACTCCCACCCCGCCACCTTGTCAGGAGCACCGAGGCGGTCGGCGAGTTTCACCGCCCGGTCCAGCGCTACCCAGCACATCAACTTCGATGTCAGGTAGTTCCGGTCGCCTTCGCGTCCTTCCCATATTCCTGAGTCTTTTTCGTGCCAGGTCCCCGCGGCCCGGTCAGCGACCGCCACCAAAAACCCCGCTGTCTGGGCTGGTAGTTCCCCGAGTTGATCACGCAGTATCCACGCGCATTCGAAGACCTCCCCGAGGACATCGAGCTGGGTCTGGTTCCAGGCATCATTACCGACCCGTACCGGCCGGGACTGCGCATACCCGGTGAGGTGGTCAAGGGAATGTTCGCTCAAGTCGTGTTCCCCGCCGACGCCGAACATGATCTGCAGGTGGCCCTCCCGCGTCGGGCCGGCTGAAGAAGTGATCCAATCAAAAAACTGCTGTCCCTCATCGGCGCACGCAGCAACCCACAGCGCTTTAAGGGTCAGACTGCCATCACGCAGCCATCCGAACCGGTAATCCCAGTTCGCGCTTCCGCCGGGTTCCTCCGGCAGCGAAGTCGTCGCCGCAGCGACCACTGCCCCGGTCGGGCGGTACGTCAGGGCCTGCAGTACCAGCACACTGCGCTGCACCTGCTCCCGGTAGGGCCCCTGATAACTCTGATGAATCTCGCTCCACGACCGCCACGCCGCGATCGTGTCCCTGAGCCGGTCCGCACCATCCGGCTCCCCACCAACATCGTCAACCGGACCAACCACCGAACTATTAACCGAACCGTCGACCGAACTGCGATGTTGCAGGGCGAACATCGCGCTCTCACCGGCGTTGAGGGTGAACGTTCCGCCCGCAGACCCGTTTTCGACGTTGAGTGCGATGTCGCCGGTTAGGGATAGCCGGTCAGCGCCTCCTGCTATTTCCCACCCCGCAGCAGTCCGTGTGAAGCCCGGCGTGATGAGCCCGTATTCCATCCTTGGCGCCAACTCGACCTTCACCTGTACCTGCCCCCGGCTTACCTCCAACCGGCGGACGAGCATTTGCGGGGACCTATACCCGATCTGGTGCCCCCGCTCCCCCCTTCCTAAAGAGAGGCCATCCGTGAGCCGGAGATCCCCGCTTCCGCAGTGAAAGTCCGTTTCCACGACCATCGTGCCCGGCAGGTACCGTCGGCCGACCGTGAAATCTTCTGTCGGACAGATGAGCCAGTATCCGGCATCCACATCGAGCAGGCGGCCAAACACGCTGGGCGCATCAAACCGTGCTGGGCACCACCAGTCCACCGATCCCTCCCGTGAGACAAGAGCCGATCCCTGACAGTCACCGAGCAGACCATAGTCCGAAATGACCGCCCCTGACTGCTCCTGCCCACTGGACTTCCTCGTATTCATACACGTCCTCCGACTCTTCCTGCCCCGACTACGCCTGTCTCGTGCTGGGAACGTCTCCCCGTCGCGCAATCATCTTCACCACGGCTTCGCTGCCAGGCTTTGACCCCCCCTAGGGATTCACCCTCCGCCCTATCCTTCTACCCAAGGAATTTACGAACTGAACTTCTCAAGGGCCGCAAAATATGCCTCGTCGAAGATGGGGAACTGCGCCACCTGATCGCGCAGCACCTCCAGTGGGATGCCGGTGCGGAGGGTCAGCGACGCGTGGTGAATCGATTCACCTGCCTAGTTGACACAATCAATCCAGCATTCATGGGGTTTCTGGCTTTTTCTGCTGGTGTGGGTGCTGGCTTTATGGGTAGGCGATGCCGTCGGTCGAGATGCGTTTGCCGAACGCCTTGACTTTGTCTTTAGCGTTTTCCTCTTGGTCAAGGTTCCGCCGCAGCAGGGCCGCAACGTCACTCGCGCCACGGGCTTGCGCGTTTGTCACTAACGTTTCGTAAACAGCGATTTTGTGGTGCCCGGTTTCCAGTGCCCCGACCAAAATTACGACGTCGACGAGGCTGGTGTCGGTCTTGCCGAGCATCGAGTTCCCTTCCTTGGCCATCGCTTTGGTGACCGGAGAAGGGGAGTCGCTGACCTCTTCTCCGAGCAGCTCAAAGGAACGTTCAATGTTGTCGATCTGCTGTTCCGTCTCCTTGGCATGGTCCTTCAGCAGCGCTTTGAGCTCCGGTCGCTTCGCCGCCTTCTCAAGCTCACCGAGCATGGCCAAGGTGTCGCGCTCCATGGTCAGCGCAGAACCAAGTTTGAAGCTGAAAATTTCCTCAGGGGTGTTGAAGTGTTCAAACATGTTTCTCTCCTTCATCAGTTGTGGAATAAGTGGGATGGGTTTGGTTGCCGTGCCCCGCGCAACGGTGCGGGTCCTCTGATTGAGTTGACGGGTTAGTTCCGGCCGGCCATGCCGCAGTCGCGTCTTCAGCTCACCCCCATACAGGTTTTTAGTCGCAGCAGCCCGTCTTTGATCCGGGATTTGACGGTCGACAGCGGCACACCGAGCGTTTCGGCCACCTCCCGGTAGGTGAGGCCACCGTAATAGGCGAGCTGTATCGATTCTCGTTGCATACTGGTCAAGGTTTTCAGGCATCCCACCACGGACTCAACCTCAACCCGGTGCATAACGGTTTCCACCGTGCAGTCATAGTCAGTGACCAACACAGCCACCCCGTACCGGGCGGCACGGTTGGTGGCGCTTTGTTCCGATCGGACCCGATCCACCGCACGGCGGTGGGTGATCATCATCAGCCAAGCCATCGGGCTACCAACGGAAGGATCATAGAGAGCCGCTGTCCTCCACACCTGCAAATACACCTCCTGCGAGGTATCACTACTCAGGTCCGGGTCGCGGATCACCCGTCTGGCCAGCCCATGGACCCGGCCCGCGGTATTCCGGTAAAACAAGGTAAAGGCCTCTTCGTTACCCTGCCCGGTCTTATAAAGCAGTTCCACCAAGGTATCCCCCGTATTCGCACTCATTCCGGCACGGGTAATGGGTCTAATCTCTGCACTAAGAGGCACCGACTGAGCCGGCGCTTCGCCCGCCACGCTCCCGGAACCGCCCGGTATAATCGGTTTCCCCGGACCAGGATCCCGCAGTCTGATCAGGGTCTTAGCATTCATACTCGCGCCCGTCCCTCTAGCCCCGCCCGTGCGCCGGGCGGATCGGCGCGGACCCTCAACGATTACTATGCCTATCCGTGATACTCCACCCGGACACTGCACCATCAACTACCAGATAGGGCTGGCGACGAATCATCATGGAGCCCCCACGATCGTCCAGGAAGGATAGTTGCGTAGCCTACTCACGGCCTCACGGTCGATCGTTTTCGCTTCGCTGAGATCCACCGTGATCGACAGATCCGACGCCAAATAACTCGTGCGGGCAATGACACGTACCAGCGACTCACAGTTCTCCAAGGTCAACGACCCACGCACCATTACCGTAGCGAAACTCATATCCATGTTCACCTGCACCAAAAGGCTAAGCCTGCGCTCCAAACCAGGCCGGCTCTTCACGGGAATACCGGATATGTCCGCCAACGCCGTACTACCACGCGCCTCAGTCATCAGAACCGACTGCCGGAATGATTCGTTGCCGAAAATGGTCATCATTGTCCCCTTCTTCAGTGATGAATACGATCACTGCCGGGGTCTAGGGCAACACAACCAATCTAACCCTGATCCCCCAACGAGTCCATGCGCCCTGAATCCGACTGCGTTAGGCCGCTCCCTAGAAAATGGACGAAACTGCATCGGCTGCATCAGCGGACGAAATGCATGACCCGCAATGCCGGACCCGCAGCCGGAGAATGAAGATACCCCTTACTAGAGCTGTCCTCAGCCGGAATCACGGTCTTGACCCGCTCTTCCCCAGCCATTTATGGGCGAGTCGTTAAGATACTCGACCTATGAAATGGGTGTCACCCAGATGGCGGTAGTGGCTAGCTGGCTCTGACTGGCCGCCGGTGGTTGGTGCCGGACATGAGTGTGGCACCCACCCCAGGTTCGGGGTAGGTGCCACACCATTGTTGAAGGGTTTGGCTAGAGCAATCCGCCCAGCAGGCCCTCGTTGTCCTCGCCACTGTCAGTAGAGCCGTCGACCGAGTTATCGGCATCGACGTCGGCATCCACATCAGGATTGGCGTCAACATCAGCGTCATTACCGCTGAAATTGCCGTTCAAGTTATCCGACACATCGGTGTCGATCCCGTTAAGCACGTTGTTGTTGCTCGCAACATCACCAAGGTCCAGCACATCATTGAGAATGTCATCCAGCGAGAAGTTGCCGCTGTCAGCGATTTGGTTATCGCTCACCTGGGTGGTGACCTCGTCCACACTGGTCTCAGTACTGTCGGCGGCGGCCATACTGGCGCCTCCAAGGATCATCACACCGCTGATAGCGGTTGCGGCCAGGGACTTCGTCAAAAGATTCTGCATATCGTGCCTCCATAATTCTGTTGGGAGTTGAAGGACAATACCCATTCGGGGCCAGGACCGTGACCGGATTGGTATGAATCCGAAACTCTTTCGTAACCACCCCACACACCCTCCGACCACGCCCAACATACACATACGCCAAGTCGCCCCCACACATGAACTGCCGCTCCCCCACAAATTGGACGGCTTTAAGCTAACTCCCCGGGGGACTCCACCAAGGGTATTCACAGCCATCTTTTCGACGTGGACTGATAAAACGATGGACGCTCACGGACATTGACAGTACGCTGATAAGTGTCGCACCTCTTGGGGCAGTGGCGACACCAAGAAGCTCTTCTCCTCTTCATCAATGAGTTCGCACTCAGCCGTCCATGGAACCAGCAATGGTGTGGTTCCTGGGTTCGGTGCGACTGCGGCGTGTGAAAGGTTGCCATGTTTCAGCGTTTCAAACCCCTTCTAACTGGAGTTGTCCTTACTCCGCTTCTTCTTCTCGGCACCGCACCCCTTGCCCAGGCCGCGGGGCCCGCTACGGGCGCGGCGGATGGTTCGCAGACCGTGCAGCGGGAAGTGAGCTTCGAAGTCCAGAACATCAACCGAAGCAAAATCCCCTGCGAAGCTGACGGTGAAACCTACACCGTGCGAGGCAGCATCACCGGCCCCCAGCAGGCCTTGGACGATCCGCAAGCCGTGACCCTTCTCCTCCACGGGCTCAGCTACGGCGAGTTCTTCGGCAACTACAGCGAACAGCCCGGCTACAACTTCGCCCAAAAGCAGGCCGCAGCAGGGCACGTGACCGTCACCGTCGACCGACTCGGCTACGACTCCTCCGACAAGCCCGACGGCACCGGCATCTGCTTCGGATCCCGCGCCGATATTGCCCACCAGATCGTCACGCAACTGCGCAGCGGCCAATACCAGGCCGACGACACAGCAGCCGCCCCCTCCTTCCCCGAAGTGGTGCTCGCCGGGCATTCCGTTGGAGGAATCATCGCCCAGGCAGCCGCCTACAGCTTCGGGGACATCGACGCGCTGATGGTCCTGTCCTACTCCGATACCACTGTCTCCCCCGCTGCGATGGGCGCCCTGGAAACAGCCATCGCGGCCTGCGAAGCAGGCGGAACGCTCTCCGAAGGTGACCCCGGGTCCCCCGGGTACGTTTTCTTCGGGGCGGACACCCCGGAAATGTTCATCAAGGCCCACTTTTTCACCGACAACGCTGAACCAGCAGTGGTGGATACCACGGCGGGCCTGCGCAACATGGACCCCTGCGGTGACATCACCTCCTATAAGGACGCAGTGGACACAAACAAAGCCAACATCGGATCGATCGATGTTCCCACGCTCGTCCTCACCGGGGACAGCGACGCCATCTATCCCGTCCTCGCAGAACCCCAAGCCAGTCTCTTGACCGGCAGTAACGACGTCACAGCGGTCAACATCCCGGCCACCGGCCACGCACTCACCCTCCACAACAGCAAAGACCAATTCTCGGCCGAGGTCTCCGCTTGGCTGGACGCCCGCAACTTCGGCTCCACCCAGATGGGACAAATGCCCACCGGTGGAGTGGACACCGGTGTTCCAGGAACCCCGGCAATAAACACCGACGAAACCACGATCGGCATCACCGCCCTCGCCGCAGTCCTGATCCTCACCACCGCAGCGATCCTCACCACTCGCCGCAAAACAGCAGCTCACACCGACTAAGAAAAACCAGCGCACCAGCCCCGGAACGTAGCTCCCCCGGGGACGACAGTGGCTTCCACACTTGCCTGACAAGTAGGCGTGGAAGCCACTGTCGTTTGCTTTTAGCGAGCCAGCGAACCGCCATCAGCCCGTGCCATGTTTACAAGAATCGTGCCACGAGAAGGGGCTGTTACGAATGCGGAAACCCGAAGAAGCGGACGTGCATACTGGCACAGCGGTGAGGGATCGACTGGTGGGCGTGGCCTACCAGTCTTCCAACAGCAAAGCCCTGCCCTCGTTCACAAGCCGCGGCTGATTGTTGATCCCCACCCGCCCCCCAGGAGGCGGCAGCAAAGCTTAACCCGATGACCTGTCTCGACTAGCGCATCGATCAGCAAGTGAACCCTTTTGGGTTGGGTCGGTCCTCCTCGAACAGCTTCGATGCCGTCCTCAGGATCGCTACCTCTTCCTCAAGTAGCCGGATCCGCTTTCTCGCCTTCGCCAGCTCAATGCTCTCCGGCGTCGTGATGCCGGTGCGTTCGCCTCGGTCGATCTGATCTTGGCGAACCCAGTTATGGATCGCGGCAGCGCTGACACCGAGTTCGACCGCAGCTGTCGTGATGGGTTTGCCGGCCCGGACGAGCTCGACAGCTCTTCTTCGGAACTCGATGGGAAAGGGACGTGGCATAGGTGAAACCTCTCAAAAGAAGCCCAATCCTCAGACCATAGCCGGTAACCAAACCATGGGGCACGTCAGTTCACGTTGCGATGCGCAATTCAGAGGCACACCCTCACTACCACCTGTCGATGCCACCGGATTCCGCTCGGACGATTAGTGACCTTGCGGAGATCATCAACCGGCTTTGGGGGCAACAACTCCCGGCGGGCGGCTGTACCCCGCTTCCCTCGACCGACAGGTGCTCATCGTCGCATGGACCGATGATGACCAGGGGGCGACCCACACGATCCTGCGGGTGAGATCCAAAACCGGCGCAGGCCGGGAAAGTCGGCATGGAACGACAACGGTGCGACCGGGCCAGACCAACGCCGCTGCGGGCTGTCTGGACCCCGGCGTCAGGGGTTGCGCTGCTGCTCACGGTTGACCGCCGGATCTGGTCGGGGCAGAGCCGGCGGTAAGCCACTGCTCAAAGCGCGCTGCGGCGAGGTCAGACGACCCGGATCTGCGCCATCATGTCGTGGTCCTCGTGCTCGAGGTTGTGGCAGTGGTAGGCGTAGCGGGTCAGGAACGCGCCCGGGGTCGGCCCGATGGGCACGGCGGGCCACTTCACGAGCACGCGCACCTTGTCGCGCGGGTTGAGGATCACCGTGTCCTTCCAGCCCCGCTCGTGGGCCTTCGGCGGCTGGCCATTGCGGTCCAGGATCTTGAAATTGACCAGGTGCATGTGCACCGGGTGCGACCAACCCCAGCCGTTGTCGAACTCCCAAATCTCGGTGTCTCCCGTCTTGGGTAGCGCGTCGATGCGGTTCTTGTCGTAGATCTTGTCGTTGATCGTGTAGAGGCCGTCCCAGCTCTTGCCGAACCTCCACCCGCGGGTCAGGACCGACGCCGCCGCGGTCGTGGCGATGTGCGTTGCGTCGGCCTGGTCGGCTGCGGGCCGAAGGACGGCCGGCACCGAGCTCGGGTCGGTCTCAGCGCGCACCACGTCGAAGCGCAGGATGCGCGATACCGACCCGCTGCCGTAGCCGTTGTCGAGGTAGACCGACGTGCCGACCGGGACCCGGCCGAAGTCGATGACGACCTCGTAGCGCTCGGCCGGCCAGATCGGCAGCTCGGTTAGGGTGACCGGCGCCTCCAGCAGCCCGCCTTCGGTGGCGATGAGCTGGAAGGACTGACCGTTGGACAGCCGCAGCAGGTAGGGGCGGGCGTTGGAGCCGTTGAGGAAGCGGAAGCGGTAGCGTCGGGCCGCGACCGGGGCGAAGGGCTGCGCCTTGCCGTTGGCGACCAGGACGTCGCCCTCGAAGCCCGCGTCGGTGGCCGCGACGGTTGCGTTCGCCGGGTACCACAGCGTCCCGTTGGCGTTGAAGCGCCGGTCCTGCACGACGATCGGGACGTCGTAATTGCCCTTGGGCAGCGGCAGCGCGTCGTCCAAGGCGTCATCGATGAGGTAGAAGCCAGCCAGGCCGCGGTAGGCGTTGCTGGCGCTGATGTGCTCCGCATGGTCGTGGTACCACTGCGTCCGGGCATTCTGGTTGTTACCCAGGGTGTAGGTCTTGGTGGCACCGGGTGCGATCGTGTCCGACGGATGCCCGTCGGAGTCGCCATCGACGTACGCGCCGTGTGTGTGGATCGAGGTGGGCACCAGCAGGTTGTTGGTCTGGTGGACCACCATTTGCCGCCCCTTACGGGTACGCAGCAACGGCCCGGGATACTGACCGTTGTAGCCCCAGATAGGCGTCGAGACGCCCGGGAGAATCTCCGCCGTCCCCGCCCCCATCGTTATGGCGTAGACGTCGCCCGACGCCGTGCTCGACTGCGGGACCAGAGGCTGAGGAACGGGAAGCCGGCGGGTGTAGGGGGTGAAGGCCGGGCTCGACCCCCCACCGCCACCGTTTCTGTGGGACGCCAGTGCGGTATTGCCGAAGGGGAACAGGACGGCGGAGCCGGTGAGGACGCCGATCTTGAGTGCGTCGCGACGGTTCAGGTTTATTGCAGGACGGTTCAGGTTTATTGCAGCAGGGTTCGGGTCCATTGCAGCAGGTCTTCTTTCCAGGGTTAGGGCAACAGGGCGGAGTTCGGGGGTGTCAGGGCGTCGCGACGGTAGACACCGCCGAAGGAGCGGTTCGCGGCACGCCCGCGCACTAAGGCCTGGACGAGTAGGACCACGACGAGCAGCTGTAGCGTGATCGTCACGGCATCGACCGGGCCGATCGCCTCTACGTCGCGGTGCGGCCCGACGGGCAGACCGACCGTTCGCGACCAGGCCCACAGCGCGATCAGCGTAAGGTTGCCGAGCACGCCGGCCCACAGTAAGGCGCGGACGCCGGGGTAACGGGGAAGCAGCAGTGCGTACAGGCCCTGCCCTAGGACGATCAAAACGAAGAACACCCCATACCCCCACCAGGCCCGACCGTGGTCTTGGACCTCCCACAGGTGCAGGACAGCGGCGGCCAACATGAGCCACCCCGCGAGCGGCAGCGTCACTACCGAGTGGTGAACCGTCTGCGTGGGCACACTCTGAGGTATCATCGGAAATCTTTCTAACCCTAGATTCGGACACGCGCGGAGGATTCCTACAGCAGTTGGGGGTTTGCTTATGCACCTAACCCGAACAAAGCGGACGACTCGCAAAACTCAAAACGTTGCGCACGCAGCTCGAACTGCACGTCAGCAACGGTGCGGTGTTGCGTCGACACGGGTGGAGCGATGGGCAGAAAGTTCGTCGTCATCGGCCTGTTCTGTGCCATTGATAAACCTGCTCCTTGAAACTCATCGTCACTTTTGCGACTCTGTTAACAGTGATCGCTCCTTGCTGTCTCCGCACGAGTAGTGGCTACGTGTTTTCCAGGGCTCTCACACCGAGTAGTCGACGGAGGCTCGAGTTGTTCCTCTGAAAAGGGCTTATCCCGCTGCAAGAAAATGGCACCTTAGTTATCGCCGATGGTGGATTGCGATCGGATTAGCGACGTCCCTGCCCGGGTTTCTATTTCCACGCTTACGTCCGGTCGGGGAAGAGAAACCACCCGTCAGAGCCGTGTAACCCCGCCAGCATCCATGGACTCCTCCGGCGGCTGTCCTGTACTTAGTTCAAGAGCGACTTAGTTCAGGGGTGGGGTATCCGTCTACCCCTCTACCGGCACCAATTCCGTCGTAGTACACACCATATGGATGTCTGCCCACACCCCTCTAGGGCTACTCCAGCCTGGTTGAATGCGTTTAGAATAAAATGATTCAAATGCGGTCCAGCTCTTACCCACTGCCTGGGAATGGGCGGCCGTTGGAAAGGGTGAGAAGAATGTTGTCCCTGGCCTCGTTGCGTGATTTGGGTCCGCTGCCGCCCTCCCCTACCGTTACCGCGCATTGCTCGTTCGGTTGGGAGCCCTGGCGATGAGTGATGGAACGGGGGCCGGGCTGGGGGACGGACTGGAAAAAGTCTGTTCCACCCTCTGCGCATCTTTTATCGACGCGCTGCCGGTGACAGGGGCTGCGCTATCCGCGTTCGGCGGGTCCTCACAAGAAACCGCTTTGTATGCCAGCGATGCCCTCGCGGCCCGGCTGGATGAGCTGCAATTCGATTTAGGCGAAGGCCCCAGATGGACTGCAACTAGTTCCCGGTTGCCGGTGTTGATTCCTCGGGTACGTTCAGCGTCCCATGAGGCCTGGCCGGTGTTCGGCAAGGCCCTGCAGGAAACGCAGGCCCAAGCCTTGTTCGTCTTTCCGATGGTCGTTGGTGCGATGGATGTTGGGGTGGTCGAACTGTACTGCACCAACCCTGGACCACTGAGCGGGCCAGAGCTTGCGACGGCGCGTTCCCTCGTTGACGGCGCCGCGTGGACTTTGCTGCGCACCATCCTGGCCGTGGACCCCGAAGACGGCGAACACCAGAATGACTCGTTGTTGTCCCGCCGGGAAATCCATCAGGCAACAGGGATGGTAGTAGCGCAAACTAGTGGGAAAGCCGCGGACGCCTTGCTGTTACTGCGCGGCCACGCGTTCGCCAATGGGCTCACTCTTCGCCAAACCTCCGACGACGTTCTGGAAAGGCGTTTGGACTTCACCCCCTCCGTCCCCTGATATAGGTAGCTGGACTTTGCTAGCATCTTTATATGGAAATGACTACCCGCTCAAGCCGGGTCAGTGCGGCTTTCGTTAAACTGGCGGACACCCTGGTCGGCGACTACGACGTATTGGAACTGCTGCATACCCTTGTTGAGCAGTCCGTCGAGCTGCTCGACGCCACGGCCGCCGGATTGATGCTGGCAGGCCCCGACGGAGTGCTCCAGGTGCTGGCCTCCACCAGCGAGGAAAGCCACTTAGTTGAAGTACTCCAACAAGAATCCGGTGCCGGCCCGTGTGTTGAGTGCTATACGACCGGGGTCCCTGTCACTATCCGTGACATTGCTGGGACAAAAGACCGGTGGCCCGAGTTCAGGGACGCCGCAACATCTCAGGGATTCCAGTCCGTCCATGCCTTCCCGATGCGCTTACACGGCAGAACCATCGGGGCGATGAACCTGTTCCGGACCGAAACTGGAGAACTCACCGACGAAGACGTAGCCATCGGTCAAGCGTTAGCCGACGTCGCGACCATCAGCCTTCTACAAAAACGCACGGCCAGAGAATCTGATGTCGTCAATGAGCAGCTACAGGAAGCCCTCAATAGCCGGATCCTCATCGAACAAGCCAAGGGCATGATCGCCCACATACAAAACATCAGTACAAACGAAGCGTTCCAGCGTCTGCGCAGCTATTCGCGGGCCAACAGCCGCAACCTCCACGACGCAGCAGAAGCCGTGCTCAACCGCACCCTCACCATCTAAACTCCGCGAACGTCGTATGGGTCCATTGCCTGGTTGTTTGGACGTCGCCGCGCGGATGTGTCACTTTGGTCGCGGCGGTACCAGCGATGAAGAGTTGGACTCAACTTCACCCTAGATGCATCGTTGTGTGGTGGCCTCGGGAGCATCCAAGTCACCCAAGTGCAGTGTTGGTTTCCCGCCGGTCAAGTTCAGCTCTTAGCTCTTCGAGCCTGTCTTCAGTTTCTAGCTGGGGATCACAGTCCAGCTGTTCCGCGTCCAGTTCCCTGCGGACGCGGGCATAAAGAACTTCCAACGTCGTATCATCTAAGGCGTTCAGATTCTCGGGAAATGGATCATTCGGTGTAATAAGCTTCTTACCGTTCAAATCCATGATCGAGCCTCCTGAGAGCTTCAATTCCAAGATGATCCTAACCTGTTAAATAGAATTGCGGGGGTGACAGCGCGAGGCTCTCAGCGCGGTAAATAGTGAAGGTCGAAAATGGAGCTGACGGGAACTGTACGCAGCGGGAGCGAGACTGAGACAAGCCGAATTGCAGCCACCGAGGCGACCTATAATGAAGCCCGCGAGGCGGTGCAACTATGTTGGAGCACTCTCGCAGGGTGCACAAATGTGAACTTGTTTTGCAGTTCCGGCACCCAGCGGGGGTATCTGCCGTGCTCCGCGGAACGGTACGGGCGTCTTCTGACTGAGTTGACGGGTTAGTTCCGGCCGGCCATGCCGCAGTCGCGTCTTCAGCTCACCCCCATACAGGCTTTTAGGTGCAGCAGCCCGTCTCTGATCCGGGATTTGACGGTCGACAGCGGCACACCGAGCGTTTCGGCCACCTCCCGGTAGGTGAGGCCACCGTAATAGGCGAGCTGTATCGATTCTCGTTGCATACTGGTCAGGGTTTTCAGGCATCCCACCACGGACTCAACCTCAACCCGGTGCATAACGGTTTCCACCGTGTTGTCATAGTCAGTGACCAACACTGCGACCCCGTATCGGGCGGCACGGTTGGTGGCGCTTTGTTCCGATCGGACCCGATCCACTGCACGGCGGTGGGTGATCATCATCAGCCAAGCCATCGGGCTACCAACGGAAGGATCATAGAGAGCCGCTGTCCTCCACACCTGCAAATACACCTCCTGCGAGGTATCACTACTCAGGTCCGGGTCGCGGATCACCCGTCTGGCCAGCCCATGGACCCGGCCCGCGGTGTTCCGGTAAAACAAGGTAAAGGCCTCTTCGTTACCCTGCCCGGTCTTATAAAGCAGTTCCACCAAGGTATCCCCCGTATTCGCACTCATTCCGGCACGGGTAATGGGTCTAATCTCTGCACTAAGAGGCACCGACTGAGCCGGCGCTTCGCCCGCCACGCTCCAGGAACCGCCCGATATAATCGGTTTCGCAGGGCTAGGATCCTGCGCTCCTATCCTAATCTTGGCTTTCATGCTCGCGCCCGTCGCCTATGCGTGGGGCACCATGCGGGCCCCACAATGGCCCAGGAAGGATAGTTGCGTAGCCTACTCATGGCTTCACGGTCGATCGTTTTCGCTTCGCTGAGATCCACCGTGATCGACATTTCCGACGCCAGGTAACTCGTGCGGGCAATCACATGTATCAGCGAGTCGTAGTTCTCCAAGGTCAGCGACCCACGCACCATTACCGTAGCGAAACTCATATCCATGTTCACCTGCACCAAAAGGCTAAGCCTGCCCTCCAGCCCAGGCCGACTCTGCACGGGAATACCGGATATGTCCGTCAACGCGGTGCTATCACGCGCCTCAGTCATCAGAACCGACTGCCGGAATGAGTCGTTGCCATAAATGGCCATGATTCTCCCCTTACTCCAGTGACGAATACGATCACTGCCGGGGTCTAGGGCAACACAACCAATCTAACCCTGATCCCCCCACGAGTCCACGCGCCCTAAATCCGGGGCGTCGAACCACTCCCCCGCGAACTCGTGAGGCTTAGACCCCGATGAAGAGGACGACAGTAAACAGCGCGAGGACGACTGCGCCCAGCCTTCGATGGCGGTAAATTTCGTGATTCGCCATATTTAGTGCGGTTGCCAAAAGACTGGTTGCGGATCTGCACCCGGTTCCGCACCATGCGTGGGCAATAGATGACGAGAAGCCCCCACTCGAAAATGCCACCGGTTAGGGGCTCCCCAGCTGGCCAAGGGTCTGCGCAAAAGGCGAAACCGTTCGGGCTCCGGCCGAACGGCTACGGAATCCCCGAGGCTGCTTTGCCATGTCAAGTAACGCGCATCCAGGAAGGGTCCGCTTCCATTTGCTGGTTCTTACCATCCGAAGGGATGACTCGGGCAGGCAGTGCCTCCACTATCTTGCAGGCTTGATGAAACTATTTCGTGATTCCGGGTGAGGGTCTTCGTCGGGGTGCGTCTGTATTGGTGGGAAACACTATTTCCCCCATACAGCTAGGTGTTATCGGCCAGCTACACAGCGCTGTGTTGGGCTTCAACCATCATCACACTTGAACCCAACAAGATTAGTAAGACGGCTTCCCATCAGGGGGAAAGTCTGCCATGGTTCACGTACCACTTAGTTCCACTCGGAGGTAATTCATGCAGGAAACACTTATGGGCGGGTTGGCGGCAGTGGTGGCATTTGTGCCGTTACTGCTGCTCTTCCTCGTCATCCTTATTGTTGGGTTGTTGATCGCCAAAGCGATCTCGAAGGCACTGTCGAAGGTGCTGGAGAAGGTTGGATTCGACCGTTTGGTCGAGCGCGGCGGGGTGAAGAAGGCACTTGACAAGTCGTCTTTGGATGCCAGTGACATCATTGCGAAGATCTTGTACTACACGCTGGTCCTGTTCGTTCTGCAGTTCGCCTTCGGTGTCTTCGGCCAGAACCCGGTCAGTGACCTGCTAGCGGGCATCATCGCGTTCTTGCCAAAGATCATCATCGCGATCATCATCGTCATCATCAGCGCGGCGATCGCTGCAGCAGTCAAGACTCTCATTGAGCGTGCCCTCGGCGGTCTGTCCTACGGCAAGGTGCTGGCGAACATTGCGAGCATCTTCATCATCGGCATCGGCGTCATCGCTGCGCTGAACCAGGTGGACATCGCTGTCACCGTCACCACCCCGATTCTGATCGCGGTTCTCGCGACCATTGGCGGAGTGATTGTCGTCGGCGCGGGCGGCGGGCTGATCAAGCCAATGTCCCAGCGCTGGGAAACCTACCTCACCAAGGCTGAGGAAGAAGCCCCCAAGATCAAGGAGCAGGCCCAGAACGCACCATCCGTCAAGGAGCAGGCGCAGCAGACGAAGGCCAAGGCCCAGCAGCAGGTGCCTAAAGCCCAGCCTCAGGGCCCGGGCGCGCACCGCTACTAGATTTACCCGCAAATCGCACTGTCCAGCACATCACCGAAATTTGATAGCAAGGAGCAGAACATGATCACGCAGGAAAATATCGACAGCCTTTTGAGCAACGGCGGAAACGTCATCGACAACGACGGCGCCAAGGTCGGTTCAGTCGGACAGATCTACCTCGACGACCAGACCGGGAACCCGAGCTGGGTGACTGTAAAGACCGGGATGTTCGGCACTTCGGAATCGTTCGCACCCCTGGAAGGTGCCCAGGTCGACGGCAACGACGTCCGCGTCGGATACTCCAAAGACCAGATCAAGGATGCACCCCGGGTTGACCCCGACGGTGACCTGTCCGTTGAAGAAGAAGCCCGGCTCTACCAGCACTATGGTCTGAGCAGCCCAGGTAACACCGACACCTACGATGAGTCGGCGACGACACGCAACGAGCAGGGCTTCCAGCCAGGCGACGAGCGCGTCGATCACGCCGGCGAGTCCGGGGTAGTAGGCCATGACACGTCCGGCCCCACCACTGATGATGCGATGACTCGTTCCGAGGAGCGCCTGAATGTTGGTACCGAAAACCGGGAAGTCGGTCGGGCCAGGTTGCGCAAGCATGTGGTTACAGAGATGGTCACCAAGACCGTTCCGGTCAGCCGTGAGGAAATCACGATTGAGCGCGAGCCAATCACCGACGCCAACCGCGATGCCGCAACTTCTGGGCCAGATATCAGCGAAGAGGAACACGAAGTGATCCTGCACGCCGAGACCCCAGTCGTGGAGAAGGAGACCGTTGCCGTTGAGCGTGTCCGGTTGGGCAAGGAAACCGTGACCGATCAGGAAACCGTGACCGAGGAAGTCCGCAAGGAACAGATTGATACCGACACTGATGCCGACACCACCACCGACGACAGCCGCCGGGACAACCGCTAGAAAATCATTGGCACCCTACCGCCCTGTCGGGTACCCCTCGTCAGGTACCCGACAGGGCGGTGGTGGCCTTGATAAAGGAGTGACACATGAGTACCAGTGCAGGCTCGGCTAAATCCCCAGACAATAATCGTCCGGATTCTAGTCATACCGAAAACGGTGCCGACTCTCGGCGTGCCAAACGCGACCGCGGCGACGCGCACCACCAGGACAATGATCCGGATGCTGGTCACGGTCTTGAACACGATGTCGCCCGGGAGAAGGAAGAGTTCGGCGGAATCAAGATCGGTTCAGCGTTCTTCGGGTGGCTCACCGCGACCGGGACCGCGATCCTCTTGAGCGCTCTCGCAGCGGCGCTCGGGGCGGCAGTAGGCTCGGCAACAAACACTGATATCGCCGGAGAAGCCACTGCGGACCCGCAAACCGCCGGGATCGTCAGCAGCATCGTGTTACTAGTGATCCTGCTGATCGCCTACTACTGCGGCGGATACGTTGCAGGCCGGATGGCACGATTTAACGGCGTCAAGCAAGGCATCGCCGTCTGGGTGTGGGCTGTAGTCATCGCCATTATCGTGGCGGTATTGGGCCTCATCGCGGGCGACCAGTTCAACATCCTGGCGCAAGTCAACAGCTTCCCGCAGATCCCCGCCGGCGATGACCTCACCACTGCAGGAATCATCGCTGCTGTCGTCGCAGCCGCAGTTGCCCTTCTGGGGGCGATCCTTGGAGGTCTCGCAGGGATGCGCTTCCACCGCAAAGTGGACAAAGCAGGACTCCGAAACTGACGCCCTTCCGGCGCCGCCATTGACGGTTCCCGGACAAGAGACCGGTGCGGTTCCCCCCGGGGCGAGAGCCGGGGGGAACCGCACCTCAAAACCCCTCTATAGGTAAACGGGACCCCTATCAAGACAGTGAAACGAAGGAGAGAACATGCAGATCGACAAAAAACAGATACTGGACCATCTGAAAGGCCAGGGAGATAACGATAAGGCCGACCAGGCCGAGCAGGAACTACCCGACCAGGTCGACACTGATAAGGATCAAAGCATGCTCGCCAAATTAGGCATCAACCCACAGGACCTGATCGGCAAACTCCCCGGCGGCCTCGGGGGCTAAATGACTCCACCCCACAGAACCGAGCCCCGCAATGGAACGGACATTCCCGTTGCGGGGCTCTTTTGCCCAAAATTCGCTCCGCACCCAGAGCACATGCCGAACAGGGCGACCTCGCTATCAAGGGACTGCTGAAAGTCTGTACAAGCTGATGGCTATTCGGTCGGAGTCACTTCAGCACCTGCGAGCTTGGGCTACCGGCTGGCGGTAGTTGCAAAGATGCGTTGGCTGCTACATAACCGGGACACCCGGTTCTCCCCGACGGTAAAACCCTGGACTTCGACTTCACCGGCGATGAACCGGTATTCGAAGGTACGCGTCGGACCAATCACGGGCCGTGACCGGTGCTGCCTTCCACACGTAGAAGGCTTGGGTTGGAGAAACCCAGCACCTAAGCAGGCCACCGCGACGGCTACGTGGTCTGGCTCTCAGCCAGGTACGGTGCTCCTTCGAAACGCTTTGCGATAACTTCTTACATGGATAAGCAGCACCCCCACCGCGGAAACGTCGCACCGAAAATCTAAACTAGATTCCTACAGATGGTGTGATTAAGCCCACACTAGGAAGATGTGATGGATGGTGCCTTCGGAACGACTCATTGGAATAAGTAGATCATCGCTGTGTCCGATCAGCCATGACAGGGGGCGCGGTCAGTGTCGTCGGTACGATTCGCAGAAAGAAGGAGAACCCGTGACTCCACAATGTAATGAGGAGGTCCCTTGACGCCGGTGCGCCAGCAACGTAGCTCCAAACTCGGGGAGGCGGCCGACGCTGTGCTCGTGGAACGCTCCATCGATGGTGACCCCGAAGCGTTCGAAGTTCTGGTCCGACGCTACGCAAGGATGATGCGAGCCTACGCCGCGCGGGTGGTCGGTGGATATGGCCCCGATGCCGATGATGTAGTCCAGGAAGCACTGGTGGCGGCGTGGACGCGGATGGAGGATGTGCGCGAGAGCCAGTCCATCAAGAGTTGGTTGATGTCCATCGTCGGGCACAAAGCGATTGACCTGATCCGGCGGCGAAAACCCACCACCAACCTTGACGAGCACCAGCATCCGGGCTCGCAGGACAATGTGGAGGACCAGGTGGAAAACCGGTCCGCTGCCGACGCGGTGTCCCTCGCAGTGAAGGCACTCCCGCCGGATCAGCAACAGTGTTGGACACTGCGGGAAATCGGAGAAATGAGCTACGCACAGATCGCCGAGGAACTTGGCATCAGCGAATCGACCGTCCGCGGCCGGCTCACACGGGCAAGAAACACACTGATGAAGGAAATGGGGGCATGGCGATGAGCAGCGAAGAGAACATCGAAGACAACCTCGGATGCGGACGGACCATCGATGAACTCGATGAATACCTCTCCAACGGCCGCGCCCCCGTCAACCGGGAGATCGAGCAATGCCCCGAATGCCAGGCGGCCCTCGCCGCACTCACCCGACTACGGGAACTCACCCCTACCCTGCTGCAGCGTGACATGGAACTCCACTCGGACGATGACGAAACCTGGCTTGATGAGCTATTCACCACCATCACCATCCAGGCCCGCGCCGGTAGAACACTGACCATCAGCAGTGATGACCCCGACCTGACCCTGACCCAAACCGAGGGAGCGGTTCTGTCCCTGATTCGGGCGGCAGGCGATGCCGTCAACGGCGCACTGGTGGGCCGCTGCCGGCTGCACGGGGATCTCACCACACCCGACGCGGAGATCACAGTCGACGTGCAGATGTCCGTTTTCTGGAAGGACGAATACCTGCCTTCTCTCGCTGACGCGATCCGCACGGAAATACGAGACACCCTGGACCGCCATACCGAACTGAACATCACCACCATCGACATCACAGTTGTCGACCTGGAAACCCCCACCGGAGGCAACTCATGATCACCGCCGCGGAACTCGAAGACCTCGCTGCGAACCATGAAGGGGTCGCCGAAATCTACCCGGTGAACCCCTTGACCGGCATCCTGACCGACCTCACAGCAAACCTGAGCAAGGCCCAGAGCCCTGACCGGATCTCCATCACCACGCAGAACGGGAAGGTACAGGTCAAGGCCCGGATCAGCGTGTTCAACGACGCGCAGTCACCCGCGCTTCTCCGCGGCCTCGCAACGGCCATCAAACAGGCCGTACTCACCACCGCGGCGGCCGAAACAACCTGTAACGTACTCCTCGAAATCGCTGGCACCCGCCGCGCAGACACAGCCAAAGAACCCCCACCATAGCCAGCCCACGGGCACCTCATAGGACGACCAAGGCGCCCGGATGAATACCCTCCAGCATCGCCCTGGCACACGAGAACGCTTAGATCTCCATCCAAACCACCTCAAACAAGCAGTAGTCCCACACGGGGGACCGCACCAGAAAGAAGGATCACACCATGATTGGATTCATCATCGCAGGGCTCGTCATCGGCGCATTGGCACGGCTGATCAAACCCGGCAAACAAAACCTCAGCCTACTCATGACCCTGCTGCTAGGACTGGCCGGATCGGTCATCGGAGGAGTCATCGCCAACCTCCTGGGCACCGGTGACATCTTCGAGCTCAACATTTTCGGCTTCATCGTTTCCGTCATCACCGCCGTCCTGCTCGTCGGTGTCGCTGAAAGTGTCGCCGGCCGTAAGAACATCCGACGCTAAAGGGTAGCCCCCTTCGGGTGGGTTACCCTCAAGAATCCTGCCGGGATCCGCCCGGCAGTGCACCCAGTAAAGAGGAGATACCCATGGGACTGGACGACAAAATCAAAAACACCACCGAAAAGCTCACCGGCAAGGTGAAGCAAGGCCACGGAGAAGCAACCGGCAACGAGGATCTGAAAGCCGAAGGACAGAAAGACCAGTCCAAAGCCAGCCTCAAAGACGCCGGAGAGAACGTTAAGGACGCCTTCAAGAAGTGAACCAAACGGGATGGGTGCCCTACTGCCAGGGCACCCATTCACTTCGAAGCGCCCGCCCCAACTAGCAACCAGACAAGAATAGAAAATGACCGCAGCCTCCGATCAAAGCCTCATCACGCTGGAACTGACACGCACCCAACTGGCCCAATCGATCCTAGATTCCCTCCAGTGCTGCAAATCAGTCACCGGAACCGACATCCTTGAGGCCAGCGAGGGTCCCTACCGGCAGCCAACCAGCCTTGTACGACAACTTAAGAAGCCGACGAACACCTGCACACACTGCGACCGACGCTACCGCCGCCGGCCTCTAACCGATCAACTTCCACGCTTGCACCCGTGACCGCTGATGCCTGCGGCATGAATCCGGCCTCCCGAAAGTCACAATCGGACTCTTTGGCACCGCTGTAAATTCGAAGGCCACGAGGTCCTACCCCGCTGCGCGAGATCGGAGAGAAGGGATTTACCGTCCCGGAACTCATGGGCCCCTGATGGGTGGGGCTTCCTCTCAAAGAAAAGTGGTCCATTATGCAACGCTTCCAACTCAAACACTGGCTCAAAACGAGCCTGTGGCCCCTCCCGTTCTCCTTATCATCGGTGGAATCGCCCTGGCGACGATAACCACCTCCATCGATCCGGTAGGGGCTCTGATCCCGCAAAGCATCAGCGGCGATACCACCGCAGCGATGCAAATCCTCTATCTCATCTCCTTCTCGATGCTGACCCTGACCGGGCTGCTGCTCTCGCTCCTGGTGCTGGTGGTTCAGGTAGCGATGGGAAGTTTCTCCCCGCGCATCGTTCGGCAAATCCTGCAGGGCCGGCCCTCACAGGCGGCCATCGGGTTTTTCGCCGGGACCTTCACCTACTCCATGCTGTGCAAGCGTGTCGTGAGAACCACACCGGAAGCCGGGACAGTGCCCGGACTGGCCGTCCTTGTCGCCATCATCTTGGTCCTGGGCTGTATCGTGACCCTTGTCTGGTACCTGAACCACATCGGCCAGTCACTGCGTGTGGCCGCACTGGTCGGGTGGGTAGCTGACGACACCCTAGCGACACTGGACCGGGTCTACCCACATCAAGGCAACGATACCCATTCAAGGGACAACCTCATCGACGCGCAGCAGGGCGGCGTCCTCTTCGAGATCGACCACCAGCGACTCATCACCCTGGCCAAACGTGCCAACTGCCGTCTGGAACTCTTGTGGACCGTCGGCGACTTTGTACCTACCGGTGCTGCCATGGTCCAGACCATCGGTGACCCATCCCGGCTCTCCGGTGCCGCGGTTTCCCGCTGCATCTTTCTGGGCCCGGAACGGACCCTCAATCAGGATGTAGCCTACGGGATCAGGATGCTTGTTGATATCGCCGAACAGGCCTTGGCTTCCGGCCCGTTCGATGACCCGACTACTGCCGTTCAAGCCATCGACCGCCTACACGACATCCTGCGTCAAATTGCCCGTCGGCCGCTGCACTCCGGAGAATACGAAGACTCAAACGGAACGCTGCGCCTCACCGTACCCACCCTGCAATGGGTCGGCTTCGTCCGTCTCGCGTTCGATGAAATACGCCAGGCCGGAGCAGGCTCACCCCAAGTGACCCGACGCCTCACAGCAGCACTGGATGACCTCATCACGGTAGCCCCACCAGAGCGCCGAGGTGCACTGGAGCAACAATGCCACCTGCTCCGGGACGCCGTAGCGGCCTCCGCCCTTAACAAAACAGACCAACAGGCCGCGCTCACACCAGACGCGTCCGGCATCGGCTCAGCCGGCGAACTCGTCGCCTATGATCGACTTCGCTGAGGCTCCTACCGGCACCCCGGCAATCTATCCACAGGATTCGGGGCCAGCTCGAATCAGATGAACCATGCTCGGATACCCTCGCCCTCCTAGCCTCCTGCTAGCCACCTTCCTGCAACATTTCCGCTATCTCCAACCCCGTAGCACTGGGAGGCATCACCCTTGCAGTCGCGACCCTCATCACGTGGACACTGTGGCCACGCAATGAACGCCCCGTCAAGGCCAGCAGTGCCTAACGCGATGCTGCGGCAGGGTTCAGCGACCACGTGCGCGGCCATCCTCATCGGACTGACACTGTTAGGTTCTGGCCTCGTTTCCTCGACACCTACCCTCGCCGCCTGGCAAGACACCACCATCGGCGTAGGATCCATGACGGCGAAGGTTCTCCCGGCGCCCACCGGATCGTGCGCCTACACCAGCGCCCAATCCAACCGGAGCTTCACGTTCACCTGGCGGTACCCGGCCGGAAGCGGATACAACCTGACGAATGTCCAATTTGTGCGCGCCACCTCCCTAACCAATCGCACACTCATTGCCCTCCCAACAGCGGCCTACACCTCCACCGGCCCAAACACGAACGGCGACTACACCACCACCATCAACGCCAACGCAAACGGCGGGTACTTCACGGGCATGTATAGCGACACCACAGCATTTCGGCTCGGGCTACGCAGCACAGAAAATGGTTGGACCTCAACGGCTTCAACCGCCAACGTAAGACTCAACGCCAGTGAGCTGCTGCGGTGATTTCGGACAGCGGATTTGATGGTTTTCTTTACGCTGCCATGGCTGGCTGCTGGTAACTGTAATGGACGTCGTTGGGCCGGCGGTAATCGATGGCTGAATGCCGTCGGCGGCTGTTGTAGAAGCCCTCGATGTAGCGGATGACGTCTCGTTTTGCTTGTTGTTTGGTGGCGTAAACGGCGCGGTAGACCCGCTCGTTTTTCAAGGCCCCGAAGAAGCTCTCGGCCAGGCTGTTGTCCCAACACACCCTGGTGCGTCCCATCGAGGATCGCATACCCAGCCCGGTGACCAACGTCCTGAACATAGCCGAGGTATAGACGCTGCCGCGGTCGGAGTGGAAAATCGCATCTGCCTCCACCAGGGTGGTCCGGGCTGCGTTGTTCAGTGCGTCCGCGACGAGGTCGGTACGCATGTGATCGGCGATGGACCAGCCCACGACTTTCTTCGAATAGCAGTCGATCACGGTGGCCGAATAGATGAATCCCTGCCACGTGTGAATGTAAGTGATGTCGCCGACGAACTTCACCCCGGGCTGGTCCGCGGTGAAGTCGCGTTTCACCAGGTCCGGGACCGCGGCAGCCCCTTCGGCGTCGGCGTGGGTGGTGACCCGGAACGGGCGCGGCTGGCACGGCACCAACTCTTCGGCGCGCATGATCGAGCGCACCAGCTCCGGGGAACACAGCGTCCCCTTGCGCGGCGAGGTCGGCGTGGATCCGCCGATACCCGTACGTCCCGTCGGCTGCCTCGAAGAAGTACCGGATACGCATCGCCAGTACCTGTTTGCGGGCCGCAGTGGCCGAGCGGGGCCGGGAGAGCCAGTCATAGAATCCGGAGGTCGATACGGTCAGCCACAGGCACATCTTCCAGACCGGGTCCGTGGCCCCGGGGGTGTTCTTTTGGGAATCGATGAACTCGTACTTCGCCACTACCGTGGATCCCTTGCAAAGTACGAGGCCGCTTTTTTCAAGAATGCGGCCTCGGCGCGGAGTTCCTGGTTTTCCCGCTCGAGTTCCTTCAGCCGGGCACGTTCTGAAACGCTCAGATCGGTTTCGGTCCCACCCTGGGATTCACGGTATTTCATCACCCACCGGCGCAGGGTCTCCGGCCCTACCCCGTAGGCCTTGGCGACATCCACCACGGGCTTGGATGTATCGATAACTTCCCGGGCCAGCTCGTCCTTGAACTCCTGGCTAAACCGGCGACGCGATGCAGACATACTGCGGATCTCACTTTCAGTAGAAACCTCAGTTTAAGAGGTCCCACTGTCCGAAATCCCTAGGCCGCTCAGTCGACGCTGCGCGGGCAACCGGTCGGTTGCGGCTCTGGGCAACTGTCCGCGAGTGGAATGCTCCATCATTTCGGGTCCTCGCCAAGGTCGGCTTCACGGACAGTGGCCGTCGGTCCGAAGATGCCGAACACGGAGATACTTTCTGGATGGTTCGCGACCTTTCGCACCCATAGCTCCAATCGTCATCCGGGACTGCTAATAGCTTGCTTTACCGAACACCGAACGGGACTGCCCTCAATAAGTTCTTGACTGTCTCGAAGGCCGGCCGTTAACGGTGATGTCCAACCGCTTGCACTTTCTACATCTTGAAGGGCAAGATTCCCGTCTGGTACTACGATCGACTGTCGCCGCGTCGAGCCGATGCTGCACATATCCAGTCCACCTCGATCTTGAGATACTTTCATCATGACCACAGACAACAAGGCCATGCTCGAGCACGTCATCACCGAGGTGTTCGCCGAAGACTTCGTGACTAGGCGCGTCGGCTCTGACGAAGGCCACGGAACGCATAGTGTCCAGGTGAACAGCCGCTACCGCGAGGACCGGACAGTGATCATACGAGCCGGCCTCGTGTGGATGGAGGCCTTCATTCCTGAACTGAATGTTCAAACGGGCATCCTGGTGGACGACGGCGAGGAAGACGACGATCCCGCCGACGTGATAGGGGGCTACAAAGAGGGAGAGTTGAGAAAAATTTGCCGTGTCGTGCATGCGTACCTCGAAGGAGGAGGGCGTGTCCGCGAGAGGCGTAGCATGTTGGGCCGCGGCGTCGTCCGCAAATTGATCATTGAATCGGACGGCTTCGAGTGGCGCTTAGGTCGAAACTTCTCGAGCGGCCCGAAGCCGCTCTGACCCGCCAAGAAATCCCGTGCAGTGCAGTTGAAGTGCCAGCAGCTAGAGAGCTTCTCCCAGAGGTCCCAGACGTGCGAAGGAGACAAATGAGGGTATCGGTGTCGGCAGGAATAAGTTCGGTCTGTGCCCTGACGCGAGCGGTGGTTTTGATTTCCTCGTGGATGGTCAGTTCCTGCGGGAGCTTGTATTTGACACGGATGACCTGGAGAAGTACGACATCACTCTGTTGCGACGACGCAAGTTGCCCTTCGGCGCCGCCCAAGATCAGATTCGTCGGCTGAAGGGCGAGCTTCCAGGCGAGTTCTTTCCGCGCCGTGTCTGGCTCTACCTCTGCGGTGCATGTTGACGCTCACCATTCCGCCTGGACCCCTTCTTGTTACTGCTGGGGATCACGGCCGGACGTTTCGTGGTGTGACTCAGACGGGAGGTTGGTAGTTAATGGACTTCAGCCAGTCAGGAAAATCCAGCACCGCGGGGTGGATGGTGCGAACCTGGTACAGGTCGGCCTGGTAGGCCGGGGTCTCGGCGAACCAACCGAACATGGCCTGCATATCGTGCTGGCCACCCAAGACGCTCAGAGGCAGTGCCTCATATCGTGCGGGCAATCCGGTGTGCTCGGCATAGGCGTTGGCGAGTTCAGACCCGGTGCGCTGATCCCCTGCGATTTCGATGGCATTGCCGGCGATGGCCGCTGGGTTCATCAGGGCGGTGGCGGCGATGATTCCGACGTCCCGGGCGGCGACCATCTGCAGCGGCACACCGTCGGGCAGGGGCAGCCGCAGGACGAGTTCGCCGCTTTCCACCGAGGGTGCCATGTAGTGGAGGTTGTCCATGAAGAACACCGGCCGGATAAAGGTCACGGGCAAACCCAATTCCTCCAGGTGCTCCTCGATACGGCGCTTGGATTCGAAATGCGGAATTCCGGAGTGCCGCTCAGCCCCACCGACGGAACTGAACAGGACGTGCGGAACCTGCGCAGTGTGAGCTGCATCCGCGACCGCCAGGCCCTGCCGGGTCTCCCCTACGGTGTCCTCGGTCTGCATCCCACCCGGCGGGGCGCTCATGAAAAACAGTGCCTGGACGCCTTGCAACGCGGAAACCAGCGTCGAAGGCGCATCGGCATCCACCTGCACCAACTCAACCCCCCGCTCGTGAAGGGCGTGCGCCTTATCCGAAGACGGATTGCGCACCAGGGCGCGCACGGAGGCCCCCTGGTCCAGCAACGCGTTGATGACCGCTCCGCCCTGCTGGCCGGTGGCTCCATAGACGGCGATGATCCCGGGAGAGTTCACGGTGTGCTCCTTATCTTGGAAAAATGGTGAACCTGGCGTCGGCGCAGAACACGGCCCGGATGGTGCTGCCCCTCGCATCATCGCGATGCAAGGTTCCGGCGCGACGGGCCAAGGCTGATCCCAACCGCGCGCAGAAGGCTACGCTCGATAAACCGATAGTCTCCCGTAATACCAAAATTAGCTAGGGTAGGCGCGAGAAATCCTCGCCTCAAATTCCTAGGAGCTGGTGCGGCAGCCGGTGAGTGGACCGGCTTCTCCGCCACCGCTTCAAGAGAGATCACCTCACGGCATTGAGGCCGCAGACGATCCCCGCCCTCCCATTGACTTCGTAAGCAACGCACGATGAGTGGGCATCAGACATGTTCAGTATCTTGTCTGTCTCACCCCGACCATTGATGTATGAGAACCCTCAACCTGACGTTCCGCGAATTTTGACCGCATCCAATCTTGTTGGCTTCGCTGATCCACAGCGCCAAACCATGTGCTTCGATAAGCCCGGACCATTCCCCGTGAGGGATGCGTTCTACATGGTCGCCCTGGTTCCCGCTCCGGTTCCGGACTCGGAGTCTCTGGGTTGTCATAGCCGAAATCGTTTCGGTCCTGCACCATGAACCCTCAATTTTCGATAGCGGTGTGGAGTTTAAAGTTAAGATGAAGTTTGAGAGCCCGTTCCGAGACTGTCAGATCCGCCTCGGTGCCGCCGTTTGCCGCGCGGTACTTGACCAGCCAGTTGCGGAGCGTTTCGGGGCCGACACCGTAAGCGATAGCGACGTCCTTAATCGGCTTGGACGTATTGATCACCTCACGGCACAGCTCGTCCTTGAACTCCTGGGTAAATCGCTTACGTGATGCCGTCATGCTGATCTCTACTTTCAGTAGACCCCCATTTTAAGAGGACCCACTGTCCGAGATCTCCGTGGCAGCTCAGTATTTCATCACCCACCGGCGCAGGGTCTCCGGCCCTACCCCGTAGGCCTTGGCGACATCCACCACGGGCTTGGATGTATCGATAACTTCCCGGGCCAACTCGTCCTTGAACTCCTGGCTAAACCGGCGACGCGATGCAGACATACTGCCAATCTCACTTTCAGTAGAAACCTCAGTTTAAGAGGTCCCACTGTCCGAAATCCCTAGGCCGCTCAGACCCTCACTCGCCGTGGCAGCGCGGGTCCAACGAGAATCTCAATGGTTTGCTGCGCCAGCACTTCCCGAAGGGCACGGACCTTTCCGTCCACACACCCCAGCGGCTGCTCGAGGTCGCGACCGAACTCAATGACCGGCCGCGTAAAACCCTCGGCGGAATCACCCCCGCTTACGCCATGCAACAACTACTATTCGAACCAGAAACCCCTACCGTTGCGACGACCGCTTGAATACACCGATCCTTCAGCGGGCGGATCGCGCGTCGTAGCCGCTCGCACCTCTTAGATCAGTGGTTAGAGCATTCAGATTGTCGACGTATCCAACCGACCCAAGCGTGCCCTCCCCGTTACCCCAGGGGCGTACCAGGTCGTCCCCCTGATATCGAGGGATTAGGTGTACATGTAGGTGAAATACGTCCTGCCACGCTGCGGTGCCGTTGCTCTGAATCAGAGTTAGGCCTTCAGGATTCAGCCGTTGCCTAAGCAGGTTGGCAACGCGCCAGACGCCTCTCATTGTGGCTGAGAATTGCTCCTGGTTCATGTCGAAGGCGATGGCCGCGTGAATGAGTGGCACCACCAAGGTGTGCCCTCGGGTAGCCGGATTGATGTCGAGAAAGGCCACAACATCGTCGCTGGAGAAGAAGATTTGATCTCTGGAATCGTGACTAACGATGCCGCAAAATGGGCAATCGTCCTGAGCGAATTCTGGAGGTTCTGGTGTCATACCCCATGTGTACACGACTGGAACGCGAGTTAACAACGAACGTCCAGCTGCGTCCGGTAACGATCGTTTCTGACATGGGCCAGTCTCAGCTATAGAATCCCGGCGCCAATACCATTGAATGATGGCGATCAACTTCTATGTGCGTACTGCTGAACCCGAGGAAATCCCGAGGATGGCGAGAGTTCATGTGGACACCTGGCGCGAGACCTACCGGGGATTGATGACCGATGCTGTGCTGGACGATCCCGCTCTTCTAAGTTGGCGGGAAAAATTATGGACCGCGGCCCTAATTGATCCAAAGCGCAGCCAGAACACCGCCGCCATCGCTTCACATGAAGGTGCCGTAATAGGAATTGCAATGTCCGGCCCATCTCTTGACGGCCCCGATGAGCCACAGCAGTTGTACCTTCTCTACGTATACGCCGCGTTCCACGGTTCGGGGGTAGGTGCAACTCTCCTCGATGCAGTCATCGACCGCACTCCGCCTGTTGCGCTCTGGGTCGCCGATCCTAACCCCCGCGCACAAGCTTTCTACCGGAAGCATGAGTTTGTTACCGACGGGGCAGTGAGAATTGAGGACGATGTAAGGTCGGTTAGAATGACCCGAAATGATCTAGCAGCGACGACCCACTAGGGATCCATCAGGGAACCCGCTCGGTCGGGCTGACTCCCTAACCACGGGTGTCGGGCTACAACGAGCTTTGGGATGGGTGGTATTGAAGCCACTTCTTCTCCACAGCTTCTATCACGTCAATGTTGTGGTGTTTGGCAAGGAGAAGCGTGTGAGCAAAAACATCAGCAACTTCATCAGCCATTCCATCGCCTATTTCTGCAGCGGTAAGCCCCTTTGTGCGGGCCTGCCCAATCTGAGGTGTGTCAAGGATGTGAGACAGCCGGTTAGTTTTTTCGGGGGTTAGGCAGCTGCGGGTAGCGGCTGGATTTGGGTCGTGAAGTTGGCCATTGCTGTTGCCGGGGGTAGCCCTTGATTGTTGGTGTGGGGCCGCCAGCGGTTGTAGAACACATCGATGTAGCGCATGGTCGCCCGGCGGGCGTCCGGTGGCGAAGCTGTGGTGGTAGTAGAACTCGTTCTTCAGGGTGGAAAACGCCGACTCCGCGACGGCATTGTCCCAACACACCCCGGTGGCGCCCATCGACTGCCGGACACTGTTCCCGGTGCACCAGGCACCCATTTCCCGGGAGGTGTATTGGGCGCCGCGGTCGCTATGGAAGATGGCATCCGGGGCTAGGCGCCCGCGGTCTCTGGCCATTTCAAGGGCGCCTGTGACGAGGGAAGCGCGCATATGTCCGGCCATGGACCAGCCCACAATCATGCGGGTGCATAGGTCGATGACGGTGGCCAGGTTAAGCCATCCTTCGCCGGTGCGCAGATAGGTGACGTCCCCGACGAGCTTCGTACCAGGGGTATCTGCGGTGAAGTCCCGGCCGATGAGGTCCGCGAAGACTTTGTCCGGGTCTGAGGGGATGGTCGTACGTTTGAACGCGCGCATCCGCTCGGCTGCCCAGCCGTTCTCCGCCATGATCTTGGCGACCGTTCCTACGGAAACCTCGACACCGGTGCCGGCGAGTTTGGTGTGGACTATGCGGTGGCCGAAGATCCCGTCGGAGGAATCAAACATCGCCTTCACATGGCCGGTCAGCTCCCGGTGCCGGGCAGCCGTCGCAGATTCTTTGCGGTCAAGCCATCGATAATACGGGGCCCGCGGAATGCCCAGCCGTGCGCACATCTAGGTGACAGGGAATTCGGCGTTCTTCTCCTGAACAAGCCGGTAGAGGTCTTCTACCGTTGTTCTTTGGCGAAGAACGCCGACACTTTTTCAGGAAATCGTTCTCCCTTTCGAGTTCTCGCAGCCGGGCCTCTAGGGCCTTATATTTCGCGGGATCCACCGGATCATCCGGCTTGCTGCCGGCCCCGGAATCTCCTTCCCGGTGCAGCTGCACCCACCGCTTCAGCGCGGTCACGGAAATCCCCAGCTCAGGGGCAACAGAGGCCGGCGAACGGCCAGAAGAGATCACGAGATTCACGGCATCAGCCTTGAACTTATTGGAATAAGTGGGACGAGAAGACATGGGCACAATCCTTTCAAACTGTGTCTCACATCAGTAGTACACCTCAGTAGGCAAGAGCGCCTGGGCGCGCGCATACCGGGATGGGACGCGGGCTAGAAGTTGAATCCGAGATATTCGCCACTCGATGAGGCGATGAAGCATCCGCATCACCGAGGACACCGCAAACGCGATCGATAACCAGACAAATGGTTTTGCCGCCCCGAAATAGATGTTGACGAGCGGCCGACCCGCAGGAACGTGGCGAATCTTTTGAGGCACCATGGTGTTGCCATCGAACGCGGCAACTTCTTCGCGGAACAAACGGACGACCGGAGTCATGCCGCGCTCCCGAGACATGCCCATGAATGGCCAGAAGCATCATCGTTCTTTGTCATTCTGATCCCCATCATCGCTGGGCGAGTCCTCCGCGCAACCAGGGCGCGAAGCGCCGGAAGAGAGCCAAATTTTCGTTCGGCGCTCCTCTGTCGCTTATTTCCTCGCGAAATTTTGACCCGCTCCCGGTTCCCCAAGTTGCACTCCGGCCCCTCCTACCCAGCGGTGACTCCTCTATCAGAACGACGCACAAATCTGACCGACACGCCCGGTGCCGGCCAGTCGCTGAAGGAGAAGGAACATGGAACCGCTAACCATCAAAACCCCCGCCGACGTCCTCAGTTTCATTGGCCACACCTTGGGGTTTTGGCCCCAGGAAAGCCTGGTCTGCATCACCCTGGTTGATAACCATGTAGGCCCAACCCTCCGCGTCGACCTGCCGAAGCCACGCAATGAAATCAGCTACGCGAAGATGGTGGCAGGCTGCCTCGGCCACGACACCAGCGCTGAAGATGTGATCTTCGCCGTCTACACGTCGGAGCCCAGGAATGGCGATCAAAAGCCACAGGCGGCAACTATTGCTGCGCTTACAGGTGCCCTAGCCGAGCGAGGACTCACCATCAGGGAAGGACTCCTCGTCGGAGATCAAACAGTGTCACAGTACGACGGCGATCCTGACACGAGCGTCCAGCTCCCCTTGAGTGCCACGCAATCCAGCCAGATCAACGCCGAATTCGTCTACCGCGGCAGCGCCATCGAACCCACCAACCGCATCATGCTGCCAGCATCCACCAAAGAATCCCAAAGCGTGGATGCCGTTGAGAGCCGCGTCGCCGCCATCCAATGCCTGAACCATCGGGATGCGATGGAGCAGGCCAGGACGCTTTGGACAGAAATGCTGGACGCGAAAGCATACCCGGACGACGAGCAGACCGTCAGCCTGATCGCGAACCTCCAGTTCCCCTCCATCCGCGACCAGCTCATGGCCGACATTCCTGGAATCGACGAACCCATGGACCGGATTCTCCTGGCCCAAACACACGGCAAGCCGCAGTGGTCCCGCATCGAATGGGCCGAGCAACTGCTCGTTCATGCATACACGCACAGTGCCACAATTCATTCGGCTCCAGCTTTGACCGCCATTGCGTTCATCAACTGGTGGGAAGGCAGAGGCAGCAAGGCCCACCAGTTCCTGCAGCTAGCCCTCGACGCCGACCCCAACTATCATCTGGCCAGGCTCAGCGACCAAATGATCGGAACCGGAATCGTCGCTGGCTGGAGCATGGATAAAGGTACGGCCTACCGGGGTCGGGGACTCGAAGCTTCATAAGTCCCTCAATCAAGGGGTTGGGCGGCGGGCCCCGGCGGGCCGTTTCGGAGCCAGTTCTCCACCGTCGCCTCCCATCCGTCCGGGTCGGCATTCCACTCCTGCGTGTGCTCCGTGGAGGGAAAAGTGAACAGCGTTGCCAGTTCGGGGCGTCGGGTGACGAACTCGCGGGAAATGGCAAAGGGTGTCGAACGGTCCCCTTCGCTGTGAATGACGAGGATGGGAACACTGAGTTCGTCGGCCCGGGCCAAAAAGTCCAACGTATGAAAGCTCAAGGGATCGTCCAGGCCAGTAATCCAGCGTGTTCCGGATGACCCAAGGATCTGCAGTCCAAGCCGTGCAACCCAACCGGGGAGCATACTGGACCGGGCGTTGGCCACTAGAGTGCAGGTCCAGTCGATAACGGGGGCATCGAGCACGAGCCGGGAGATGACGTCCCGAAACTCCGATGATGCCGCGAGCTGAAGAGCAATTGAGGCACCGAGGGACCAACCGAAAAGAACTATCTGGCGTGCACCCTCCCCCACGGCATACGACACCGCAGCTTCAACGTCGCACCATTCGGACTGCCCCAGGTGATACCGGGCGTCCTTGGACGCAGGCGCATCCCGGTCGTTCCGGAGTGAAACAACCAGAGAGGTGTATCCCAGCCGGTCCGCAACAGGAACGCCGCGGAGGGCGCCAGCTCTCGATCCGCCCAAGCCATGGACATGGATCGCCCAAATGGAATCTCCGGACGCCTGGGCCGGTGTGAACTTCCAGGCGGGCGCCACGCCGTTCTCGACAGGAATCTGAACGTCCGAGTAGGGCAGCCCTAACGGCTCCGGCGCCGGATAGACGTATCCGCTCCAAATGCCGGCCTTGGCGGTCTGCAGGTCTCCGGAGTCAACCCGTTCGACTAGGCGGATTACCGTTCCAGTGTTGGGGTCGGTCGACACAATCTTTCCAATGCAGGCGTGGCCTGCGCCGTTGGAAAACCAGATGCTGTAGCGGCCTCGGGTCGTCGTCCGTGCAGTTCTCGGCAACTCCACCACCAGTTTTCCGTCGGCGCCGTGGAAAACGCGACGGATTTGCAGATCTTCCCTCCGTTGCGTCTTGGGCACAACAACTTGACGGGCGAAATAGGCGGCCTCGAGGAAGGTGGCGGCGCCAGCAATGCCGCAGCTCATGGCCACAGCGACAGCAGCCCTACGCATCGGCGTCGTCCTCGGGATTCAGGCGTTCGTCGATGGCTTTGCGGAGCCGCAGCAACGTCTCCGGAGAAATTCCCTGCAGCTGTCTTGCGGCGAAGTTTCTCACGCGGTTTTCCCTCAGTGTGCGCAGTAGTTCGAGTTGCGCGTCCACCAAGTCGGGAATCTCGCCGTCGTCGTCCAAAAGGTATCGGGCGTCAACGCCGAAGAATTCGGCGAGGTTCTGCAAAAGCTGCGGGTCAGTCGCCATGGAACTATCGCCGGCACGCATGTAAGCCCAGCGGGAGCGAGACAACGGCGTTCCGCGATCTGACATGTGCCTGCTTATCTGCGGATACCTAAGGGGCGCTGATCCCTGGGCCTCATAAAGATCGAGCAGGAGATTCAGCTTCCGCGCTAGTTTCGCCTGCGGCTGTTCGTGGATCCAACCGTCGCTGTCGGTCACGGATGAGTGTCTCCTTTCCGTGAGACCCCTGGTCGTCGATGTTCGGGTACTGTCAACCGGGTTCTAAGATGTTGCTCCGTTTCTCGCAGAACATCAAGATCATTTTGACTCAGCGATTGGGCAAGGTGCGGGTCCACGAACAGGGCGTCCTGGATCTCTATCAACATCCTATGTAGCCGGCGCTTGGGTGCATCGTGGCGGTCGACCGCAGTTTGGGTCAAATTTAGTCGGATTTCGGATCGCTCCGACGTGATTCGGTCCCAGAGCCCTGACAATCGTTCAACGAGGATAGCTGCGGCACGGGCATCAGCCCTGCGCTCCAGCCGACGTGCGACGGGCGGCAAGGCTAAGCCGACGCAGAGGAAAACCATGGCGGCCACTAGTGCGGCGTCGTACACGTAGGAGAGACGCGTCATTGCCTCAAGCTCCCCTATGAGATGGAGAACGTTCATTCCCAGCACGACGAGGACCAACACCACAGCCAGAGCGCAGCCCACGCCGATAAACATCAAAGCGACGCGAAAATACGGCCTTGCCATCTCGCCGCGGAACCTGAAACAGGTAGAGCCGGTGATGGCCATCACCACGCCGATATAGAGGAACTGGACGCTCGAGTACACGGCGGCCGGCCACTGACTTCCGAAATCCCTCATGAAAGAAGTGGAAGTCAGCGGAGCATCAATCAGGCTGAAGCTGACAATGAGGGCCACAACCACAGTCCCAAGCGTCCAAAGCCCTGCCCTTTTGTGAGCGTCTACCGTCTCGCTGACATTAGCGGCCCGCAGGATCGCGCGGGACAGGAAGTAGATACCCACAACCATGAAGATATTGGCTATGAGGTCAAGAAGATTGCGGCTACCGAGCAGCCGGTCTCCCGCGGTATAAATCAGGTCAACGTTGAGCGTAAGTGCGGTGGCTATGGTTAGGGCCGCCACCAGGATGCTCTTGTCCTTGCGCCGCTTTAGATCCGGCAGGAGGCACAGAGCCAGGCACCAGATCACGGCAGCAGCAATTCCCTGAATCATCCGAAGATCCGTTCAAACGAGCGCGGCTCGAGGCTGCTGTCCCGGATGGCGGCAGCAAAAAGATCCGCCAAGGTTTCGGCAGCGGCCTCGATGTGGTCCAGGAAGTCACTTCGTCCTAGGATTCGCGACACCCTTTTCGCCGGAGAGGTTCGGAAACAAAGTCTCCGCATAGTGTGAGGACACCACAAGCTCATCGTGACGGAGGACCATATGCCCCAGTTCGTGAAGGATGAACTGCTGACGATGTAGTGCCGACGGCGTGGGCGCGTGCAGGACTATCTCCGCACTATCTGTTGACAGCCACAACCCGCAGACCGATCCCCCGTTCAGGGACTCGGAAACGGCGACCTCGATCCGCCGATGCCGGAGGGTTTCGACAATCGATAACAGCCCTTCCAACGAAAGACGGCTCGGTAGATTGAGTGCGAGGAATCCTGCTGCAGCGCTTCGCGCCGGCGAATACTTTGCGGAAGCTGCGTCGTCCATCGGAACCCCATCCTGCGGCCGCCGATGTTTGCCGGCCGGTCGCCGTTCGTCCCACGGCCCCTCTTCCAAGACCGTCCGGAACCATCTCAGTTCCATTGAACGCTCATACTCTGGACATGTCCAGAGATTTCAAACAAAACGGCTTCAGGAAGGGCATCCAACTTCTCCGAGAGGCACGCAGGCCAGCTAGATGAATGCAGAGTTGCTCTACCGAGGCAGCACCATCAACCTCGCCGGCCACATCATGTTGCCATAACAGCCCTTGACCAGCCAGCAGGCTATTCGTCCGCCCTGCGTGCCAACCGCATCACACCTCTGGCATCCAAGGCAGTCGCCGTGAGCGCGTACTCACGGGAAGTCATGTCGCAGAGCACATCGGCGTAGATGAACAACTGTGAGCGGAAAGATTTGCGGGGAATGCGGCGAACGCTTCAAGCCGTCGCGCACGTCGCAGCGGTTCTGCACTTCCCGGTGCGCCAACAGACAGCGGGATCGTCGACGGCGGCATAAGGCAAAGGGCACGCCACCCGCCCCCGGCGCGGATGCTGCTCCAAATCCACGCGCCAAAGCATCGGCGCCACGGGCACGCCAGCACACCCCCGATGCCCGTTTGTCTGCAGCCCTGGTAACGAGCAGTCAGCTTCTGGATTCGCTGCATGCCCAGCTCAGATCCCAAGCGGTGGACATCGACCACTTGGCGGCAGAGAACGCGGACCAGCGAGACGTCATCAAGAGCCTCGGCGTGGACCTCGATCGTTACCAATCCACCCACAAATCTGACGCCCAGGACTTGATTCGCCTGGCCGGCAAGCTGCTGGCTCTGTCCCAGGCCACCGGCCTAGGAATAGACGACACCACCAAAGCCATATTCCGCCGGCGAGGGTGGACATCCTCCAGCCGTCATTGGGAGGCACGGAAGCGATGACCATGTCCATCGCCCGGCTATCCGCACAGTCGGGCCTGAGGTACCTTCTGAAGACCACCATGTTAGACGATCTAACGGTCGCTCCCGCCGATGCCACCACGTACTACATGAAAGCGGGAACGCCACAGGGGTGCTGGCTGGGTTCCGGCCTTCAAGGCATCAACCGGACCAGCAGAGACCTCATCACGGAATCTGATGCTAAAGCTCTTTTCGACCACGCGGTCCACCCAGATACCGGCACTCCTCTGGGACGTCCGCACGGCCAAACCACGGTCGTCCAGAACAGCCAAGGCCGAACCGAAACGCGCCACGCCGTCGTCGGTTTCGACCTCACGTTCAGCGTTCCCAAATCCGTGTCCGTCCTCTGGGGCCTGAGCCCCCGCGCTCTGCAGGACCAGATTCTCGAAACCCACCACGACGCCGTCGATGCCACACTGCAGTGGCTCGAAGAATCAGTCATCCACACGCGGGTCGGCCGCAACGGCGTCGCCCACCTCGGGACCCGCGGCGCCATCGCCGCCGCGTTTGACCATTGGGAGTCCCGTGCCGGAGATCCTCAGCTGCACACCCACCTGGTCATCGCTAACCGCGTCCAACGCGTCACCGACGATGCGTGGGTCACCCTGGATTCGCGGACGCTCTACAAGGCGGCTGTCGCCGCCAGCGAGCACTACAACGGTCTTCTCTTCGACGCACTCCACCGGAATCTCGGCACCGACGCCGACATCCGTGAGCCGGACGCGAGCACACGCAACCCCAGCCAGCAACTCACCGGCATCGACCAAGTACTGATCCGCGAATTCTCGAACCGCTCCCGCCTCATCGATCTGGAAACTGACCGCCTCGTCGCCGAATGGACCGTCGGCCACGGCACTCCCCCAACCGCCACAACCATCATCAAACTCCGCCAGCATGCAACACTCTCCACCCGCAGTACCAAGCCGGAATCCGTAGCACCACTCCATCAGCTCTCCGCACAGTGGCGGGCACGCGCGGCCGCCAAAGGCTTCGAACCCAGCCTCATTCTCGCGAACACCGTTCGACGCTCCCGCACGGCCCCGTACAGTACTGGTGACTTCAAGGCCGACTGGATCGTCGCTGTCGGCTCACTGACCCGCGAGCGCGTCGCGGCAAAACGCGCCACCTGGAACCGGTGGAACCTCCTCGCGGAAGCTGAACGGGTCTGCGCGGACATCCGCTGCAACACGCCCGCGGACCGGAACACCATGATCGATGCCGTTGCCAACGCCGCGGAAAACGAGTCCGTTTCACTCAACGAGTACCGTTACACCGTCCCCGTCAACGCGCAGCCCGACCTCCGCTTCGCAAACCGCAGCATCTTCGACTTCCATGGCTCCCGGCTCTACACAGACACGGCAACCCTCGCCAATGAGGATGTCGTGATGGCAGCCCGGAACGACGACGGCGGCCCGGCTGTGAGCGCGGCCGTCGCCATGGAATCGCTCGCTGGCTACCAACACCATGGTCGGCTCGAACTTCACAGCGACCAGCGCGCCGCGGCGGCCCAGGTACTACTCAGTGGCAACCGGCTCGACGCCGTCGTCGGCCCGGCCGGGACCGGCAAGACCACCACCCTCGGCGCGGTCAAAGAAGCCTGGGAAGCTGAATTCGGGCCCGGAACCGTCACCGGTCTGGCACCGGCAGCGGCTAGCGCCGAGGTCCTTGGGCGAGAGCTAGCGATGGCCACGGAAAACGTCGCGAAATGGCTCTACGAGTCGGCCGGCCAGGGCGCCGGCCGTCGGGCGGCACAATTCTTCGACATAGAACGACTGCTCACCGTCGGCGCTACTCCCGGTCCGCCATCCCTTCGGCTCGTTCAGAGCGCCGCCCTTCTATCGTCCGAACAAGACAGGTGGCGCTTCCATCCCAATCAGCTGATCGTCGTCGATGAGGCATCCATGGTCTCCACCCTTCAGCTGTCTGCGTTGGTACAGCAGGCCCGGGACGCCGGGTCCAAGGTGCTGCTGGTGGGCGACCCCGGGCAATTGGATGCCATTGATGCCGGCGGTACGCTCGGCTGGCTCGACCGGCAAGGCAAGACGGTACGGCTGAGCACCATTTGGCGGTTCGAACAGAAGTGGGAGCAGGGCGCATCGCTCAAGCTCCGTGCCGGGGACTTCGCGGCCATCGCTGACTATGACCGGCACCAACGCATCAAACACGGCTCGTACATCGATATGGTCGACGAAGCCTACCTGAGCTGGCAATCTGACCTCCAAGAAGGCAAGTCATCCATTCTCATCGCGGCCGACAACGACACTGTAAACATGCTCAACGAGCGCGCCCAGTCCGACCGCGTCGTCCAGGGTTCCGTGGATGCGGAACACACGGTGCCGGTCAGCGACGGATCTCGGGTCGGCGCTGGCGACACCGTCATTGCCCGCCAGAATCACCGCAGCATCACCGACAGCAGCGGTAACTTCATCCGGAACGGGACCATGCTCAACGTAGTCCGTACTGGTAGGCGCGATGGCTCGCTTACGGCGGTCCGCCTGGACACAGGCGCCGAGATTGCCCTTGCCCGGGAGTATGTCGAGGCCTCGGTTGAACTGGGTTATGCGACGACGGCCCACCGTTCGCAGGGCATCACGGTGGACACCGGCCACACAGTGGTGACGCAGGGCCGACTCACCCGGGAGCTAATGTACGTGAGCATGACCCGCGGGCGAGCGGAGAACCACGCGTATGTCAGCGAAAACGATCCTTCAGACGACGAGCCCATGGATGATACCGCGCAAGAATCGTGGCGCCAGGTCCTGGGTGAGGTCCTGGCCGCCGAAGGTGCTGAGCGCACGGCCCACGAAGTCCGCGACACCGAGCGGTCGAAGGCGGACAGCCTTGAGCACCTCAGTGCTGAATTCGACTACCTCGCGCAAATCGCAGCCTCCGAGGACCTTATTGTGTTCCTCAAGGCCCTCGCGCTCGGCAAAGCCTCGGAGATCCGACAATCGCCCTCGTGGGGCGCAGCTGTGGCAGCCTGGCGCCAGGCTACTGGCCTGAGCCGTCCCAGCACTCAACGTATTGTGATCGCCACCCTACAAACAGACGCGTCGGCTCGAGATATGGCGGCTGTCATCCACTCCCGACTTCGTCAGTTCCTGCCCGGGATGCCCACAGCTGGAATTGATCCCCCGGCTGAAACTGTTTGCACCGCTCGTCCCGATCTGGCCGACATGATCAACCAGGTTCAGGACCGGATCGAGCAGCGGATGACCAATGTCGCCCGCGACGCCATGATCCATGACACCGATTGGAAACGGGCGCTCCGGGAGATCTTGGGTCCGAATACGCTTGCGGAGCATGCGACGACCGTCATCCGTCAAGTCGCCATCCATAGAGACCGATGGGGTATCGAGGAGTCCCCTCTCCCTCTAGGGCCACTTCCGAATTCACACGAATGGGAACAACGGGAGCAGCGCGCAAGGATTACCAACCTTGTTGACCAAGTCGCCCTAGCGTCTGCCGGCTGCAGGTCGACGTCGATGTTGGTTGATGACCTGACTACACGAGGGGACAGGCTTATAAATATCGGCTGGCAAATCTAAACTGGTTAAGAAGGTACTCAATGGATGAAAACCCAGTCCTGAAGCCGAAGCTTGCGACAACTGCGTTGGTACTGACCAGCGTGGCCCTCCCAATCTGTGTCACATATCTTCTTGGGGCTTTGATCACCAGCTGGCCGCCAACCTTGCTGCTGCAAGCGACAACGATTGCAGTCCTACTGGCTATCACAAGTGCCGCCGCCGTCTGGCTGATGCGTCTACGCCAACTTCGTATCTGGAGAGCGGCTACAAACGAGAAGTGGAATCGCTTCGATGAGGCAAAGCTGGCGCACCGCACTACAGCAGAGGTCACTGTTCTGAGTGTCGACTCCCTCGAACCTACGGGCTCCTGGATAACGATCAGGTGGAATCGCTTCAATCACGTTCAAAGCGCCTGGATCGAAGCGATTCCTGATCCGATCTGGCCTGGCTCAGTTCTGCTGCTTTCGCCGGATCCAACCCAAGTCAGACCGGGAGTCCCTTGGCCGACAACTTATTTCATACAAGCTTCAGACTTTCTTGCTTGGGCACCGGTCTGTGAGGCGCGGTTGAGACCGTAGCGGAACCCCTAGGGCGAGCTGTTGAGCTTAGGACATCAGGATCTCGTTGCGCTCAGCCCTATGAGTCCCACTTAGGACACAAGCGCAATAGATGTGTAAGTCAGGTGGGTGATGAATGGCCCGCAGCGGAGGGTGCAGACTTTGGTGACGCCATCTGCCGAAAACTTGGCCTGAACTCGAACTGGCAATGCTCAAGTGAAAAAATACGGGTCGTGTCCATGTAACTCCGCGGAGTTGTAACGCTTGGGGATCACAACCGTCTTCCGTCTGAGATCTTCGGGGATGAATGTACAGGTCTGACCCACCGATACTATCTATCCATGACCGAAACCCAAGAGATCGAGAACGCTGGATCGACTTTCACCCAAGTGCTGGACGCCGCGGCGAAGCTGCCGGGCGTAAGAATCAATAGGGCCGCCTACCTGCGAACAGCACTCAAACGCCACTGCACAGAGGAACAGATCAAGAGGGCAATCGCTGAAACTCCAGCGGCAGCCGGTATTCCGCTCAAGGTCATCGCTGAGATCGCAAACACCTCTATCGTCTACGAGACCAGCAAGGTAACCGGCCTCTCAACCCTCGCAGGTATCCCCGGCGGTCTGGCAATGATCGGCACTGTCCCAGCTGACCTCGTGCAGTACATGGGCCACCTGCTTCGGATGGCCCAGAAACTTGCTTACATCTACAGCTGGCCTGATCTGTTCGCCGATGATGGCGAAGAAATCGATGAAGCAACCGAGAGCATGCTGATCCTGTTCGTGGGTGTGATGCTCGGCGTGCAGATCGCCCAGGGTGGAGTGGCAAAGGTCGCGGGCATGATCGCCTCCAATGTGGCAAAGAAGCTACCGCAGAAGGCACTCACCACAGGGGTCATCTACCCGATCGTGAGAAAGGTCGCCGGCTATCTCGGTGTGACTATGACCAAGCAGCTCTTCGCGAGCGGAGTCGCGAAGGCCATCCCTATCGTCGGTGCAGTTCTCTCCGGAGGCCTCACCCTGGGCACATTCCTCCCCATGTCCAAACGGCTCCAAAGACATCTCGCCAGCCTGGAGCTAACCAAGCCAGGGCACCGGACCGAAGAGGCCGAGATCGTCGACGCCGAAGTTATCAACTGAGCCGAAGTCCGATTGCTCGGTCTTCAAGGTGTCCCGTTCCTTCGGGACCGGGACACCTTGCCACTGACCGAAGTTGACGAAGGTGCGTAATCTGGTCATCTTGAACACCAGCTGACTGAGCAGGTCTATTCCGGGGAACGCAGAGGGATTGCGCCGGTGTCGGTGCGTGATTGCACCGGCCACAATAGTTCAACGATGTCTCCCAAGACCGAATGTCTTTCATGGAGTGCCGCGGGGCCGAACTCTGGTATCGCCCTCAGCTTGAGACCGGTCCCGGCAATGAAGTCGGTGAAGTCTTTCTTAGCCTTGTAGGTGTCCTCGCGCAGTGTTTCATTCCAGTAGAGGCTGTTGGAGTATGACCGGAGCTTCTGGGCGTACGGTTCGTTGTTGCTGGAGATGTTGTCCCGCCCCCTGAGAAGAAGGATTCCGCCTAGCCGTGCACGCTCGGATTCGAAGCGCTCGTCATCCCCATCGAACAGCGCCCTGTTTTCCGCATTATAGGACAGGATGTGCTCAATGTGAAAGCCGTTCTTAGGGCCTGTTTTGGTGACCAGGTCCTCGATTGAATGCTTCATCTCCTTCTGCATCCCTTCAGCGATGAATCTTTCGATCCGCGCGAAGAAGTACCGTGTGAAACGGCTGCCCAGCCGATCCACCGTCATCGTGTTGAAGAGCTGGCGGTTGAATGCGCCCGGGTCCGCGATTCCTCGGCGTAACGCGATCTCCGCTGCAAGATGGATTTCAAACACTTTCGGGATCTCGTCGGCCGTCCTGTTCCGCAACTCCGCGGCTACCAGGAACATACGGTCCAAAAACTCATTGGAACTGTAAGCCCCCTGCAGGCGAAGAAGAGTCGACATCCTGTCAATGGCTTCAGTGACCGCGGCAATCTTCTCGTCCTCTTCCGGGTCCTGCACTGAACACGCCGCGAGAATGAGAGATGACTGGGAATCAATTTTGTTGATCGCAGAGCCGTTGAAATATGTAGCATCGAACCCTGCAGTGGGGATTCGAGCGTATCCTTGCACCCGCAGATACAGGTTCGTGTAGTAATCGAAGTCTTCGGTCAGGAACTTCTTGACGTCGCTGGGACTATGTTCGAGGTTCAAAATCTTGTTGAGGTCTTGCTTGAACATTTCGCGGTGGTAGTCGCCGTCAAACCGCCGTCCTGCCGAACGGGTGTCCGAATACCTGCCTTTGAGCCATGCTCGAAAGAAGTCATCCACAGTGTCTTCGCCGTACGCCGAGAGCGCTTCAACCCTCGAATCCCAGAGCTCGTTGAGACCCATGCGGGACAATTCATTCTTCTCGATTTGCCCAAGCAACTTCCCCTTGAGGATCTCGTGGGGCTTCAGTTTCACCCCGCGGTCGTTGATGACTTCGAAGACCATGGGGACTTGGGTTGAGTCGACGTCCAGATTTACGAGAACAAGGCGCTGCAGAAAGAAGATCACGAAGGTGTTGAATCGAGTAACTTCGGCGAAGCTACCGTCTAGCTGATCGCTGATGATCCGGTAGTTCGCGACCATGTTCTCCGATGTCACCCCTGAGGCGGTGTCGATGAGGAGGGGGTCAGTTCCTTCGTAGAGGGCGTGGAGGACCGGCAAGTGTCCGGCGTGGTTCATCCAGAACTTCCGGCCGGAACCGGAATGTCCCACAATCTTGCTTTCGATCCAGTGTTGGTGGGAAGACTCAAACCGTCGTGAAAGGTGGAAAAGCTTGATAAGTACTAGCGTCAGAGTGGTGAGCCGCTGCTGTCCGTCCACCACGTAGACCCTCCCGTCCACCCTGTTGGTCACGTAGGTGTTGAGGTAATACCAAGGGTACTTATCCATCACGTTTTCTACAGTGGGTTCGAGGGAGGAGTTCTTACTCCAGGCTTCATCGAACTGGAAAAAGACATCGTCGAGGAGACGACGAACGGGTTCTGACCCCCACTTGTAGCTTCGCTGGTAGAAGTCAATATTGAAAACCGTCTGCGAGAACGTTCTGTCCAGGTTCTCTTTTTCCGGCTGAATTTCCAAGGCAGCTCTCCCCCATGATGGTCTTTCAAGGCCCGCTTCGCTGAAGACGGATGACAAGGACAGCGCGCCCTCCGTGTCAGTCTACTTTTACTGGCCCGCTTCCATCTAGCCAACACATGATGCCAGCAAGCACTTATCACAGGAGAATCGACATGCACCTGCTTGGGTACAGCTATCCATCCAGCGCCTAGATGATAGCTAGCTGGTTTTGCTGCCCTAAATTGCTTGGTCCTGAACGCTGGCGCTGTGAGGTTTCGATGAACACCCTGCGCTACTTCTGCAATGTGCAATGCCAGACAGCGTGCCTAGTTGCTGGGTGCACGTCTTTGGGAAAGTGCCGCATCGTCGGTGGAGTTGGCGTGCACGTACCCTCGACGATGACGACGGTCGCTCGGCCAAAGTGTACTTTCTCAAATGAAGTGACTGAGGCACTCCGGCGCTCGCCGCATGGGAAATCGGGTCGGGGTGCTCACGAACTCTTGTTGGCAGCACTCACGCCCACGACCCGAACGGACCATTCAGCTCTTCAGTAGCTCATCTCATTCCCCGCCGCGCCCCCGAAAGGGTGCGCCACCGCAGGACCTTTCGAGGTGACTTTGTAGGCCGCAATGGCACCCTCCGTAGCGGCAGGCACCGCACGGCCTGCACGCACTTCCGCGTCGAGCGCCGGAACGGGGACATGTGCCATGCGCTGGTACGCCGATGTGCCGAAACGCAGGTCCGGCCCGATCGTATCGGCGACGATCCGACGTGCTTCCCGGCGTTCTCCGTCCTTCTCGTACGAGCGGAATTCGAGTTCCCCCGCAACAGTGACCGGGTCGCCCTTTTTGAGCGATTTCGCCGCGTTTTCTGCTAACGCGCGGAAGGCGGAGACATTGTGGAAGACAGGTTCTCCATCGTGCCAAGTGCCGTCTGCCCCCTGGATTCTCTGGTTAACGGCCACACGTAGCTTAGCGTGGGCCACGCCGCTTTCTCCGATACTCAGCTCGGGGTCAGCGACGAGATTACCCGCGATGCTGACCGGGATCTTGGTGCTCATTAATTTTGTCCTTTCAGATGCCGGCGGGACTCTCCCGCCGGACAGATTTGGTACGGCCATCGTTACGGCCCGGCCATTACTGGCCCATCCACAGACCGCCCGGGCCGTTCCACGCCCATATAGGACGCTGCGGGGTTCACGCGAGGATCTGTGCCGGCAGCGGAGATCTTGCCGCCGAATCCCGGCGGATGGGTGATCTCGAGAATTCCCTTGCTGGCAGCGGTGACGCGGCCAAGTACTGACTTGGCAATGCCCACGCGGGGTCCTGGTAGCTTACGGACGGAGTCGTGGACCATCGCATCGTTCTCCGACTCGATGACAGCGTCAGCCCATCCGGCCAGGTAGGTGGCGGATTGCGGGCCGCGGTCGATCCCGTGAGCCCTGAGCACGGTGTAAGCGACGGATTCAGCTTCGACTTCGGCCAGCCCCCGGTGGTCTGCGCTGCTGCCATAGAGCCGGCCGATCTCGTCGTCAGGCCCATGAAGCAGCACATGCCCAAGCTCGTGAGCGAGGACCGCGGTGCGCTCTTCTGGACCTAACCACGCGCCAACCTGGACCCGGTGTCCGGCGAAGTCCGTAAAGCCGCTCGTCAGCCCATACTGGGCGGCCGTCACATCGACGTCGAACCCGTGTCTGCCGGCGATGACCGTAAGGGATCGCCACAGTTCTCCTGCATCCACGCCAGCGGCGGCACCGCCGCGGGGCACCAATATCGGTGTCCCCTGCGTCTGTGAGACGTCAAAGACTGCCTGCCCGCGCCAGCCGGTGATGACGGTCTTTTCTCCATCCTCGGCGGCGCCGTGCGGCAACTGATCACCCGCCGGGATGCGCTGCCGGTAACCGTCAGGAAGTGTCAAATGCTGAACGCGGGCCGTCCGGGGCGCGATCACCCAAAGTGCATGCTCACCCCGCGACACGGTTCGACCGTGGCGAACCCATTCCCTGTAGCCGGCCACGAGGGTGGGGTGTTCGGTGCCGCGCTGAGCCATCTGCATCATGAGCAGAGCAACGTTGCCGCCCGAGTATCGCCATAACGTGGCTGACGCATCTAGCAGCACCTGCCAATGCGACGGAAATTCAACCGCCTTTTCCAGGATCTTGTGGAGACCATCGGTTAGGGCAGCGATGCGTGCCTCCGGTGTCATGCGCGCCTTGACGCGGTCGCCCGCGCTGAACGCGGCGGATGCCGCCACATCGATGGATTCGTCTTCAGCTTCAGGGGCCACGACAGCCGCCCTCCATACTTCTAGAGTTTCCGCCGAGACAACCCTGCGGATACCCATTCATGTCCTGAAAGACGCAAACAACATGATTTCAGCATTCGTCAGCGATCTGGTGGGAGGTCGTCTGCCACTCAACGAAGCCCGGCGCGTCCAGCCGCAGGATTCTCAACGCGGGCTCCTTGTGCGTTTGCAGTCCGACGCAGCCGGCCGTGCGGGTATGGGTCCGCAAACGCTCGACGGCGTGGGGCAGCCGCTCATGAAAGGCGAGCGGCCCGAAGCCAGAATCATCGATGGCGTAAGAGGCCAGTTCCGCCCGGTGCAGCGCGTACAACTCGGCAACGATCTCGGTGTGGCGCCACCAGCAATCCGGGACCACCGATGTCGTCAGCGAGTACGTGGCGACTAACCATCGGACCCACACTGCCAGGTCGCCCCACACCGTCCCGGCCTGCACCGCCGTCAGTTCCCGCCACCGGGAGGTTACGCCGTTCACTCTCCCGGGCGGCCGGAATGCGGACCTGAAAAGCTCGGCCGTTAGGTCGTCGTCTTCTCCTCCTGCTGAGGGGATCTCAAAGCGTTCGGTGTCATCGTGGCTCGCCATCGCTCACCTCCACGGGTGTTTGCTGCCGCAGACGGTGCCCGTCCGCCAGCGCTTGCTCAAGCTTAAGTTTCGACCGGCCAAGTTCGGCCGCATCCTTACGTTTGTGCCACTCGCGCAGGTCCAACAGGATGGGGCGGGTTCGCCGTCCGAGCATGAGTGCTGTGCCTGTGGGTAGGCGCCGGATCTCATGCAACGCCAAGACCGGGCTCTCCCTGATCTGCTCGCCGTCCTGGCGGCCCTGTGCAGACCAGGAACGGGTATTCAGAACTAAGCTTCTCTCCCCCAGCAGCCCGGCCAGCGACCGGAGGTCGCGCTCGTCAGAACCGCCGCCGAAGATGACCTTGATAATTGCCGAGTCCCAAATGGTTGCCGCCTCATCGATTGACCATCCCGTCCGTGCCTGGGACAGGGACTGCAGGACCACGAGAGTGGATATACCGATGCCGCCGCCGTCGGAGAGCGCTATCGGCAAGCCCGGCCACGGTGCTAGGTTCGCAATCTCGTCCAGGATGAGTGACAGCGGCGGATCCAGCCGGCCCCCAGCGGCGATAAAGGCCATCTCGCGGGCGGCATTGTCGATGTCGTCGATCAGCGCTGATAGGTAGGGCCCTGCTGCGGCGGCTCCGGCGCGTGTGCCGATCAGATACAGCGTGCCTCGATCGCGAATAAATTCCTTGGGGTCGAACTCCCGGGACTCATCTTGGGGGTCCAGAGCGGCGAGCACCTTCGGCGATGACAGGGGCGCCACGGCGGCCGAGACACCGATCCAGGAGTTGGATGTGTTCCGCGGATCGTCCTCCAAAATTCCCATCAGATCGGCCTGCCACCCCAGAGCAGCTTCTGGCCTGCTGAGTACCTCCAACGCCTCACGCGCCAGGACAGGGCTTGAGGACCAGCGGCGAAACGCTTTGACGCCTTCGCCCGAAAGCGCGGCAGCATGAAGGAGGCATTGCAGGATGATCAGCGAGCGCTTTTGCCATGCGGCGTTCTCGCCCTTCATCTCCGTGTCGGCGGTGATGACGAGGGCACGGCGGGTGGCGATGTCCGGGTCCTCGCAGCCTCGCACCGGAGACCAGCGAAGCGTTGAGGGGAGCCCGGACATTCCTTGCGGGTCAAACACAGTGACTGGTCTGTCGTCACTGGCACGGGCCCCCATTGTGACCACCAAGTTGTCTGCTCGGGTGGAGGTAGTGACTACCGCGCCCGGCGCATCGAGAATGGCATTGATGACTACATAGAGGCCCTTACCGGACCGCGGGGCGCCCTGAATGACCATCGATTCCTCGGTGGAAACATGGACGGTGACTCCACGGGAACGCCCTAAGGTCCACGCCACGTCCTGAATCCGGGGCCTGGCCAAGCCGGGCCGTGTGAACTTGCCCCGTCTCCGGACAGCTCTGGCTCCGAAGTCATTGAGGATTTCATAGCGCTGGGCGATGCCCTCCCGCTTCAAGATGTCCTGGCGCAGCCACGCACCTGATTGCTTCCATCGCCTCCAAATCGTGTAGCAGCCGGCGGCGACCACCGCGGCCAGCAGCAGCACCGAACCGACCACCCACCAGACACTTTCCGTCCCTACCTCGCATCCCTCTGTTTGTGGGACGATCCAGTCGATCCTGCCGATGAGGAGTCCGGCGGCGGATCCCGGGTTGAAGTGCGACGGCGGAACACCGCCGCAGCGCCAGAGCATCAAGAGATAGGCCGCGCTCTGAACGAGGACGCACAGGCAAACATAGCCAGTTGTGGCGATAAGCCCCGCCGTAACCAGTGGAGTGTTGTCCCCCGCCCTCCAAATCATGACGGCGCTCAGATCATCCGGTCGTCGGTGCCGAAGACTTCCAACTCATCGGTGGTGACCCTGTTCGCCACGATAAAGGACCGGTTCCCAACCTTCCAGAGCCCGACGCCCTTAGGGAGGTTCTCCACGTGTTCGCATTCAGCTTCTGACAAGCCCAGCGCCTCCTTAGTCAGGCGCATCGCATCGTGCTTTTGCCGGTAGATAATCCTGGTGTCTGCTTCGGTGAGCAGGCCGAGTGCCTTCTGGCGGTGCCCGCTAGTACTGTCGCCGATTTCGTTGAGATCGGCCACTTTGTGCATGATCAGCAAATTCGCAATGCCGTAGGTACGGGCCAGCCGCCATTGCTCGCTCATTTTGGCCAGCATGTATGGGTCGGCCAACATGCGCCAGCCTTCGTCATAGACCACCAACCGTTTGCCGCCGTCAGGATTGGTGACCGCCGCTTCCAGCCAGGTCGCACCACACGCCGCGGCAAGGGACAGCGCCTGTTCCGAGGCACCTATCAACGCGGACGTGTCCATCACCATCATGGGCGCATCAGCGTCGAAGGAGACAGTGGACGGGGCATCGAACATGCCCTCCAGGTCACCGGAAACGGTGCGCCGCAGGGAGTGGCTGACGGCCTGTCCTCCGTCCTTGCCAACCAACCCAATGGTTTCCCTCGACGGTTTCAACAAGTGGTCCAGGACCATCGGCAGCGTGGGATTCGAGTTCTCAGCCACGGTTTCCATGAGCGCCATGTCAAGGGCTGTGTGCTCGACCGGATGTAACGGCATCCCCTGTCGCATGAGGGACACCAAGGCCACCAACAGATAGCGGCGCCGTTGACGGACCACGGCCTGCCACTGCGCCTCGCTCAGCGCACTGGACCGTGGACCGGCATCGAGCGGATTAACCCGGGCCACGCGGCCGGGCCCAACGGAAATAACCTTCCCGCCGACGGCCTTCGCGACGGCGACCCACTCGCCCTTGGGGTCAGAGGCGACGGCGGCCTTCCGACCCAGCGTGATCGACCGGGCCACCAAAGATTTCCCACACATGGACTTTCCTGTCCCCACGGTGCCAATAACGACGATCGATGGGCCGCTGATCACGCCCTTGTCATAGAGAATCCACGGATCGTAGGAGAACGCTCCTGAGCCAAAGACGTCTGTGCCAATGTACGTTCCCTCGTGGCCCAGTCCCGACTCAGTGATAAACGGGTATGCAGCGGCGAAGGTCATGGTGGACGCCCGGTGCGGTGCCGGGCGCAGGCGGTGCGGCCCACGCAGAGAGTTGGCTTCACGGCTCCCCCAGTCGCTTCCGTGCTCCCTTCTGTCGAGCCCGGCGCCGACCCTCTCTACCAAGCTGCGAAGCGCGGACTCCCACGGTGGACTGTGATCGTGCGCTTCCTGCCGGCGTCGTTCCTTCCGCTCCTGGCGGTTCCCGCCTGCCGGTACGTACTGAACGGATTGGCGTGTCCCATTCACCGCAGTCCCCGCCCGAACGGGAGGGCACCGGCGATGAAGGCAGCCCATTGCTGACCAGCCAGTAGCCGCAATTCGACGAAGGCTCCCGCCGCCGCGGACTCGAGCTCCTGCCTATGGCGGGCTAAGTCTTGAAGCGTGGCCGCGGTAATCGTTACGTACGCGGCTGGCCGCACGTCTCCGTGACCGGCGACGATCTCTTCCTCCCGCTGGGTCACCTCTTCTTCCTCTGCCCGTTGTTCACGGGTGAGCGGCCTGTCGAAGCGGGTGTTGATCCGCCGCCGGGTTTCATGGGCTTCCTGCGCGGAACGAATGTCCCGCAGGGCCTCGGTCGTGGGTACGACCCGGATCACCTCGGTCACCGTATGGCGGAACTCACCGACGTAGATCAAGGGGTGTAAGAAGCCTGGAAACACTTTCTGCCGCGGCCATTCGGCAATCCAGAACGTTTGATGAAAACCGGAGTCAGTCCGCACAAAGGTCCAATGCTCATCTACCGCCATCGGCCCGGCAGCGACGCCCGGCGCCCTTGGTTCTGTAGCGTTCTGCGGGCCCGGCCCCGGCGCCGTCGTGCTGACCGCGGGCTGCCGGACCGGGGTTGTCGGGGCGGCCGGATCAAAGGCGCCGCCGACGACGTCGAGAACCGCTGTTTCCGGGAGCCATTCCTCTACCCTGACATTGTGTGTGCCCAGCGCGGTAGTCATGGCCTCGACCTCAAGCCGCAGCACCTGCTCGACGCCGACCAGTCCCCCGCCTGACTCCTTGATTCGACGTCGCGCTTTGCCCGTGTCGACAACGAGAGCGAGCAAGAGGTCGTGGCTCATGGCCGATCCGGCCGCGGCGATCAGGTCCTCGTAAGCGCGCTGACCCCAGGTGAGTTCTTTTGGGGTGCTTGAAGGCTGTGGGACAGTGCGTTCGTAGAAGTTGCGTAAGGCCGACGAGAGATAGGGAACTGTGTAGTCCTGGACGGCGATTCTGGCGACGTTGCTGCGCTGGGCCATGCCTGCCTGCACGCGGGACCAGGCTTGAACCGCCGATGCCTTGTCGTCAGAGTCCAGGAGCACGAATGATTTGGCGCTGCATCGCAGCACGGCGATCGCTTCCTTGGCTCGGGCATCCACGATAAATGACTCACCGGTTGAGGTGCGACGCAATTCCAGGTTTCCCAATCCGCCCGGCAGCGCCAGGTGCCCCGCTAAGGCCGGGCGCTCCGGTCTGACGAGGAAACGGGTCTGCCGGGCGGCCAACCGGGACAGGAACAAGGCTGCATGCCCGGCCCATACCGGGTAAGGAATCCTCGAATACTGGAGCAACCCGAGCAGGATGAGTGACAGCCACATTGGTCCGGATGCGAAGAAGCCAACTGGTCCGCGAAGTGCTGACGCCGTGCTGGCGACAAGGACCCCGCCCGCCAGCAGCAGCAGCTGGTACCACTTCAAGCCCATAAAGATGCCGCGACGCTCGTACCGGGGGAACTTAACGGCCTCGAGGGCGCGCGAATTTTCAGCCATGGGAATCACCGTCATTCTGGTGCTGGACAACTGCTTGCTGTCGGATGGGCGGGCGGCCCGGCGTTGCCATCGGAGGCCCCGGCGGGGAGGTTGGCGGCGGTGGCGAAGAGGTTGGCTGCGGGGTAGTTTGCTGCGGTGCCGTTTGAGGGACCGTCTGATCAGCCGCCTGGCTCAGCGGCGTGGTCTGCTCGCCGATTACGCGTGTATCCGGGCTCACAACCGTTGCACTCGTATGCGAATTCGGCCCGCTCCGGCCTCCATGTGCCCGGGGTGAGGGTCGCTCGGTAGCCGTGGCGCCGGCGTCGAGCATCAACGGTGAGGCAGCGCCCTTGGGAGGCCCAGGCGAAGTCGTGCCGGTATGCGTTGGCGGCAGCGGTGCCCGAGGTGGCAGCACACGAGTAGGAAACTGCGGTCGGCTCGACTGGATCGGACGGGTCGCGGTTGAATGAGATGCCAGGCCCGCGAGCGTGAGGCGGCCGCCGGCCTGTCTGCTGATCTGCCGGGCGGCAAAGCCAGAGCTTCGAGAAAGCACGTGACCGCCTCCCGCAGTTTGCGCGGCTGCTGCAAGCTCACCACCGGCGAAACTAACCAGGCGCAACGCCATCAGCGGAGCACCACACGCCAAGGCCATTCCGACTACGCCTGCTGCCAGTCCAGCGAATGACTTCGACTCAGCAAAGAGCTTGATGGCCACGGCCAGCACGGTCGCGGCTAACGGCTTGGCGAGAAGCAACGCGACGACGATCTCGCACCACCGCCGTGCCCACGTTTGCGTCTTTTCCCACGGCATGAGCATGAGAGCGACCGGGGCAACTGCGGCGAGCACTATGAGCGCAAAGGATCGAAAGATCATCGAACACATCAGGATGAACGCGAGAACCCAAACAACGATGACTGCCATGGCAGTGACGACAACCGCACCGGCCGCGCCGCCACTGGACCCGGGAGCCAAGGAGACGACATTCCAGTCCCTGCCGGCGCCGGCCGGAGCCTTTTCGAAGCCGAAGAGCCTCATGAAAAGCATGTACGGATCTGTCCCAAGGGAGCCAAGAAGCGCCGAGGACGCCGAATCACTGATTTTGGTGAGCTGGCGGACCAAAAACACGGCAGCTGCGACCAGAGGGACAGCGGCAGCCCCGCCTACTAGTGCACGCACAAGACGGCGGGGTTGTTGGCTGATCAAACCCGACAGCAGCTGGAGGATTATGGCAACGACAAGGGGTGTCATCATGACGACGACCCACCAACTCGTGAGCCCTTCGACAGCGATCCACTGCGAATCATCTACGTCTGAGAAACTGAACGCACCAGTGATGAAGGACCAGATCCACGAGGCGATGTTCTGAAGAATATTCGCAAAAAGCGATGTAATGGAACCCTGGATGCCGTCGTTCGCTTGGGAGACAAGACCGCACCCCGGTGGCCACCATCCGTTGAGATCACAATCAACAGGCATGATGACTCAGACCTAGAATCCGAGATTGAACGCCGACTGGGACCAAAGGATATAGCCGTTAATGGCACCCAGTATTGCTGCCACCGGGCCTGTCCAGAGCAGGATCATGCCCCCACCGGAGGCGAGCCGCGAAGATTGGCTCAACTTGCCTGCCAACAGCATCGCGGCACCGATGATCGCGACAATGGCAATTACTATGAAGGCACCGACGAGGATGCCGCCGCCGATCTGTTTCAGCGATTCGAGAAAGGGAAAGTCGGCGTTAGGGGTAATTCCAGGATCCACAGCTGCCAGCAACATCGGGCGCTCCGTCTGTCGTCTTCGAATGGAATGAGGGGTTTGGGCTCACGACTTCATAGACGCTGCGGCGTGGGGCAACATGACTGCTGTTGATGCCCGGCACGGATTCTCAGCTTCTGGGTCATCCTGCCGCGCCCAGAGAAGGATCCCGCTTCCCCGTGAGCGAACGGGAGCCGCCGCACCTGGCCGCAAAACCCGCAATTTGGTTCACCCCTGTCCACGCCAGCCAGGATGAGCCCCCTCGGTCGCTGGCGCCGCGAAAGACTTGGGCAGAACTGCATTCGGAGAAAGGCACTCGTGAAGCCCTTCGGAGGCTTTTGCGGAACCCGCGACTGAAGGTCCCTACATCGCACGTTCGGGCAGAGCCACCTGCTGCCGCTGCAACCTCACGGACCTTGTGCATCGGAGGACCGATCAGGAGGACCCCAGGACAGGCTCGATCCGGTTCCCGAACTGCGCCGAGCTGGTGCGGTGAGGTGTAGGCTGGACCGGCAAGGCAGGAGAAGTGACATGGAAGGACGGTCCGGTGACCTACCGGAGCCGGGTTTGGAATTCAGCGGTCACCCGCCCAGGACGAAATGATGAACAGAAACTTGGGCGAGCGCTTAGGCCGGGACAGCAGCAGCGAATGAAACAACCGTGACGTTGCCGTAGACGCCATGTTCACCACCCCCGTGACTCCCCTGACCGTCCGGCACCCGGGCCTAATCTGGGCCGTGGCCGCTAACCCTGTGCACTGGTCCGCCCGGAGGACTAATGGGACACCCGGCGCACCGTAGCCATCAGCAGCGACGACCTAATGAGCATCGAATGCTAGCATCTCCAGGTCCGTCTCGAGTCCAACTCGGCCCTGCGAATCTCCTCGCTGCGCCCGCACCCGCTTTCGACCCGGTGGCTGCAGGAAGCATCAGCGACTAGGTGTACAAAGAAAACACGTTAAGGGCCCACCATTGGCGGCCTCCTCTGGACTTTAAGTGGGCCGCTCATTCCCACCTTCAGTGAACCCAGGAATCCTCAAGCTCCCTGAATAGTTCTTCAAGATCCTTGTCTATCTGAACTTCACCATGGAAACGAAACTGAGCGTAGGAGCGATAGAGCGGCTCTGCAAAACGAAACTGGGAAGTGCCAACCTTACGAAGAATTGGCTCCTCACCTTGTGTCAAGCGCTGCAAATAGTTTGTCAGATTGCTTGGACGGTACTGGGGTTCGTTGACCCTGATAGAAGCCAGTAACTCTGCATGATTCATACCGTGCTTCGGCCCGGTAGCCAGAGCCCGGATGATTAGACCACCGTTGTCGTATTTCCTGACTCGCTTCCGACCGACGGCGTCGTCAAATATCGCCCTCAGCGAATCAGATGAAGATGAGATGTAGGACGTGACAGCCATGCGAAGGTGCTCGGCCGTAACCGGCTTTTGCTCTTCGCTTGTTTCGTATATTCCGGCGTTGCGGCAAGATGTAAGCGCGAGTCGGTGGCACACCTTGGCCAGACCACTAGACAAGTTGACGATTTCATCAGCAACTCCGGACATATCCGCATTCAGCAGTCCTCCTCCCTGATCAATCAGGGAGTGCAGCTCGTGGTCCTCTAGGACGGGAACCTCTACTTCACTGATGCGATGACGCATCTCTTCATCTGCTTTGACGACCTGATGGGCTGACTCCACGGCACCTACCAGAACCATCCGAACATCTCCCGAATCTTCCGCTGCATCGCAGAACAGCTTGAGCACCTGGGCTATCGATTCCTTGACGTCATCGGTCACCTTGTGGAAGTCCTCGACAACCCAGTGCATACCCAGCGCCCCTAGCATCGTCGCAAGTCTTTGAGGGGTCAATTGCGCTGGTAAAAGCCGCCCTTCTTTCGTCGTCGACGATGAGTGAATCGTTCCCTCCAGCAAACCCTTGATGACTTTGAGGTCGGCCGTCAGAGAGGTGCGCGCCTTCTGCCCTGCCTCGGATGAAACTTCCTGAACAACTGTGGCTCCAAGCCGATCGAAAGCATCAAAAAGAATGGATTCGTAAGTCGAATTCTTGGTGCAAGGGGTCGTTATTGCTTCTTTTCCAAACTCCTCGAGCTTTCGCCGTAACAGGGTGGTTTTACCGGCGCCTGATTCCCCATAGATAACTAGCTGCATACCTGGGGTGGTCAGCGCATCATACATCTTGTCGTGGAGCTGGTGTCGGTCCAAGTAATTAGCACGGGCACGACTGGTGGGCGTGAAAATTTCCTGAACCTCGTATATCTCCATAATCGGAATATACCAGTCTGCGAGTAGAGTCTCGCATTGATTATCCAAGACCCGCGCAATGACCCTCGGTGGGGCATCAGTTGGGCCCGTCAACCAAGAAAATAACTTACACCTGGGCGAATTACTCGGAGGCTGGAGTTCCTGGAGGCTATGTCTTCACTGATCCGGCCCGGCCCCAGCGGTAAGACGACACCGTCCGGATGACGATCCGTCAGCGAGCTCTTCCGGACGTCGGCGACGTGTTCGAGAAGGTCTTCGTAGAGGACTGTGAGTTCGAAGAGCTGGTGGTCAGTGCGGGCGTCGGTGCACCCGAGCTCTGTGCCCTACCGATCGGCGAACCCCGCGACGACTGAAAGCAACGGGCTTGCCCGCGGGAATCATCCGACGAAGGCTAACTGATCCATATGAAGCTCGATCAGTACACTCCTGAGTGCCGACCCCGGACTGGCAAATCCATATGGCCTTGTGCGCCTGTGGAGGTGTTAAATTTCGTTCTCAGACTACCCCGTATTCACCACTTCTGCCCGGCCGGCATGAGGCTAGAACGTGTTTATAAGGTTGCAGCTGACAGCATCACGGCAATAGATCAAAGTACGCCGTATCCGTATTCCAAGCTATTGGGTGCAGCAACGTGCCCACCGCGGGGTTTAGCGCGCTGTACATCATGCCGTCTCCCGCATAAATGCCAACGTGTCCCCAGTTGTTTGGCCCTTGTGCGTTCTGGACTACGAGGTCCCCTGGTTGGGGAGTCTCAGTCCGAGTACCGACTTTCCATTGCTCAACACGCGGAAGGTTAATTTCGGCCTGCTTATAAATCCATTGCACGTAGCCCGAGCAGTCCCACGCTTTGAAGGCCGTCCCGCCCCACACGTATGTTCCGCCGACACCCTGTTGAGTGAAACGCAGAATGTCCTTGCGTACGTGGCTCAGATTTTTTGGCTCGCTTGTCGCTGCCGCCGCCTTGGACGGGCTCGTGCACTCAGCGGGCGAGATTCCGTCCCCAAGCGCCTCAACAATGGCCGTTGCATCAGCCTCCCACCGCGCGTATAACTCTGGAAACGCCGACACCTGAACGGCCTGCGCAGCTTGGCCTTTGTTCATGGATTGCCAACCTCGGATATCCAACAACCCCGGCGGGCTTCCGCGGTTGGGGCCAGTGGGTCCGCCGTAAAAGGCTCGCACGTTGTACTTGGGATCCATCAACTGTGCGACGGTTCCCCAGCCGGCCGCAGGACGTTGCTGGGCGGTGCCGAGGGAATCATGATCGCTGCCGGTGCCGTCGTGCGGGTACTTGAGCGAGGCAGGTACGTTCACATTGGCAAGGACCCGGAGGCTGGATTCCTGCAGGGCCATCATGATTGCGATGATCTGACCCTCTCGGGGTACCCCCAGTTGCTGGCCAATGGAGACGTAGTCCCCCGCGACCGCCATTTGCCTGTCGGTCACAATGACCTCAGCCTGGGTGCTTGGGCGGATACGCAAAGCGCGGGATCCACTGGCGGCTGGCTCGCTGGCCCCGCCACTTTCGGAGCAGACATCGGAGGTGTCAGCCGAGGTATCAGCCGCGCTCGCGCCGAGCACCGCAACGGCCGCACTAAACGCGAAGGCGCCCGCGAGGATCAGGATTGAGGCCGCGGCCAGGAACACCCGCAGAAGGGCCCGCCGCTTAACCAACCCAGCTAAAAGCACTGCGGCGGGCATCAATAGACGATTCTGCTCGGTGCGGCGTAGAAGCCGACCATGACGCAGTGATCAGGCGGAGCTGTTACCGCGGGCGGGCAGTTCACCATCACGCTGACGGGTGCGGTGTAGGTGTTGGTGGTCGAAGCCGTTTGATCCAGAACCCTAAGCGAGACTGTGCACACATGCAGGCCCTCCCATGGCGCCGGCCGCTCCCGAACCTCGGCCAGTTCGTTGTCGCAGCTCAGGGATTCGACCGAGGCCGAACGGTATGCCTGTTGTTCGGCCAGAGTCGTATAGCTTCCTGCGTTGATCCCAGTTGCTTCGAACTCCTGGACCAGCACTGCAAGTGGATTGGAACCGTCCGGCAGGACATCCCACCAGTCACGGAGGCGTGAGTAGACCTCCGAGTATGACGACTCTCGCGTGTCCCAGGTGTAGATCGCCGTCGCTGCCGCGGCGACGAGCTCACGGAAATCAGTTGTGCGAGGTGCGCCGTCTGCGTCGGGATTCACAACGTCTGGAACCATCGTCGAAGTTTGTGCTGGCGTCCCGGGGGAAGCAGTCGCCGGCCTCGGCGTAATGGGCGTCGCCGACGACGGTGGAACTGGAGCCGATGCGGGCGTGGCCGCCGGCCGCACGAAAGCGATGAGCGCCGTGAACACGCTCAGGAGCACAATTGCAAACATCCACCAGAAACGCTGGCTGTTTGAGCCAGGCTGCGAGATTCTTCGCGTCAAGGACATCTGAGCCTCCTTCTCGCCTGTTCATGGCGGTAGGCCGGGCCCACCACATGACTCAGCAGGCAGTCCGCGTCCCGGCTTGGAGGATCTTCCATGCCGTTTGATACAGTCGGCGCGCGAAACCGATCTGAACAGCCAGATAGCGCTCGGTGACGCCCAGCTGGGTGGCCAACACCTCCAGAGCCCTCTTTCGTTCGGGTCCTCGGAGGCCCGGGCGAACAACGGTCTCGGCAGTTCTGCGGAGCACCGGTGTGGGCAAACAGTCTGCTGCGTGCCGAGACACGTCTCCGATGTTGCAGATGGCCGCCTGCTCAACGTTCAATGCGTTTTGAACGGTCTTCGCCGTCTGGCGCACCACGGTCACCGCGTGCCAGCGACGGCGGTCCTGCGGCGACGGCGGACCATACTGCCGAGGCCCTGTGAGGCTCTCGATGGCAAGATTCCAGACTCCCGCTGGCACGCTGGCCCCGGTCAGTTCAATGATCATTCGTGCCCACTGCTGGTCAATGACCTTATCGGCACTATGACCTCCGTTCCGGTCCATGCCCAACACCGCCAGTGCATCTAACGACGCCGGCCCGTCAGTCCCGGGATCCGTGAGCAGCGGGAGCGCTTGATGGCGCAGCTCTCGGCGGACGTGCGCGGCGCACACGTTCGCACACACCCCCTGAACCCAGGCGCCGAAGGGAATGCCGGGGAGCTGACGGTAATGACCCCGTGTCACCCCATCCCACACCGCGATCCGGATGTCCTGCATCACGTCGTCCACGTCGCAGGACCTGCCGATCCGCGCGAGATGCGAAACCACGTATCGCTGCACGCCGTCGACGGCGATCATGATTTGATCCACCGGGATCGAAACCGCGTCCTGCTCTGGCGCCCGACGGAATGAGACATCGATGGTTTTCATACTTGTTTGATCTTGGTGGGCTTGATTCGCCCTGGATTCGACGCGCATGGTCTTCACCGCTTTGACTAAACGACTCCAATAAGGCCGGCGTCGGCACGGCCGGCGCCTCAGATGTGGCTGGAACAATCAGCGTCAACCACGACTACATTAAGGCTATAAAAACTATTGTCAAAGGTACTTAAAGTATTGTCAAGACTGCGAGTCTTACTTTTTGGGGTTCGTTCGGTAAGAATGGTTCCATGCCCAGGATTACGCAGCCGCACGACGAAGCCTGGTCGAACGACGTCGAAGCCGCCGTGGCGACCTTCGGCAACAGGTCACGCAACGAGATCCTCCGCTACCTTTCCGCGCATGGTCCGGCGACCCGTGGTGACATCGTGGCGGCAGTGAGCGCCGGTGAGCCGAGCGTGGCCAAGCACCTGCTTGCCCTTGAGGAGACTGGCGCCATCGCCGTGGACCTTGATCCTGGCCGACGGCATGGACGCTCGCCGCGCTATTCAGCCGACCCTGAACGGATCAAGAATTTGCTGGCGGCTCATCTTCAATATCTGTTGGAAGACTAGTTGCAGCCTCTTCCGCTCCAGGATGGCGATCGATGTCCTTGTTGAGGTATTCAGAGATGACCCTTAGCGTTTCCGGCGACACATCGCCCAGCGTCCGCGCAGCGAAGGACTTCACCCTTGCCGCACGTAGGGACTTCACAAACTCGAGCTGCGAATCGATCCGTTCGGGCAATTCGGCGTCATCGCCGGTCAGGTACGACGGGTCAACGTTGAAGATGTTGCACAACCCCGCCAACAGCACCGGATCGCTGACCAGACGCCCAGTCCCCTCTTTCATATAAAACCAGCGGGCGCGGGACAACTTGATGCCTCTACCCCCGAGTTCGGCCTGAACCTCCCGGAACGTCACGGGCTTCCCACGTTCAGCGACCACGACATCGAGTAACAGGTTCAGACGACGAGCCAGCTGGGCTTGAGCAGACAACACATCACTTGGCTCCGTCTCGTCCATCCTCGCTGCGCACCCTTCCATCACATATAGGGGACAGCAGCCCGGTCAGGTGCTACGAATCCCCTATGCCCCAGTATTGCCCGCGTCATCTCGCGCGGCAATCAACTGCTCGATTCAATGCTCCAAACAGGACACCAGTTTAAGGTGCGACGACTCACGCAGTGCCAGGGTTCGGGTCGCGGGTGGTTCCAGGTTATTTCTGAGGTGAGCCTCTTCCACGTGACCTCAACCGGGAGTACCCTGCTTGTGTAGACCCGTCTACACATACACCCCAAATCACTCCTCAGGTTGTGGCCTCCATGACGAGCATCTTGATGAACCGAACACGCAGCCAAATTGTCCGCTTCCTGCTGAGAAACGGGCCCTCAACCTCCGGCGAAGTCGGATCCGAACTCGGAGTGTCTCAACCAGCCATCCGTCGGCACCTAGCACTGCTACGTTGTGCTGGTCTTGTGGAAGCCAGCGCAGCCGCCAGATTCACTGCACGCCCGGATCAAGTACTGAAAGAAATCGAAGCCATCGCCGCCACCTTCACTATCGAGGTCAAGCCCTAATTGGTACTCCCCTGGAAGTAGCGACGCTCGCACCGGCGCAAGGAGGCACCGGTCATTGCCACGAAGTCATGCCGCCGAGTCCACTGGCGTCCATGGACTAGGAACACCGCCGGCAGCACGTACCGGCAGCAACGCCGACACGCAGGAGAATCTCTAATGACTATCACAGCAGAAAGCAGCGGAGGGCCCGGTTCGGCCCCACAACAATGGCTCACGCCAAAAGAGATCTGCGCTCAGCTCCAGATCCCCGAACAGACGTTCTATCAATGGCGGGTGAAACACGTCGGACCGAAAGCTCATCGGATCGGTAAGCATCTGCGTATCAGCCGCCAAGACTTTGAGTCATGGTTGTCGGCAAGACTGGAACCATAGAAGGCTGGCAGATCCTGCCCCAGTCACTGGAACGACGTCCCACCCCAGCTCCACACCCCACTGCGAAGAGCCCTTAACAGACCTTCCTGCTTCTGTCATGCCGCACACATCGTTGTCGCCGATTAACTAGAACTATCGCCAGCGAGGCGCCATTTACCGTTCAGAAACCAGGAGAGGGGTTCAGTGAGGAACATGAAACTAAAGTTCTTTGAACCAGCCGAGGCGGCCGCAGTCCTAAAGTGTTCAGAAGCTTGGCTCCGGGCCGGTGTGGTGAAGGGCGAGTTCCCCCACACCGTCTGGGGGAAGGGGAAAGTGGTCTTCACATCATCACACTTGAGACAGATCGCTGAGCTGCGCGAAGTCCGTTCCGTCGGACAGCCCCGACAACCTATCCGGGTCATCGGGACGAGGGCCCGTCAAAAGACCTCGTGATTCAGGCGGAGCCGACTCGCCATTCGCGCCAGATAACGGCGGACCGCTCCACAGCGTCAGCAGAATCTTGCAGCGCCTGAGGCATTAGGTGACCGTATACCTGTTCTGTCGTCCGGGTAGAGGCATGGCCAAGCCGTCTCGAAACAATAAAGAGTGATACACCATCCTGTATTAGCCAGGACGCGTGTGTATGGCGTAGATCGTGGACGCGAGGCGTCTTCTTCAGCCCCTGCGATTGAGCTGCTTTCACTGCTGGCAGCCAATAATGGCGCCAGAACAGTCCATGCATAATTCTCTCGCCCTTTGGGGTCGAGAAGAGGAGTTCGCTTCCCTGACGGCTCGCTACCAACGGTATTAGTACATCGACGAGTTGAGGATTCAACGAAACGGTCCTCTTTCCGGCTCCGGTCTTTGTCGCACCGATGTAGTACTGCGACCCGGCGCCGCGCTTCCAGGCCTTATTGATTCTTATGGTGGCTGGCTTTGACATGAGATCGACATCAGCCACAGACGCTGCGGTGGCTTCACCAAAACGAGTTCCGGTCATCACCAGGAACTCGGTGAAGGCTTTGTACCGCTCCCCCATGCACTCGAGAATCAGTCCAAATTCGGAGTGAGTCAGAAACCGTGCTTCATCCTCTGCTTTCTCGCCCGTCGGTAGTTGGACCCCCCGACAAGGATTGTCAGTCCGATACCCCAACATCATGGCCGTTTCCATCGAAGCAAAGATCAGACCGTGATTGTTCCTGATCGTCTTGGGAGATCGGCCCTTCTTCTGCATCGCTTTGATCCAGTAGGTGAGGTGCCGATAATCCAGTTTGTCGACTGGTATATGTCCAATGACATTCGCAATATGTAGGTCCAACATCGTTTGGTACGTCTGTACCGTGCCAACGGATGGCCTAACGAGCAGGTCGATATGTTCCTGAATTACAGCCGCTACAGACGGCGCCCTCGTCTGGTTCTTTACCATTGCGTGCTGAGCGATAGCGAAGGACTGGTCGTTCGCGTCGAGCAGGCGCTTGAGAGTCTCGGCTTCCGACGAAGATGCGAAGCTGATTGCCTCTTGTTTTCGGGTCTGAGGGTTCCGCCAGCGAACCGTGAACGATTGAGATCCGTCCGACTTTCTACGCGCCCAGATGCTCGCCATGCACCTAATTTTAGGCTTCGTGTGCACAGATTACGAGATTTTGTGCACACTTACTTACCCAATACCCCTCTGACTAGGGGAAACACTGTGCCCGAAGTGGGACTTGAACCCACACATCTTTCGATACTGCATTTTGAGTGCAGCGCGTCTGCCAATTCCGCCATTCGGGCCAACATGCACCCCGACGAATAGGAGATGAACAACTCAAGCCTTCGTCAGTGCGCGAAACCACTCTACATGCCGATAGGCTGTTTCAGTGAACCGGCAACGGGCACTGCCCTGCCGGGCAATTTGATTGATTGAACAAGGAGCCTGCTGTGTCTGAATCCAACGAGCCGACCGTCTCGGGTGTTGCGCGGCGCGTGATTGTTGCCGAGGATGAAACCCTCATCCGTCTGGACATTGTGGAGATCCTCCGCGGTGAAGGGTACGACGTCGTCGCCGAAGCCGACAACGGCGAAAAGGCAGTGCAGCTTGCCAAGGAGCACAAGCCCGATCTGGTCCTGATGGACGTGAAGATGCCAGTCATGGACGGGATCACCGCCGCGGAGCAAATCGTCAAAGCTCGCATCGCCCCCGTGGTCCTGCTGACCGCATTCAGCCAAAAGGAACTGGTGGAGCGGGCCCGCGACGCCGGCGCCATGGCGTACGTCGTCAAGCCGTTCACCCCCGCAGACCTGATCCCGGCCATCGAGATTGCCCTCTCCCGCCACGAGGAGATCAAGGCGCTGGAGAACGAGGTCTCAGGTCTGCAGGAACAGTTCGCCACCCGCAAGCTGGTGGAGCGCGCCAAGAGTCTACTCACCACCAAGATGGGCCTCACCGAGCCCGAAGCCTTCCGCTGGATCCAGAAGACGTCGATGGATCGCCGCCTCAGCATGCGCGAGGTCGCCGAAACCATCATTAACCAGGTCAACTGACAGCGCGCCGATCAAGCCACAAGGGCCCCGCCAGACGATTCTGGCGGGGCCCTTCTGCTGTTACCGGCTTACTTGAGCTTGTTCTTGACCGGCCAGGGGCCGACCTTTTCCTTGTTCGGGGTGTAGCCGCTCGGCAGCTGCCCGGCGTCGGCAATGTCACCCACCTTATGGACCTTGATGGAGTTGGTCGAGCCGGCCTGTCCGGGAGGTGAGCCAGCAGCGATGACTACCAGGTCGTTGGGCTCCACCAGACCCTGTTCCAACAACATCCGGTCCACCTGAGCGGTCATCTGGTCTGTGTGCTCCACGAAGGGGACGAGCATAGGCTGGATCCCCCAGATCATCGCCATCGTGTTCAGAGTGGACTGCACCGGCGTGAACGCGAACACCGGCTTGGTTGGCCGCAGACGGGACAGGCGCCGCGCCGAATCGCCGGACTGCGTGAAGGTACAGATGTACTTGGCGTCCAACTGGTCGGCGATCTCCACCGCCGCGCGAGTGATCGCACCGCCGCGGGTCTTCGGCTTGCTGCCGAGTGGCGGCACCCGGTCAAGGCCGTGCTTCTCCGTGGACTCGATGATGTTGGCCATCGTCTGCACGGTCTCCATGGGGTACTTGCCCACGCTGGTCTCACCGGAGAGCATGACGGCGTCGGCGCCATCCAAGACAGCGTTGGCGCAGTCGGACGCCTCGGCGCGGGTCGGCCGTGGATTGTCAATCATTGACTCAAGTACCTGGGTGGCGACGATCACGGGCTTGGCCCAGCGGCGAGCGAGCTCGATGGCCCGCTTCTGCACGATGGGCACCTCTTCGAGCGGCAGTTCCACGCCCAGGTCGCCGCGAGCCACCATGATGGCGTCGAACGCGTCGATGATTTCCTCAATCGCGTCCACCGCCTGCGGCTTCTCGATCTTGGCGATCACGGGAACGCGGCGCCCTTCTTCGTCCATGATCTCGTGGACGCGGACGACGTCGGACGCGTCCCGCACGAAGGACAACGCCACCATATCAACGCCGCGCTGGATGGCCCACCGGAGGTCGGCCTCGTCCTTATCACTCATCGCCGGCACGCTCACAGCAACGCCGGGCAGGTTGATGCCCTTGTTGTTCGACACCGCGCCGCCCACTGTCACGACGGCTACGACCTTGACGTCGTCGACCTCGGTGGCCCGCATCGCTACCTTACCATCGTCGATCAGGAGGGAGTCCCCCACCTTGACGTCCTTGGGGAGCCCGAGGTGCGTGGTCGAGCAGATGTCCTGGGTACCGAGAATGTCCTCGGTAGTGATGGTGAAGATGTCGCCCGGAACCAGCACATGGGGTCCGTCAACGAACCGGCCGAGCCTGATCTTGGGTCCCTGCAGGTCAGCGAAAATGGCGACTGGGCGGCCCAGCTCCTCAGCGGCCTGCCGCACGAACTCGTAGGTCTGGTTGTGCACGCCGTGATCGCCGTGACTCATGTTCATCCGGGCAACGTCCACACCGGCTTTCAACACCGCCAAAGTGTTCTCGTAGCTTGCAATCGCGGGGCCGAATGTTGCAACAATTTTCGCGCGTCTCATGAAACCTAGCCTAGTCGTCTTGTGATCGGTGGTCGTGGTAATGCGCGGCCGTCTGCCCGCGGGATGGTGACATCAAAGCACTGCCATGGCGCGGTCCGTGGGAGCCACCGGTGCCGGCAGTTTTGTTTCCCCCATCAGCCACTGATCCACCGCTGCGGCGCACGCGCGCCCCTCCGCGATGGCCCAGACAATCAGCGACTGTCCGCGGCCGGCGTCGCCGGCCGCAAAAACTCCGGGCGTGTTGGTCATGTAGTAACCGTCCCGGCCAATGTTGCCGTGCTCGTCAAACTCCGCCTGCACCTGCTCGGTGATGCCTGCCTGCTCCGGCCCGGTGAAGCCGAGGGACAGAAACACCAGATCGGCGGGGATATCCCGCTCGGTTCCAACTTTCGGGACCCGGCGCCCGTCAACAAATTCTGTCTCGGCCACCCGGATGGCGGTCAGTTTGCCGTTCTCCCCCACGAATTCGACGGAGGAGGCGAGGTAGGTTCGTTCGCCGCCTTCTTCGTGAGCGCTGGCAACCTCGAACAGGGTAGGAAACGTAGGCCATGGCTGGTGTGCGGCACGGTCCGCCGGCGGCTGCTGCCCGATGGCCAGCGTCGTCACCGACGCGGCGTGCTGCCGGTGGGCAGTACCCAGGCAGTCAGCACCAGTGTCACCGCCGCCCAGAATGACCACGTGCTTGCCTTCGGCCTGGATCTGATCCTCGACGACGCCGCCGGCACTCACCCGGTTAGCCTGCACCAGGTAATCCATGGCGAAGTGGACGCCCTCCAGTTCCCTGCCCGGGATGGGCAGGTCGCGGGGAATGGTGGCGCCGGTGGCCACCACCACAGCGTCGTAGCGGCGACGCAGCTGATCCCAGCTGATGTCCTTGCCGACGGCGACGCCGGTCCTGAACCGGGTACCCTCGGCGCGCATCTGCTCAAGTCGACGCTCCAAGTGGTGCTTCTCCATCTTGAAGTCGGGGATCCCGTAGCGCAGGAGTCCGCCAATCTTGTCGTCGCGCTCGTACACCGCAACGGTGTGCCCGGTGCGGGTCAGCTGCTGTGCGGCCGCAAGCCCTGCCGGGCCGGAGCCGACGACGGCGATGGTCCTGTCGGTCAGCCGCTCCGGCGGATGTGCCTCGACCCAACCCTCGGCGAAGGCCTCATCGATGATGGACACCTCCACCTGCTTGATGGTGACCGGCGGCTGGTTGATCCCCAGCACGCAAGACGCCTCGCACGGTGCAGGGCACAGCCGGCCGGTGAACTCGGGGAAGTTGTTGGTGGCGTGCAGCCGCTCGATCGCTTCCCTTCCTTTGTCCCGGTAGGTGAGGTCGTTCCACTCCGGGATCAGGTTACCCAGCGGGCAGCCCTGATGGCAGAACGGGATGCCGCAGTCCATGCAACGTCCGGCCTGGGCCTTGAGGACACCCTTTTCCTGCGCCTCGTACACCTCTTTCCAGTCCATGATCCTGACCGGCACGGGCCGTCGGGGTTGGGTCTGGCGTTCGCGTACCTTCATGAATCCGCGTGGATCACCCACCGGTTACCTCCAAGATTCGGGTCCAGGCTTCTTCGCCGTCGGGGTCGAGGCCTTCTTCGATGGCCGCAGCCCGCGCATCAAGCACCGCCGCGTAGTCGCGCGGCAACACCTTGGTGAGCCGGGCAACGGTGTCCTCGAAGGTCTCCAGCAGGTGAGCTGCCAACGTCGATTCGGTTTCTTCGACATGCTTGATCATCAGTTGGCGGACAATCTCGATGTCCTCGGCATCGAGCTCGACGAGCTGAAGCTCGCCGTTCTCGAGGCTCTGGACGTTCATACGCCGCCGGTTCAGGTCCAGCACGTAGGCGGTGCCGCCGGACATGCCGGCCCCGAAGTTCCGGCCGGTCCGCCCCAGGATCAGGGTCTGCCCACCCGTCATGTACTCGCAGCCATGGTCGCCGATGCCCTCAACGACCGCTGTGGCACCCGAGTTACGGACCAGGAAGCGCTCCCCCACCTGTCCTCTGAGGAAGATCTCACCGCTGGTCGCCCCGTAGCCAATCACGTTGCCGGCAATGACGTTGCGGTCCGCGGCGAACACGTTGGACCGGTCCGGCCGCACAATGACCCGGCCACCGGAAAGCCCCTTGCCCACGTAGTCGTTCGAGTCGCCGAACAGCCGCAGCGTGATGCCCGCCGGCAGGAACGCGCCGAGCGACTGGCCGGCCTGCCCGGTCAGCGTGATATCGATGGTGTCAGTGGCGAGGGTGTCGACGCCAAACAGCCGGGTCACTTCATGGCCCAGCATGGTGCCGACCGAGCGGTCAGTGTTGACGACGTCGACCGAGATCCTCACCGGTGCGCGGTTTTCGAGCGCGTCGGCGCTCATCTCGATGAGCTTCCGATCGAAGTGCTGGTCCAGCTCGTGGTTCTGGGTGGTCATGTTGCGCATTGGCGCATCGTCGCCGAATTCGTTGCCGCGTAGGATCGGATCGAGATCCAGCCCATCGGCCTTCCAATGGTTGATTGCCTTGCGGGCATCAAGTGATTCGCTGTGACCGATGGCCTCTTCGATGGACCGGAAGCCCAAGCTGGCCAGGATCTCCCTGACCTCCTCGGCGATGAACTCGAAGAAGTTGACCACAAACTCGGGCTTTCCGGTGAACCTGCTGCGCAGTTCTGGGTTCTGGGTGGCGACGCCGACGGGGCAGGTATCCAGGTGGCAGACGCGCATCATGATGCAGCCCGAGACGACCAGCGGCGCCGTCGCAAACCCAAACTCCTCCCCGCCAAGCAGCGCGGCGATGACGACGTCACGCCCGGTCTTGAGCTGGCCGTCCACCTGCACCACCACGCGGCCGCGGAGCCCGTTCAGCATCAGGGTCTGCTGGGTTTCAGCGAGCCCCAGCTCCCAGGGGACCCCGGCATGTTTGAGGGAGTTCAGCGGGCTCGCACCGGTGCCGCCGTCGTGCCCGGAGATGAGCACGACGTCGGCCCTGGCCTTGGTCACTCCGGCCGCGACGGTGCCGATCCCCACCTCGGAGACCAGTTTGACGTGGACGCGGGCCGACGGGTTGGACCGCTTCAGGTCATAAATGAGCTGGGCAAGGTCTTCGATCGAGTAAATGTCGTGGTGCGGTGGCGGTGAGATCAGTGCCACACCGGGCGTCGAGTGCCGGGTCCGGGCCACCCAGGGGTAGACCTTCTGGCTCATCAGCTGACCGCCCTCCCCGGGCTTGGCCCCCTGCGCCATCTTGATCTGGATGTCGGTGGCGTTGGTCAGGTACAGGCTGGTCACCCCGAACCGGCCCGAGGCAACCTGCTTGATGGCGGACCGGCGCTTGGGGTCGAGCAGCCGGTCGACGTCCTCGCCGCCCTCACCGGTGTTGGACTTGCCCCCCAACCGGTTCATGGCGATGGCGAGTGTCTCGTGGGCTTCCTGGGAGATGGACCCGTAGCTCATGGCCCCCGTGGAGAACCGCTTGACGATGCTGGAGACGGGCTCCACCTCGTCGATGGAGATCGGTTCACGCACCCCGTCCTTGAACTGGAGGAGCCCGCGTAGGGTCATCAGTTCCTTGGACTGGTCGTCGACACCGCGGGTGTACTGCTTGAAGATGTCGTAGCGCCGCTCACGGGTGGCATGCTGGAGCCTGAAGACCGTCTCCGGGTTGAACAGGTGGGGTGGGCCTTCACGTCGCCACTGGTATTCGCCGCCGTTGTCGAGGCTCCGGTGCGGATCGTCGATGCCATCCTCGGGGTACGCACTGGCGTGACGGGCAGCCGTTTCAGCGGCCAGCACATCCAGCCCGACGCCGCCGAGTTGGGTCTGGGTGCCGTGGAAGTATTCGTCGACCAGTTCCTGGCCAAGACCGAGCGCTTCGAAGGTTTGGGCGCCGCAGTAGGAGCCGACGGTTGAGATGCCCATCTTGGACATGATTTTCAGGACGCCCTTGCCGAGCCCTTTGATGAGATTCGCAACGGCCTGCTCCGCGGTGACGCCGGTGACGTCACCGTTGCGGACCAGTTCCTCACAGCTTTCCATGGCCAGGTAGGGGTTGATCGCTGAGGAGCCGTAGCCGATCAGCGCTGCCACATGGTGGACTTCTCGCACGTCTCCTGCCTCTACCACGAGCGAGGTCTTGGTCCGGTTGGCGCTCTTGAGCAGGTGATGGTGGACGGCGCTGGTGAGCAGCAGCGACGGAATCGGCGCCCATTGCGCGTTGGAGTCACGGTCCGAGAGCACGATGTACTGGATGCCCCGGTTGATGGCGCTGGAGACCTGCTCGCAGATTTCGGCGAGCCGTGCCCGCAGGGACGCCTCGCCCCCCTCGGGGCGGTAGAGGCCGCGCACCTTCATGCTGATGCGTTCGCCGTCGTCGTTGGCCAGGTTGGCGATCTTGGCCAGCTCGTCGTTGTTGATGACGGGGAAGCTCAGGCCCACCTGCCGGGCGTGCACCTGCCTCGTGGAGAGCAGGTTGCCGTTCGGCCCGATCGAGGCGCGCAACGACGTAACCAGTTCCTCCCGGATGGAGTCCAGCGGCGGGTTGGTGACCTGCGCGAAGGACTGCACAAAGTAGTCGAAGAGCAGCCGTGGCCGTTTGGACAGCACTGCCACCGGGGTGTCGGAGCCCATGGCGCCCAACGGTTCCGCACCGGCCTTCGCCATCGGACCGATGAGGATGCGCAGTTCCTCCTGGGTGTACCCGAAGGTACGCTGGCGGCGGTTGATGGACGCCTTGGTGTGGAGGACGTGCTCCCGTTCGGGGAGGTCTTTCAGGCGCAGGAGGTTGTCCTTGACCCATTCGCCCCACGGGTTGGCCGAGGCGATTTCGGCCTTGATTTCCTGGTCCTCGATCACCCGGCCCTCCTCGGTGTCGACGAGGAACATCTTGCCCGGGGACACCCGGCCCTTGTGCACCACCGTGGACGGATCGATGTCGATGACGCCCACCTCGGAGGCGAGCACCACCAGTCCGTCCTCCATCACCCAGTAGCGGGCGGGCCGGAGTCCGTTGCGGTCCAGGACCGCGCCAACGAGCGTGCCGTCGGTGAAGGACACGGCGGCTGGGCCATCCCACGGCTCCATGAGCATCGAATGGTACTGGTAGAACGCCCGCCGGGCGGGGTCCATGGTCGAATGGTTTTCCCACGCCTCGGGAATCATCATCATGATGGCGTGGGTGATCGGACGACCGGACAGCATCAGCAGTTCCGCGACCTCGTCGAACGACGCCGAATCGGACGCCCCGGGAGTGCAGATGGGAAACAACTCTTCAGGATCGTCACCCAGCAGGCTGTGGGACAGTTGCGACTGGCGGGCACGCATCCAGTTCCGGTTGCCCTTGACCGTGTTGATTTCGCCGTTGTGGGCGATGGTCCTGAACGGCTGCGCCAGCGGCCAGGACGGGAACGTGTTGGTGGAGAACCGTGAGTGGACGATACCCAGCTTGGTCTTGAACCGTGGATCGGACAGGTCGGGGTAGAACGGCTCCAGCTGTGCCGTGGTAAGCATGCCCTTGTAGACCATGGTCTTCGACGACAGGGAGGGGAAGTAGACGCCGAGTTTGTTCTGGGCGCGCTTCCGGACCCGGAACGCCAGCGCGTCAATGTCAACGGCGTCGACATCGTTCGGAGCCAGGAAGAGTTGCACGAAATGCGGCATGCAGGCACGGGCCATGGCACCGACCAGGTCGGCCTGGATGGGGACGTCCCGCCAGCCCAGGACGGTCATCCCCTCGGACTCGGCGATCGCTTCCAGCCCGGCACGCGCGGTGTGTTCCTCGCGGCCCGCGGCGGGGAGGAAGGCGGTCCCGACGGCGTACTGCCCGGCCGGCGGGAGGTCGAAGTCGACGACGGCCCTGAAGAATTCGTCGGGTACCTGCGTGAGGAGGCCTGCACCGTCGCCGGTACCCTCGTCGGCGCCCACGGCGCCGCGGTGTTCAAGGTTCCGCAGGGCGGTGAGCGCATGGTCGACAATGTCGTGTCCCGGTTCGCCGCGGAGGGTGGCGATGACGGCGAGGCCGCACGCGTCCTTCTCGTTCTCCGGGTTGTACAGTCCCTTGGCCTTAGGGATGGTGGCGAACCGGTCGAAGGGTGATTCGACGGCGGAGCCGGCGCGGCCGGGCCTGGCGACCCGGGTTGGGGCGTCGTCGACGATCGACGTGGCCGGATCGTCCTGACCCGGCGAGCCGGTTGCAGCCGTGTCGGTCACAGCGTCGTCGGACGCTGCGGTGTCGCCGGTCAAGTTGCCGCCGGTGGTGGTGCCGGAAGTGGGAGTGTTCATAGGTAGAGTCCTTCCCCCAGAATGGAGCGTCGGGAGGGGACGGCCTTGGCCCCAGGTCTGCAGCCTCTTGTGGCTGCGCACTGCACGAACTTATTAAGATTCTATGGCGTGGCTGACGTTCCCCGGAGGTCCCTGGGACAACGATTGCAGAACGAACGGGCATTTCTGTGCCCGGCCATAACCGGAGCGCCGGGAGAAGGGTATTCTGCCGAGGGCGCCGGGGGCCACGTCGCTGTGGCAGTCAGTCCAGTGTGGGCGGTGGCCCTGGACGCTAGGGGCGGGAATCCTTATCCCTTGGCGTGTCCGATGTCACTTCCGTTTCCGGAAGGTGTTCCCGACTGCCGTTTGTTTCGACGAGATTACCACGGGTAGTGGATTTCGTTTCCTCTGTGTCCGTCACATGGGCATTGACCTCCGAGCCGGAGTCGGAGCCCGAGCCGGAGTCGGAGTCGGAGCCCGAGCTGGGCTCAGCGTCGTCCAGTGCCGGCTCCCGGCCGGGGAGATACAACGACGGCGTGTCGGCGCCCTTGCGTTTGGCCCCGAGGTAGATCAGGACGCCGATGGCCCCCAGCAGGACCAGGATGCTGGTCCACACGTTGAGGCGCTGGGTGACACCGAACAGGGTGACCAGTTCGGCGTCGTCAATCCGCAAGGCCTCAATCCAGACCCGGCCCGCTGTGTAGAAGGCAGCGTAGGCCCAGAACATCATGCCGCCACGGAGCCGGAACCGCTTGTCGAGCAACAGCAGCAGCGCGACGCCGGCGAGGTTCCAGAGCATTTCGTAGAGAAAGGTGGGGTGGAAGAGCGTGTCAATAGGGACGCCGTCGGGGAAGTTGGGATTCTCGGGGTCGATTTCCAGTCCCCAGGGCAGCGTGGTGGGCGCGCCGAAGAGTTCCTGGTTGAACCAGTTGCCCAACCGTCCGATGGCCTGCGCCAGCAGGATACCGGGTGCCGCCGCGTCGGCGAAGGCGCTGAGGCGCACACCCGACCGGCGGCAGCCGATCCATGCGCCAACGGCGCCGAGGGCGATGGCGCCCCAGATGCCGAGGCCGCCTTCCCAGATGCGGGGGATGCGGGAGAGGTCACCGTCGGGCCCGAAGTAGGCGTCGGGTGAGGAAACCACATGGTAGAGCCGCCCGCCGAGGATGCCGAAGGGGATGGCCCAGATGGCGACGTCCCAGATCACGTCCGGGTTTCCGCCGTACCGCTTCCAGCGCGCGATGGTGAGCAGGAGGGCGAGGACAATGCCCGCCAGGATGCACAGCGCGTACGTGTAGAGGGTGAGCGGGCCGAGGCTGATCGACGCCCATTCCGCTGGTGGACTGGGAATACTGGCGGGAAGCATCCCGATGGTGCTCACGATTCGCATGGGTTAGCTCTTTCCAGTTCCGCTGCTGAGATCTTTGGTCAGTGCTGCGAGGGCGGGGATGCCGCCGTCACGGAGGGCGACGACGAGGGCCGTTCCCACGATCACGCCGTCCGCGTAGGCGGCGATCTCCTTGACCTGGGCGGCAGTGGAAACCCCCAACCCCACGCAGGCGCGGTTGGCGCCCGCACCGTGGGCAGCGTCGACCACGGCTCGTGCCGCCGAACTGACTGCCGTGCGCGCGCCGGTGATGCCCATGATGGAGACCGCGTAGACGAAGCCGCGGCTCGCGTTGACAGTGCGTTCCATGCGTTCCGGGCTGGTGGACGGGGCCACCAGGAAGACCCGATCCAGGCCGAACTCGTCGGAGGCGGCCATCCATTCAATGGCCTCGTCAGGGATCAGGTCCGGCGTGATCAGGCCCGCTCCCCCGGCTTCGTGCAGGCGCTGGGCGAACTCGCGGACGCCGAGCTGCATGACAGGGTTCCAGTACGTCATGACAAGGACCGCGGCGTCGGTCTGGGCGGTGATGCCCGCGACGATGTCGAAGATCTTGTCGACGGTGAACCCGTTCTTCAGGGCCTGCACCGTGGCGTCCTGGATCACCTGGCCGTCCATCACGGGATCGGAGTAGGGAATCCCGATCTCGATCAGGTCCACCCCGTTCTCCGCCATGGCCACTGCCGCGTCGATGGTGGTCTGCACGTCGGGGAAGCCCGCGGGCAGGTACCCGATCAGCGCGGCCCGCCCTGCGTCCCGCGCGCGATCGATCGCTGCAGCAGCTTTGCTGGTGGTCTGGGTGGTCACAGCTGCTCTCCGTCCTTTCCGATTTCGGCTTCAGCGCTGTCATCGGGCAGCAGGTCAAAATACTCGGCGGCGGTCGCCACATCCTTGTCCCCACGGCCGGAGAGGTTGATCAGGACAATCTTCCCGGCCGGGTCACCGCCCTCGGCGGCGAGACGCTGGCCCACCTTGATGGCGCCCGCGAGGGCGTGGGCTGTCTCGATGGCAGGAATGATTCCCTCGCTACGGCACAGCACCCGGAAGGCGTCCATCGCTTCGGCATCGGTGATCGGCTCGTAGCTGACCCGGCCAATGTCTGCCAGGTAGGCGTGCTCGGGGCCGACGCCGGGGTAGTCGAGTCCAGCCGAGATCGAATGCGACTCGATAGTCTGGCCATCATCGTCCTGCATCAGGTACGAGCGGGCACCGTGCAGCACACCCGGGCGTCCGAGGGTAATGGTCGCGGCGTGGCGTCCGCTCTCGACGCCGTCGCCGCCCGCCTCGAACCCGTAGAGGGCCACCCCGGGATCGTCGAGGAAGCCGTGGAACATGCCGATCGCGTTTGACCCGCCACCGATGCAGGCGCAGACAGCGTCCGGCAGCTTCCCGGTTTCGGCCAGCATCTGCTCGCGGGACTCTTCGCCGATGACCTCGTGAAAGTACCTGACCATCGACGGGAACGGGTGCGCTCCGGCTGCGGTGCCCAGCAGGTAGTGGGTGGTGTCCACGTTGGCCACCCAGTCGCGGAGGGCCTCGTTGATGGCGTCCTTGAGGGTTTGCGACCCGCTCGTCACGGGAATCACCCTGGCGCCGAGCAGCTCCATCCGCGCCACGTTCAGGGCCTGACGGCGGCAGTCCTCGGCGCCCATGTAGACGACGCATTCGAGGCCCATCAGTGCTGCGGCGGTGGCGCTGGCCACCCCGTGCTGACCGGCACCGGTCTCGGCGATGACGCGGGTCTTGCCCATGCGCTTCGCGAGGAGAGCCTGGCCCAGCACGTTGTTGATCTTGTGCGAACCGGTGTGGTTGAGGTCCTCGCGCTTGAGGAACACCCTCACCCCACCGGCATACTCGGCGAACCGCTTCGCCTCGGTCAGCAGGGACGGCCGGCCCGCATAGGTCCGGTTCAGTTCGGCTACCTGGGCGGTGAACTCGGGATCGGCTTTGGCCTTGTCGAAGGTGTCTGTGAGCTCATCGAGGGCTGCGATCAGTGACTCGGGCATCCACCGGCCGCCGTACTCACCGAAGTACGGTCCCGGCGCGTGGCGGAGGCTGCCTGTGGGATTGAGGAAGGCCTCGGCGGTACCTTCGGTGACCTCGGAGGGTGCGTTGGCTGCCTGTGGCGAATCAGTCATGAGCTTGCCTGTCCTGTTGTGGTGGTGGTGCAGCGTGCCGGTTACTACGCGGTGGGCTGGTCCTGGAGTGCCAGTCGCGCGCTGTGGCCGGCGTCAAGGAAAGCGACGATGGTGTCTGCGGGGTTGTTGTGGCGGACCAAGGCTTCGCCCACCAGAATGGCATCGGCGCCGTCGGAGGCGAACCGGCCGACGTCGGCCACATCCCGCACGCCCGACTCGGCGACAATTACTGTGCCGGCCGGAATACCGGTGGCCAGCGGCGCGAACACTGACCGGTCAATGTCGAGCGTCTTGAGGTTACGCACGTTGATCCCGATGATCCGTGCCCCCACGGCGACGGCCCGTTGCACCTCATCGCGGGTGTGGGTTTCGACCAGGGCGTTCATGCCAAGCTCGTGGGTCAGGGCCAGGAAACGGCGCAGTTCCTCGTCGGTCAGGGCCGCGACAATCAGCAGGATCAGGTCGGCGCCGTGGGCCCGGGCCTCCCAGATCTGGTATTCGTCGACGGTGAAGTCCTTGCGCAGCAGCGGCAGGTCTACGGCTGCCCGGACGGCATCCAGGTCGGCGAGTGAGCCGCCGAAGCGGCGCTGTTCGGTCAGGACGCTGACGACGGCGGCGCCGCCCGCTTCGTAGCGGGCTGCCAGTGCGGCGGGGTCGGCGATGTCGGCCAGCTGACCCTTGGAGGGGCTGCGACGTTTCACCTCGGCGATCAGCGTGATTCTTGAGCCGTCTCCGCTGAGCGCCGCGTGGGCGTCCCGGACCGCACCGGCGGCACCGGCGTCGTCGCGCAGCAGTGCAAGCGGGCGGGCCGCAACGCGTGGGGCGAGGTCCTCCCGGACGCCGGCAATGATGTCGTCGAGAACGCTCACCTAGTCGTCTTTGTCCTTCAGCTTCGATCCGCCGACGCCAAAGCCGGCCCGCTTCATGACGAAGCCGACGGCGAGGCCGACCACCATCACGGCGATACCAATCCAGAACAGGACGGTGCCGGCCGTGAAGTTCCCTTCGGTGCTGGCGAAGACGTAGGCGAAGGAGGACACGGCGGCGCCCGCCAACATGATCAGGACACAGGTCCACGCCGCGGGGCTGTTGCCGTGGCCGATGGTCTCATCGTGCATCGAGGCGTGGTTTTCCCTCGAGTTTTCCGGGTGCTCTGTCGCGGCGGTCCGGGTGGATGCGTTGGCTGTGGCGTCTTTGGCCATGATGACTCTCCTTGAAACTGGTCTGGTGTCCATTCTGCCATTAGTTCAGGACGACCGTGGTCTGCCCTCACTGGGTCAGCTGGTGGGATCTTTCCCCTTGGTGAGCTGGTCCCAGCTGTCGATCTCGTCCGAATGTGCTGTGGTTGTCCGTGCCGTCGGATTCTCGGCGGCGACTTTTTCGTAGCGGGTGGAACGGTTCCAGCTGCGGCCGGCGATCAGCATCCACACGGCAGTGCCCGTGAGCAGCACTCCCGCGGCGGCCGCCAGCCAGGGAAACGCAGTGAGAACGAGTTCGGCGCCGCTGCCGGTGCTGACCCCGATTGCCTCCCCAATGGCTGGGGCTGCGGCGCCCGCCGGGTCGGCTACCACCCGGATGCTGTTCCACACGATGCCCACACCGGCGATGAGCAGAATTGCAACCACCAGAACCCGTGCGATCCGCCCGGCGATCGACACTGCCAACGCAGCCGCCAACGCGACGAGGGCGAAGGCGGTGACCGCCGTGGCGGCGTCGCTGCCCGGGATCTGCAGGTCCGGGGTCTGGACTGCGTCCTGCGGCAACACGACTGTCAACCAGGTCCGGGTGGTGCTGGCGAACGCGGCAAGCGAGAACAGGACCGTCGCGAGGATCACAGTGCCCTTCCGCTGCCACGCGGAGGGAGCATGTGGCGTGCGATCGGGTGTGTCTGGTTCGGTGCTCATGGGACCTCCACCTCGTGAAGCTCGTCGGCTGCGGTGACTGTTCTGAGGCTTGACGCGATCAGGGCCGCCCGCAGGGGTGCTGCCGCCTTATTGACTGTTTCCTGTGCTTCGTCTTCGAGGACCGAGTCGGCGACTATTCCGCCGCCGGCCTGCACGTACGCTCGTCCATCCCGGAGCAGCGCGGAGCGGATCGCGATGGCCAGGTCCATGTCGCCGGCGAAGTCGAGGTAGCCGACCACACCGCCGTAGATGCCCCGGCGGTGTGGTTCCACTTCGTCGATCAGACGCAGCGCCCGGGGTTTGGGTGCCCCCGAGAGTGTACCGGCGGGGAAGGTGGCGGCCAGGACGTCGTAGGCGGTTTTGGTGGGGGTCAGGGACCCGACGACGGTCGAGACGAGGTGCATGATGTGGCTGAACCGCTCCACCTCCATGAACTGGGTGACGTCAACGGTGCCGGGCACGCAGACCTTGGACATGTCGTTGCGTGCCAGATCCACCAGCATGAGATGTTCGGCGCGTTCCTTCTCGTCGGCCAGGAGCTCGTCGGCCAGGGCCCGGTCCTGGTCGAGGGTCTGCCCGCGGGGCCGGGAGCCGGCGATCGGGTGGGTGATGACGTCCTTGCCGGTCACTGTGACCAGCGCCTCCGGGGAGGACCCGACAATCGAGTATTCCCGCCCGTCGGCATCGGCCAGGCTGAACAGGTACATGTAGGGGCTGGGGTTGGTGTTGCGCAGCACCCGGTAGACGTCAAGTGGTGACGCCTGGCAGTCAAGTTCGAAACGCCGCGAAATGACTACCTGGAAGACGTCACCGTCCACGATGGCCCGTTTGCCGCGTTCAATGGCGGCCAGGTATTTGCTCTTATCCCACCGTTCGTCGACGCGGGAGAGCAGCTCCGCGGTGTCCACGGACCCCCGCTGCAGGACCGAGACGGGCTGTTCGGCTGCCTCGCCCAGCTTGGTGAGCATCCCGCGGATCCGTTGGACGGCGTCATGCCAGGCTTCGTCCACCCGGTCGCTGGAGTCGTCGAAGTTGATGGCGTTGGCCACCAGGGTGAGGGTTCCCTCGGAATTGTCGTGGACTGCCATGTCAGTCACCAGACACATGGCCAGTTCGGGCAGGAACAGATCGTCTTCGGGCGGGCTGGTGAGGCGCTCCCAATGACGGACCGATTCCCAGCCGATGAACCCCACCAGGCCGGAGGTGAACGGCGGCAGCTGATCGAAACGGCGGGTGCGGAGGGCCTCGATGGTTTGGCGCAGGGCTTCGACCGGGCTGCCCGACGTCGGGACGCCGGCGGGTGGCTCACCCAGCCAGTGCGCTTCGCCGTCGAGGCTGGTCAGGGTGGCCCGGGAATGGGCGCCGATGAAGGAATACCGCGACCAGACCCCTCCGACAGCAGCCGACTCCATCAGGAACGTCCCAGGCTCGCCATTCGCGAGCTTCCGGTAGATGGCGATCGGGGTGTGTGCGTCGGCCAGGACCTTGAGGTGCACCGGGACGACCCGGCGCTCCCTGGCGAGCTCGCGGAACTCGGTAAGGCTGGGGCTGATGACTCCAAGTTCCTGCATAAAGATGAGTGTTCTTTCGGGTGGCGGCGGGAAAGGACTAGTGGGAGGTGCTTTGGGCGGGGTTTATGGCTGGGCGCTGGTCGGGGTTCTGCCCGATGACGACGTCGAGGTCCCGGCCATCGAAGCAGGTCCGGGTGCCGGTGTGGCAGGCAGCGCCAACCTGATCGACGCCGATCAGGAGGGCGTCGCCGTCGCAATCAATGGCCGCCGACTTCACCCACTGGGTGTGACCGGAGGTGTCGCCCTTGCGCCAGTAGGTGCCGCGGGACCGCGAGAAAAAGGTGACCCGCCCAGTGGTGAGCGTGCGGCGGACCGCTTCGTCGTCCATCCAGCCCAGCATGAGGACCTCACCCGAATCGTGCTGCTGGATCACTGCGGCAACCAGCCCGGCTGAGTCACGTTTCAGGGCTGCGGCGATCGCCGGATCGAGGGTGTTCCCCGCGGTCGAATCGGGCGCTGGTGTGGTGCTGGTCTGTGATGGCATCGTCTTCGATTCTATCGCGCCCGACGTCCACCACCTGACGTTGGACTGCAGGCGATTGGACCGCCCTTTCCGCGGGTTCTTCGTGTCATTCGGTCCCGGATCGTGCTAGTTTCAGCAGTGATGCAATATGTAGAACCGTCCCGCGAAGTGTTGGCCGAAACACTTCTCGCTGCAGGGCCGCACTCGCCGACTCTGTGCGATGGCTGGCAGACCAAAGAGTTGGCGGCACACCTGTACCTGCGGGAACACCGGCCAGCCGTCAGCCTCGCCATGGTCATCAAACCCCTGGCAGCCGTGTCGGATCAGTCGGTACGAAAGATGGCGGCCAAAGCCGAGTCCGCCGCAGGGTATAAGAAGCTCGTCGACGACTTCCGCGCAGGCCACCCCTTCTACTCCCCGCTTAAGCGGTCAAAATCTCTCGACGCCAGCGCCAACCTGATCGAATACTTTGTGCACACCGAGGATGTCCGCCGCGCGCGGAGCCGGTGGGCGCCGCGGGCCCTCGACGAGGACTACTCGAACGCGCTTTGGGATGAACTGATCAAACGCGCCGCTATCCTGTACCGCGGGGTGGACCTGGGCATCGTGCTGGTCCGTTCCGACGGGCCCCGCCACGTCGCCAAACGCGCTCCCGTCTCCGTCGCCATCAAAGGCGAGCCGGGCGAGCTCCTCATGCACGCCCACGGCCGCACCCGCCACGCCCTCGTGACCTTCGAGGGCCAGCCCGACGCCGTCGCACTGCTGGACAGCGCCGAGGTCGGCCTCTAACCCCCTGAACTTGTCCCGGCGTCCCGCCGCCGGAAACTTTGCGCACGTGTGGCGGGTTGGACCCGACCTAACCCGCCACGTCTGCACATTCGTTTGAGATTACCCACCACTGCTGCGCAAATCCTGTCGGTGTCGGGAACCCCAGCCGAACCGCACGCAGAGGCGGGCGCCGAGAGCGTTAAAGTCGCCTGACAGCGTTGGGTACCGTCGGCTGACCTCCCGCGACACCATCAGCAACGGCTGGAGCTCAAAGGTGCGGGTTTCCCCGCCAGCGGGGCAGGGATGACCGCCTAGCGGACAGGGAAGCCCGCGTCGCTGATGGCCTTCTTCACCTGCGCAATGGCATCCAGTGGTCCGAAGTGGAATACCGACGCCGCTAGTACCGCATCGGCACCGGCTTCGACGGCGGGCGGGAAATGCTCCGGTAGGCCAGCTCCGCCAGAGGCGATGAGCGGCACGGTGACGGCGGCGCGGACCGCCCGGATCATTTCCAGGTCAAACCCGGCCTTCGTACCGTCGGCGTCGATCGAGTTGAGCAGGATCTCGCCCACCCCCCGGTCGGCAGCTTCGCGGGCCCATTCCACTGCGTCGATCCCGGTCCCCTGCCGGCCGCCGTGCGTCGTCACTTCGAAGCCCGACGGCGTCCCACCGCCGGAGACGCGCCGCGCGTCGAGCGACAACACCAGCACCTGCGACCCGAAGTGGCCGGCGATCTCGTCAATGACCGCCGGACGGCTGACCGCTGCAGTATTGATGGACGCCTTATCCGCGCCGAACCGCAGCAGCTTGTCGACGTCGGCAATCCCACGGACTCCCCCGCCCACCGTCAACGGGATGAACACTTCCTCGGCGGTGCGGGCGACAACGTCGAACGTCGTGTCCCGGTTACCCGAGGACGCGGTGACGTCGAGGAACGTGAGTTCGTCGGCCCCGGCCCGATCGTACCGGTGAGCTAGCTCAACCGGGTCGCCGGCGTCGCGCAGATCGGCGAAGTTGACGCCCTTGACGACGCGTCCGGCGTCGACGTCGAGACACGGGATGACACGAATGGCTACACCCATGACAGCGGCCTAGACCCTGCAGGCGTGGATGGTGCTGACCAGGATGGCGCGGGCGCCCAGCTCGTAAAGCTCGTCCATGACCTGGTTGGTCTGGTTGCGGAGCACCATGGACCGGACGGCCACCCAGTCTGAGTCGCGCAGCGGGGAAATCGTCGGGGATTCCAGGCCGGGCGTCAGCGCTGCAGCCTGGTCGACCAGGTCCTTGCGGATGTCGTAGTCCATCAGTACGTACCGGCGTGCCACGAGCACACCCTGCAGCCGGCGGATCAGCACATCGAGGCCGGCCGGCGCGTCGCCGTTGCGGCCGATCAGGACCGCCTCACTGCGCAGGATCGGCTCGCCGAAGATTTCCATTCCGGCGGCTTTGAGCGTGTTACCGGTCTCGACGACGTCGGCGATGGCGTCGGCGACGCCGAGCCGCACTGAAGACTCGACGGCTCCGTCGAGCCGCACCACCGTCGCCTCGACTCCGTGATCCGTCAGGTACCGGCGCAGAAGACCGTCGTAGCTGGTGGCGAGCCGCTTGCCGTCGAGCTGCGCGACATCGGTGAAATCCCCTACCGGGCCGGCGAACCGGAAGGTCGATGCGCCGAACCCCAGCGTCAGCCGCTCCTGGGCGTCGACGTCGGCGTCAAGAAACAGGTCGCGGCCGGTGATGCCGACGTCGAGCGTTCCGGCGCCCACATAGACCGCGATATCGCGGGGGCGGAGGAAGAAGAATTCGACCCCATTATCCGGATCCTCAAGGACCAGTTCGCGGGTGTCGCGGCGCTGACGGTAGCCGGCCTCGGCGAGCATGGCTGAGGCGGCTTCGGACAGGGCGCCCTTATTGGGTACTGCTACACGGAGCATGGGGTTTCTTTCGCTGAGGTGTTCGAGGGGAATCTGCTGCTGGCGGCACTCATCTCCGGGGTGGGACGGTGCCTAGAGATGCTTGTACACGTCGTTCAGCGTCAGACCCTTGGCGATCATCAGGACCTGCAGGTGGTACAGCAGTTGGGAGATTTCCTCCGCGGTTGCCTCATCCGATTCGTACTCGGCGGCCATCCACACCTCGGCGGCCTCCTCAACAACCTTCTTGCCGATGCCGTGGACGCCCGAATCGAGTTCGGCGATGGTGCGCGATCCGTCGGGGCGCGCGACGGCTTTGGCGCTGAGTTCGGCAAAGAGTGTTTCGAAGCTTTTCACAGAGCCAACGTTACTGGGTTGGCGGCGCTGAGCCTCATTCGGCGGATTTCGTGTGACACAGCTCTAGCCCTGCCACGCCCCGAGCGCGGCGGCGGTGGTCAGTGCCGCGGCGACCGACTCGTACCCCTTGTCTTCGCTGGATCCGGGCAGCCCGGCACGGTCAAGCCCCTGCTCTTCGGTGTCGCAGGTCAGGACGCCGAATCCGACCGGCTTCCCGGTCCGGACGCTGACGTCGGTCAGGCCGGAGGTCGCGGCCTGGCAGACATAGTCGAAGTGCGGGGTGCCGCCGCGGATGACGACACCGAGCGCCACCACCGCGTCGAAGTGCGGAGCCAGCCGCGCGGCAGCGACAGGAAGCTCGAAGCTGCCGGGAACCCGCACCACCGTTGGGTCGACGCCCGCGTCGCGCGCGGCGCGCAGGGCGCCGTCGAGCAGCCCGTCCATGATCTCCGTGTGCCAGCTGGCGGCGACGACGGCGAGGCGCAGGTGCTGCGCTCCGGCAAGGTGGCTGAGGTCGATGGGTGGTGCGCCGTGGCCGCTCATAAGGGTCTCTTTTCGGTGTGGTGATTAGGAGGTGTGGTGATCAGGAGGGGTGGGCTTAGCTTTGCTGGAGCCCGTGGTCTTCAAGCTGGGTGAGCCGGTGGTTGAGCCGGTCCCGTTTGGTCTGCAGATACCGCTGGTTTTCGGCCCGCGCTGGCACCACCGCGGGCACCATCGCGGTGACCTCGATGCCGTGCTCCAGCAGTTTGTCGCGCTTCTCGGGGTTGTTGCTGAGCAGTCGGATCGCGCCCAGGTCCAGCTGGTGGAGGATCGCCGCTGCCGCCTGGTAATCGCGGGAATCGACCGGCAGGCCGAGCTGCTCGTTGGCTTCAACAGTGTCGGCTCCGCCTTCCTGCAACGCGTAGGCCCGCATCTTGTTGGCCAGGCCGATCCCCCTGCCTTCCTGGCCGCGCAGGTACACCACCGTGCCGCCCTGTTCGGCGACCAGTTGCAGCGCCTGTTCAAGCTGCTCACCGCAGTCGCACCGGAAGGAGGAGAAGACGTCTCCGGTGAGGCATTCGGAATGCAACCGCACGAGCGGGGCCTCGGCGCCGGCCGCGCCCTTGCCACCCGGCGATGAAAGGCTCAGGTGTTCGACTCCGGTCACCTCATCGGTCCACGCGCGGGTGGTGAACTGCCCGAAGGCCGTCGGGAGGGTGACCACCGGCCCGCCGGTGACGTTGGCGGTGTTCATCGTGGGTCCCTCTCCTCTACATCGGGGGTGCCTGACGTAGCCAGGTAGCTCAGGAGGTCTTTGATGGAGATCAGGGGCAGGCCGTGGGCGTCGGCGAAGTCCCGCAGGGCGGGCAGGCGCATCATCTGCCCTTCGTCATGCACCAGCTCGGCGATTACCGCCGCCGGCTCGAGGCCGGCCAGGGTGCACAGTTCGAGGCCGGCCTCGGTATGGCCTGGACGTTCGCCCACCCCGCCAGGCTCGCCGCGCAGTGGGAATATGTGCCCCGGACGGGTGAGGTGCGCCGCCGTCGTTGTCGGATCGGCGAGCAGGCGTGCGGTGACCGACCGGTCGGCTGCGCTGATCCCGGTACTCACGCCCTCCGCCGCGTCGCAGGAGACGGTGTAGGCGGTGCCCTTGGCGTCCTCGTTGACGGCGGTCATCGGCGGCAGCAGGAGCCGGTCCGCGGCAGCGCCGGAAATCGGCACGCACAGCACCCCCGAGGTGTACCTGACGGTCCACCCGACCAGTTCCGGGGTGGCGAACTGGGCGGCGAAGATGATGTCGCCCTCATTCTCGCGCCGCTCATCATCGACGACAACGACGGCGCGGCCCGCGGCTATCGCTGCGACAGCTGCTGGCACGGCGTCCATCCGGATGGACCCCGTTACCGGTTCGGTGTCGTGGGCGGTCATGGCTGCGGCTCGGCGATGGCCGGCGGAACCGTCGGTTTCTGGACTGCAGGTCTGAGGACCGCGGGTTTCTGGACTGCTGGTTTCTGGATGGGGATTGTCTGGGTGTTCGGCGACTGCCACGCCGGCAACATGAAACTCATCAGCCGTTCAGCGTATTTGGCCAACACATCCATTTCCAGGTTCACCGAATCCCCGGTTTGCTTCAGGCCCAGACTGGTTTCCTGCAGCGTAGTGGGAATCAGTCCCACCTCGAACCAGGGGTCGGGGGCGGAAACGGGGCTGACAGCGCTGACCGTGAGCGACACGCCGTCGACAGTGATGGACCCCTTCTCCGCTGCGTAGCGGGCCAACCGGGTCGGCAAGCCGAACCGCAGCCGGTGCCAGGCGCCCTGGTTCTCCCGCTCCAGCAAGGTGCCGATACCGTCGACGTGACCCTGGACCACGTGTCCGTCCAGCCGACCGGCCGCCGGGACGCAGCGCTCAAGGTTGACCGCGCTGCCTGCGGCCAGGGACCCGGTGGTGGTTCGCAGCAGGGTCTCGCCCATCACGTCGACGGCGATCCTGCCGCCATCGATGCTGGTGGCGGTGAGGCAGACGCCGTTGACGGCGATCGAGCCGCCGAGGCCCAGATCCTGGCCGGTGGTTGGTGCGTCGAAAACCAGGATGGCGCTGGTCTGGTCCGCGGAGACGTCCAGTGAGACGACGCTGCCCTGTTCGGCGACTATTCCTGTGAACATGTGGTGGGTCCTTTGCTGCTGGGTGTCGTCTGCGACGGGGTCTGATGGCCGGCGGGTGCCGGGCTGAAGCGGAGGCGCATGTCCTTGCCGCACTGCATGAGCGCGCCGCCCCCGTGGTGGTCGAGCTCCCAGGTGCTGGCATCCCGGAGCGAGCCGATCCCGAGGGACTGGACAGCTGGCGTACCGCCGCCGAGTAGCAGGGGTGCCTGGTAAATGACCAGTTCATCGACCAGCCCTGCGGCGAGGAATACGCTGGCGATTGTGGGACCGCCCTCGATCATCAGGTGACCCACGCCCTCGTCGTACAGGTTCTGCACCGCTGCCCACGGATCTCTGGTGCTGAGCTGACTGAACCGGGCGCCACGGATCGCCGCATCCTCCGGGACCGGGCGCAGTCCCATGGCGACGCGCAGGGGCTGCCGGGCCACATCGGACCCATCAGAGTGCCGCGCCGACAAGGCTGGGTTGTCAGCGAACACGGTGCCGGTGCCGACCAGCACCGCGTCGGCCCGCCCCCGGATGGCGTGCCCGTCGGTGCGTGACTCGGGGCCGGTGATCCACTGGCTGGTGCCGTCCGCTGCCGCGACCCGCCCGTCGAGGGTCTGGGCAATCTTGAGGGTGATGAAGGGGCGGTGCGAGCTGGTGGCGTCGCGCCACCGGCGGTTCATCCGGTGCGCTTCGTCGGCCAGCAGTCCCCCGACCGTGTCGACGCCGTGGTCCCGGAGCGAGCCGGCGCCGCCAGCGGCCGGGCCGTGGACGTCGTCGGCGGCGTACACCACGCGGACGATCCCCGCCACGGCAATAGCATCGGTGCAGGGTCCGGTGCGTCCGGCGTGGTTGCAGGGTTCGAGCGTGCAGACCAGCGTGCAGCCCGTGAGGTCGGCACGCCGGGTCGTGGCATCGGCTAGAGCATCGACTTCCGCATGCGGGGTACCGGCTCCCCGGTGGTAGCCAGCGCCGATGGTGGCACCACCCTCATCAAGAATGACCGATCCCACCAAAGGGTTGGCGCCGCGCACACCTTGGCCCGCCAACTCGAGGGCGTGGCGCATCGCCCGGGTTTCGGCGTCGGACGCTGGCTGGTTCACGGTACTCACCGGAGGGCGGGATCCGGGAGGAGGACATCGACGCGGGGTTTGCTGCGATCGCGCGCCCGCATCCAGACGAAGAAACCGATCAGCGTGAAGATTCCGTAGCACAGGTACATGAAGGCCGACGCGTAGTAGCCGGCGCTGAAGAGCAGCGGCACCCCGACGACGTCGACGGCTACCCAGATGAGCCAGAACTCGACCCAGCCCTTGGCCATACCGATGGTGGCCAGCAGCGAACCGACGAAGGTCCAGGCATCGGCCCAGACCGGTTCGTAGGAGCCAAGCATCCGGAAGAGGGGGGTCAGCGCCACGGTGCCGAGGATCATTCCCGCGACCAGCCCGATCCGTGCCCGGCGGGGTGCCCAGCGCGGGGTGATAGCGTAGCCGTCCGGTTCGGAGCTCGCCCGCCACTGGCGCCAGCCGTAGACGGCGACAGCGATGAACATGATCTGGCGGCCAGCCTGACCCAGGAGGTTGGCGGCGTCGGCCCCGCCGAAGAACGATCCGAGGAAGACGGTGAGGAGCAGGACGTTGCCCACGATGCCGACCGGCCAGGCCCACAGCTTCCGCCGCATCCCGCCAAGCGCGCTGAGGAGACCGAAGATGTTGCCGATCACCTCGCGGAGCAACAGTGCGCTGCCGGCAACAGGGATCTGAGCTTCGAAGAGCCACCTCAGAAAGTCCACGTCGTTCCCTTGTCTCGAGCGGTGCGCTCCGGGGTAACGACAGGAACGGCCGGTGCCGGTTGCTGTGCACCAAGGCGCCAACGAACCAGCACAGCCAAAGCTGCACGCGCTTCTCCCCTCCAGACTTTAACTGTCGGTGCCGGAATTTCACCGGCTCAACCGTCCCTTCCGGCGCGGGTGGCGCTGGAGCGGACGGGTCGCGGACTATCACCGCCGGTTCGGAATTACACCGACCCCGGAGCACGTTTGTGTCTATCAGTATTTCACAACCGGATTGGGCGTGTATCCATTCCCGTCACAAACCGGATCCGCCCGGGAGCCCTTAGTTCTTCTTCTCCGGCGTGAAGTCCACCCCGGCTTCCCTGCGCTGCTGCGCGGTGATCGGGGCGGGCGCCGCGGTCAGCGGGTCGAAGCCGCCGCCGGACTTCGGGAACGCGATGACGTCGCGGATGGACTCGGTGCCGGCCATCAGCGCGACGACGCGGTCCCAGCCGAATGCGATGCCGCCGTGAGGGGGCGCGCCGTACTTGAACCCTTCGAGCAGGAACCCAAACTTCTCCTGCGCGTCATCCGTGCTGATGCCCATGACCGAGAACACGCGTTCCTGCACATCGCGCTGGTGGATACGGATCGAGCCGCCACCAATCTCGTTGCCGTTACAGACAATGTCGTACGCGTAGGCCAGCGCGGTCTCCGGATCCTTGTCGAAAGTATCCTGGTACTCGGGCTTGGGCGAGGTGAAGGCGTGGTGCACAGCCGTCCACGCTCCCCCGCCAACCGCCACGTCGCCGGCTGCGACGGCCGCCGACGCCGGTTCGAACATCGGTGCATCGACCACCCAGACGAACGCCCAGGCCTTTGGGTCGATCAGACCGGTGCGGTGGCCGATCTCGACGCGTGCCGCGCCGAGCAGTGCGCGGGACGGGGTCTTCTCCCCGGCGGCGAAGAAAATGCAGTCGCCAGGGTTGGCGCCGACGGCGGAGGGCAGGCCGTCGCGCTCGGTGTCGGTGAGGTTCTTGGCGACGGGCCCGCGGAGACTGCCGTCGTCGTCGACGAGGACGTAGGCGAGGCCCTTCGCGCCGCGCTGCTTGGCCCATTCCTGCCAGGCGTCAAGCTGGCGGCGCGGCTGGGAGGCCCCGCCGGGCATTACGACGGCGCCGACGTAGGGTGCCTTGAACACGCCAAAATCGGTGTCCTTGAAGAAGTCGGTGAGCTCGGTCAGCTCCAGGCCGAAGCGCAGGTCGGGCTTGTCGGAGCCGAACCGGGCCATGGCGTCGGCGTAGGTCATCCGCTGGATCGGGGTGGGGATCTCGACGTCGATCAGCTGCCAGAGCGCCTTGACCAGGCTCTCGCCGAGGGCGATGACGTCGTCCTGCTCGACGAAGCTGGCTTCGATGTCGAGCTGCGTGAACTCGGGCTGGCGGTCCGCGCGGAAGTCCTCATCGCGGTAGCAGCGGGCAATCTGATAGTACTTTTCGAAGCCGCCGACCTGAAGGAGTTGCTTGAACAGTTGCGGTGACTGGGGCAGGGCATACCAGGAGCCGGGGGCCAGACGGGCTGGCACCACGAAGTCGCGGGCGCCCTCGGGGGTCGACCGGGTGAGGGTGGGGGTCTCAATCTCGACGAACCCGTCCTGATGCAGCAGTTCGCGCGCCACCCGGTTCGCTTCGGAGCGCAGCCGGAGGTTGGCGTTCGGCGCGGGCCGGCGCAGATCCAGGTAGCGGTGCTTCAGGCGGGCTTCCTCACCCACCTCGACATGCTCGTCGATCTGGAAGGGCAGCGGGTCGGAGGTGTTCAGGATGGTCACCGTCTCGGCGATGACTTCGATGCCACCGGTGGCCAGCGCTGGGTTCTCGTTGCCCTCGGGCCGCTTCTCGACGGTGCCGGTGATCTGCAGGACGTATTCATTGCGCAGGCCGTGAAACACTTCCTCTTCCCGGACGACGACCTGGGCGAAGCCTGAAGCGTCGCGCAGGTCAAGGAATGCTACCCCGCCGTGATCTCGGCGGCGGGCTACCCAGCCTGCCAGGGTGACGGTGTGTCCAATGTGCTCAGTCCGTAGTGAACCGAGGTCATGTGTGCGCAGCACAGCATTCCTTCCGGGTGGAGGTGCGGGGCATCGATGGGCTACCCGCGTATGAAAAGATCGTCTCGTTCGAGTTTACCGGTGATACCGGAACCCACCCGCCACGGCAGGGGATCACAGATGGCACCGCCTAATCCGGCAGGGAACAATCCGCCTCCCACTAATCCACCGGGACTTCGGCGGCAGCTGGGCGGCTTCGACGCCACCACCGTGGGGATCGCCTCCATGATCGGCGCCGGGGTGTTTGTGGTGTTTGCCCCGGCAGCCGCGGCCGCCGGGAGCTGGCTCCCCCTGGCCGTGTCGATCGCCGGTTTCGTCGCGTACTGTAACGCGGCGGCCTCGGCGCAGCTCGCTGCGGTGCATCCGCAGAGTGGCGGCACGTACGTCTACGGGCGTCGTCAGCTCGGTCCCTGGCCGGGATTTGTCGCTGGCTGGAGTTTTGTCTCCGGTAAGACCGCCTCCTGCGCCGCGATGGCCCTGACCTTTGGCCTATACGCCGCCCCGGGCTTCGAGACCGCCGCAGCGGTTGCCGCGGTCGTGGGTCTGACGGTAGTGAATCTGCTAGGCGTCAGCCGAACCGCCCTGATGACCCGGATCATCGTGTCCCTGGTGGTTCCGGTCCTGGCGTTCGTGGTGGTCGCCGCCTTCGCCGCTCCCGCACCGTCCGACCCGATCCCCCTGCCCACCACCTGGCTCGGGGTGCTGCAGGCGTCTGGGCTGCTGTTCTTCGCCTTTGCCGGGTATGCGCGGTTGGCCACCATGGGCGAAGAGGTGCGCGAGCCGCAACGCACCATCCCGGCAGCGATCTTCGGATCACTCGGCTTCACGCTGGTACTGTATTTGCTGCTCTCGTTTGGGCTGCTCTCCGCGCTCGGCCCGACGACGCTGGCCGGGTCCCCCGCACCACTCCTCGAGGTGTTCGCTGCCTCAACGTCAGGGGTCCCGACGGCGGCGGTCACCGTGGCGGCGGCGCTAGCCAGCCTCGGAGCCCTACTGGCCCTCATCGCCGGGGTGGGCAGGACCACCCTGGCCATGGCGCGGGAGGGCGACCTGCCCCGAGTGCTTGCCAGTATCTGGCAGCGCTTCGGAGTTCCCTATGCCGCGGACCTGGCGACCGTCGTCGTCGTCATTGGCTTACTTCTGGCTACCAATGTGCTCACGGTGGTGGGCTTCTCCAGCTTCGGGGTGCTGATCTACTATGCGATCACCAACCTGTCAGCGTTCACGCTGACGGACCGGCCGTGGCATTCGCCGCGGGCGCTGAACGTGGTCGGCTTCGCCGGGTGCGTGCTGCTGGCCCTGACCCTCCCGGCGTCGTCGGTGCTGACCATGCTCGCGGTCCTGACCGCCGGGGTGCTCTGCCGCGCCGTCGTCGTCAATGTGCGACGACGACGGGCCTGAGCTTTGGTGCGCGGGCGTCGGCTAGCCCTCTGAACGCAGCACCGTCGGCACCCGGTCGGCAGCCGGAGGGGACCAGGTGTCAGGGTCGGTTGGCTCCTGGGTACCGGTTCTGAGGTCCTTGACCTCGTGCGTCCCGTCCTCGGCCGTGAACCAGATAAACGGGATGCCACGCCGATCAGCGAACTTGATCTGCTTGCCGAACTTCTCGGCCGAGGCTGCCACCTCGGCGGAGATGCCCCGGCCACGCAGCGACGCGGCAATGTCCTGCGCGGCGGACCACGAACTGTCATCGGTGAGCGAGATCAGGACGGCGGTGGGGACCTGGCGGGAGACCGCGGTGAAGCCCTGGCTGAGGATCCGCGACACCAGCCGGGTAACCCCAATGGAGAGGCCGACGCCGGGGAAGGTGCGGTTGCCCTTGGCGGCCAGGCTGTCATAGCGGCCGCCGGAGCAGATGGAGCCCAACGACTCGTGCCCGTTGAGTACCGTCTCATAGACGGTGCCGGTGTAGTAGTCGAGGCCGCGGGCGATGCTGAGGTCCGCCACGACCCGGCCCGGGGCGCGCTTGGAGGCTTCGGCGATGACCTGCTCCAGCTCCCCGAGGCCCTCTTCGAGCAGTGGGTGGGTCACCCCGAGGGCGCGGACCTGATCGACGAACGCCACGTCAGTGGTGCGGATAGAGGCGAGGCGGAGGGCAAGTGCTGCCTGCTCGGCGGTGGCACCAAGTTCGGTCTCAAGGAGCGCGGTCACCTTCTCGGCGCCGATCTTCTCCAGTTTGTCGATGCTCCGCAGCACACCGGCGGTGTCCTCAAGGCCGATCCCCCGGTAGAATCCCTCGGCCAGCTTCCGGTTGTTGACGCGCACGGTGAAGTCGGGGATGGGGAGGGCGGACAGGGCATCGACCACCACGAGGGCGAGTTCGACGTCGTACCGGAACGGGAGGACGCCGTCGCCCACCACATCGATGTCCGCCTGGGTGAACTCGCGGAACCGGCCATCCTGCGGGCGCTCGCCGCGCCAGCACTTCTGGATCTGGTAGCGCCGGAAGGGGAAGGCGAGGTGCCCCGAGTTTTCGACCACGTAGCGTGCGAACGGGACTGTGAGGTCATAGTGGAGGGCAAGGCCGTCGCCGGCACTGGGCGCGCGGCCGCCGTCGTCGTCGGCCTGCAGTCGGGAAACGGCGTAGACCTCTTTGTCGATGTCGCCCTTGCGTAGCAGGTGGGACACCGTCTCGACAGCGCGGGTCTCAATGTTGGAGAAGCCGTGCAGTTCGAACGTCTTGCGCAGCGTGTCCAGCACATGCAGCTCCACCAGTCGCTCCTCCGGCAGCCATTCTGGGAAACCTGACAGTGAGGCCTTGCGTGCCATACGGCTGAGCTCCTTGCAGTACGTAGCTTTCGGGTGACTGGTGCGGCATTCATTTTAGGGGCTGGGGTGGACCCACGCGAAACGCTTCGTCCCTTCCCCGGTCGCCACCTTCGCCGCCCACGGTGGTCAACCTGGGTATCGGTGAGCAGCTTTTCCCGCTCCGCGGTCGAGGTTGACCCCGCCAGTCCGGGTTGCTCACCGCAGCAGTCGGTCCGTGGCGGGCGCACTCGGTCCACGGTGAGCGCTACGAAATTCCGCTGCCGAACCCTTATGCGTAAAGTAACCTTTTAGGCTGCGCAGCACCGGGACGCAAAGCAGGAGCCGGTAGACGAGAGAGAACGGTCCCCCGGCCAGTGCTGTGACGATAGACTCAGGAGCCCTGAACTAGTTGCCGCGAGGTAGCAGGCAAACCAACGAGCGAAAGACTTCTAGCGGTGACACAAAGTCAGCAATCCGACGAAACACCCCGTGGCGACGAAACGTCAGGCGACGAGGTAGCCCCCACAGTCCCTGAACCGGCGGCAGAAGCCGCGGTAGTCGAGCCCAAGCCAGCTGAACCGGCGGCAGAAGCCGCGGTAGTCGAGCCCAAGCCAGCTGAACCGGCGGCAGCACCAGTTGCCCAGGTGGCTCCGGAGACCCCAGCGTCGGACGCGGCCTCTGCGCCTGCCGAGACCGCAGCAACTGAAGAGACCCCGGCTCCTGAGGCGACCCCTCTGGCCGACCGCCCCGTGCCCCACCCGAGCACGACCCCCGGCGCCGCCCCGACCCCCACTGCTACCCCGGCTCCCGCTGCCCCGACCCCCGGCGCGATGGCACCGCGTCCCGGGGCCAAGCCCGGCGGGAGGCCCGCTGGCAAACCCGGATCCCCAGTCGCCGCTCCCCCAGCGCACAGCACTTCCCTTAGCGAGGCGGCCAGGTTCGCCCGCGTCGAGGAGGACGGCCATGTGTTTCTGATCGTCAACGGCGAGGAGCACGCTGTTGGGCAGTACCCGGATGCGTCGAAGGATGAGGCGCTTGCCTACTTCGTCAGGAAGTACGACGACGTGGCCAGCCAGATTGTGCTCCTTGAGCAGCGGGTGCAGGCAAAGGCGCCGTCGGCTGACATGCAGAAGACGGCGGATCACCTGCGGGAACAGGTGGCCGAGAAGAAAATGGTCGGCGACGTGCTGGCGCTCGAAACCCGGCTTGACGCCCTGACCGGCTCGATCTCCGAACTCGTTACCGCCGAGAAAGCCGTCCAGGATGCGTTGAAGACCGCCGAGTTGGCGGCCCGCGAGGCGATTGTTGCCGAAGCTGAGGAGATCGCCGGCCGCGACCCTTCCACCGTCCAGTGGAAGGCCAGCAGCACCAGGATGAACGAGTTGTTCGAGACCTGGAAGGCCGCCCAAAAGAACGGCATCCGTCTTGGCCGCGGCACCGAGGACGGGTTGTGGAAGCGGTTCCGCGCGGCGCGCACCATTTTCGACCGTCATCGCCGCGCCTACTTCTCCCAGCTGGACACCGACAACGCCTCAGCCAAGCAGGCGAAGGAATCCCTCATCCAGCAGGCCGAGGCGCTGTCCACCTCCACCGATTGGGGCCACACCGCTGGCGAGTACCGCCGGCTGATGGACGAGTGGAAGGCCTCCAAACGGGCCAGCCGCAAGGACGACGACGCCCTCTGGGCCCGCTTCCGGGCCGCCCAGGACCGGTTCTTCACCGCGAGGAAGGCCACCAACGAGGCGATCGACGAGGAGTACGGAGCCAACCTGGTGGTCAAGGAAGCCTTGTTGGCGGAAGCTCGTCAGCTGTTGCCGATCAAGAACCTTGCCGCGGCGAAGAAGTCGCTGCAGTCCATCCGCGACCGCTGGGAGGAGGCCGGCAAGGTGCCGCGCTCCGACATGGGCCGCATCGAGGCTGGTATCCGTGAGGTTGAGGACGCAGTCAAGTCGGCTGACGACGCCCACTGGGAGCGGACCAACCCGGAGACTCAGGCCCGCACCAACAGCGCGCTGAGCCAGCTCGAAGCCACCATCGCAGCACTTCAGGACGATCTGGGTGCCGCCCAGAAGGCCGGCGACGCGAAGCGTATTGCCGCTGCCGGGGAGGCCTTGACGGCCCGCGAGCAGTGGCTGGAGATGCTCCGCAAGTCGGCGAAGGACTTCTCCTAGGATATTTTCCCGAGGACCCACGGGTCAGGACGATGCGCTGAAGCCCGGTTGACCAGAGTCTGGTTGGCCGGGCTTTGAGTTATCCACATCCGGACACCGGGGCTTTCGCTTTGCTGGGCAAGTCGGAATGCTAGTGCTATGTCCCAACACCTGCAGGGCGCGACCCCCGCAATGGACAGGGCAGAGCCGGTCACCTCAACCGGCGGTGTCCTGTTTCGTGCCAACGACATCTTCAGCACGGTTGAGCTGCAGGCCATGTGCAACGATGGCCTGCTCCACCGGGTGTGTGGGGAGTCGTATGCGCGTGCCGACCTCCATCTCGATCCGGTCTCCCGCGCACAATCAGCAATCCTGTGCGTCCCGGAACCGCTGCGTCCGAAGGTGGCCCTTGCCCGCCAGAGCGCTGCCTGGGTGTACGGCTGCGCCAGCCTACCCGGCACGGTCAATCTGGTGACCGACCATCGGCGTCGAACGACCGCCCTGCCACCGTTCAGTGACGCCCTGATGCATCAGGTGGCATTGGGTCCCCGCGACGTCAGGGTGCTGGGTGGGGTGGGTGTCACCTCACCCCTCAGGACTGCACTGGACGTTGCGGTTCACGGTCACGAATCGTGGGCGCTGCCAAGCCTCATTAGACTGGCCACCCAGCCGTCGCTGGGCTGCGATCTGGTTCTGGTAGTCAGGGCCCTTGAGGCAACCCGTCGTGTTCCCGGTAAGAACCGCGCCCTGGCTCGCCTACAGACAGCCATGCATTCGGGGCAGGACTGATACCTCAGCTACAGCCTCCGCTGGGCCCCGGTGGTGCGATAGACATCGAATACGCCGTCGATTCGACGCACGGCGTTGAGGATGTGGGTCAGATACTTCGGGTCGCCCATTTCGAAGGCGAACCGCGACAACGCAACCCGGTCCGTTGAGGTGTTGACGCTCGCGGCGAGAATATTGACGTGGTTTTCCGACAGGACCCGGGTGACGTCGGAGAGCAAGCTCTTGCGGTCAAGCGCCTCGACCTGGATTTCAACCAGGAACACGCTGGACTGGGTGGGCGCCCATTCGACCTCGACAATCCGGTCCGGCTGGTCGCGCAACTCCTCAACGTTGCGGCAATCAGTCCGGTGCACCGAGACACCCGAACCGCGGGTGACAAACCCGACGATCGGATCCGGTGGGACCGGTGTGCAACAACGGGCAATCTTGACCCAGACATCCCCAACCCCACGCACTGTCACCCCCGAGTCGGAGAACTTGGGCCGGCGGGGGGTGGTGGCAACCGTTGATTCGGCGAGGCTCTCTTCGGCGCCCTCATTGCCGCCCATCAGTGCAACAAGGTGTTCGATCACGTTCTGCGCCGAGGAATGCCCATCCCCGACGGCGGCGTACAGGGCGGCAATGTCGGCGTGCCGGAGTTCCTGGGCGACGGCCATCAGCGCATCATGGGTCATCATGCGCTGCAGCGGCAGGTTCTGCTTACGCATGGCACGCGTGAGCAGTTCCTTGCCCTTCTCAATCGCCTCTTCGCGGCGTTCCTTGGTGAACCATTGCCGGATCTTGTTGCGAGCCCGCGGGCTCTTGACGAAACCCTGCCAATCCTGGCTTGGCCCGGCGCCCTCGGCCTTTGAGGTGAAAATCTCCACCCAGTCACCGTGGTTGAGCTCGCTGTTCAAGGGGATCAGCTTGCCGTTGACCCGCGCGCCGATGGTTCGGTGGCCCACCTCGGTGTGCACGGCGTAGGCGAAGTCGACCGGCGTCGAGCCGAACGGCAACGCCATCACCTCGCCTTTGGGGGTAAACACGAAGACTTCCCGCGCGTTGATCTCGAAGCGAAGTGAATCCAGGAACTCATCGGGGTCAGAGGTCTCCTGCTGCCAGTCGACGAGGCTCCGCAACCAGCCCATGTCGCTGTTGTCGGGTCCGTCACCGACTTTCGCCCCGGTGCCCTTATACTTCCAGTGCGCTGCCACACCGTACTCGGCACGGCGGTGCATGTCGTGGGTCCGGATCTGGATTTCCACGGGACGCCCACCCGGCCCGATGACCGTGGTGTGCAACGACTGGTACATGTTGAACTTGGGCATCGCTATGTAGTCTTTGAACCGGCCCGGGAGCGGGTTCCAGCGGGCGTGCAGTTGCCCGAGCGTGGCGTAGCAGTCCCTGACACTATCAACCAGGACCCGGATCCCCATCAGGTCGTGGATATCGTCGAAGTCCTTGCCGCGGACAATCATTTTTTGATAGATCGAGTAGTAGTGCTTTGGTCGCCCGGTGATGGCGGCCTTGATCTTGACCGACCGGAGGTCCTCACCGATTTGGGTGCGCACCACCGACAGGTGCTTCTCACGCTCGGGGGTGCGATCACCCACCATCCGCACAATCTCTTCGTAAACCTTCGGGTGCAGCGCAGCGAAGGACAGATCCTCGAGCTCCCACTTGATGGTGTTCATCCCGAGCCGGTGGGCCAGCGGGGCGAAAATCTCCAGGGTTTCGCGTGCTTTCCTGGCCGACGACTCGGGTGAGACAAACCGCCACGTCCGCGCGTTGTGGAGCCGGTCGGCAAGTTTGATCACCAGCACCCTGATGTCCTTGGCCATGGCGACGACCATCTTGCGGACTGTCTCCGCTTGCGCGGCGTCCCCGAAGGACACCTTGTCCAGTTTGGTCACCCCGTCCACCAGCATCGCCACTTCGGCGCCGAAGTCCCGTTTGATGTCGTCGAGGGTGCACGAGGTGTCCTCAACGGTGTCGTGCAGCAGTGCGGCGGCGAGGGTGGTGCCGGTCATCCCCAACTCGGCGAGGATGGTCGCGACGGCGACCGGATGGGTGATATACGGGTCGCCGCTTTTCCGTTTCTGGCCGTCATGGCTACGCTCGGCAACCAGGTACGCCCGCTGGATGAGGTCCAGGTCCTCTTTGGGGTTGTTGGCCCTGACCGTCCGGAGCAGCGGTTCGAGTACCGGCGAGTACCCGGGCGCTCCCCTGCCCGTCAGCCGTGCCAGTCGGGATCGGGGGCGGACTTTCCGCTCTGGCAGTGCGCTATGGTCGGCGCTGCCCGCTGAGGGGGCCGACGACGGCGACGCTGCCGCAGCGTCGCTGCGGACCGGTGGGGTGGCCGCCGGGGGTGCTGGCACCTGTTCGAGCTGCGCGGTTGACGGGCGCGAGGTGGCGCCGGGACGCTGCTCACGGCTATCCGTGTCTGCCCGCTCTGCTGGACCACTGGCTTCTGCCACGTACCACTCCGATTCCTCACCCGCCAGACGGCTGACGGGCATTACACCACGCCACTTCTCCGGCGTGCATCCTTAAGTCTAGACGTGCAAACCAAACCGTCGTGCACACTTCTCCGGGGGCGGACGGACCGGGCCTGGAAACGACTGTGTCCTGAACCCCACAGGGGTCCAGGACACGGTCGGTCATGGTCTGAGACGCACGGCGCCAATTAGGTCGCCGGGACGGTCTCCGCCGCTTCAACCGACCTGCGCTGGAGCACCCGCTTCTCCTGGCGTTTGATGTCTGGTTCCCGCATCCGCAGCCATGCGTACATCGGCGCCGCCACGAAGAGGGTGGTGATGGTGCCCATGATGATGCCGATGAAGAGAGCGAGGGAGAGGTCCCGCAGGGTGCCCGCTCCGAGGAGCAGCGCCCCGATGAAAAGGATAGAGGCGACCGGCAGCACGGCCACCACCGAGGTGTTGATGGAGCGGACCAGAGTCTGGTTGACCGCAAGGTTGACCTGCTCGGCGAACGTCCGCTTCGTTGAAACATCTAGGTCCGCGGTGTTCTCTCTGACCTTGTCGAAGACCACGACCGTGTCGTAGAGCGAGTAGCTGAGCACCGTGAGGAAGCCGATCACCGCTGACGGGGTGACCTCAAAGTCGCTCAGCGCGTACAGACCGGCTGTCACGGTCATCACCACCACCAGAGCGGCGAGTGCTGCGACGGACATCTTCCAGGTCCTGAAGTAGACGGCCATCAGCACCGCGGCAAGGGCGACGAAGACCACCAGCCCGATGAGCGCCTGACGACTGACGTCCTCACCCCAAGTCGGCCCCACGAAGGTGGAGGTGACTTCCTCGGCTGTGACGTCGTAGGCGCCGATTAGCGAATCCCTGACGCTGAGCGTTTCGTCGTCGGAGAGGCGCTCGGTCTGGATGCGCATCGTCTGCGGGGCGATGTTCGTGACGCTCGGAACAGCGTCGGCGACGACGTCGGTGACTGCCCGCTCGCCCAGCGCGACGTCGGTGTTCTCAACGCTGGACACGGTGAACTCGGACCCACCGCGGAAGTCGATCCCGAGGTTGAACCCGCCTTTGACCACAGGGATCAGGATGGACACCAGGACAGCTACCGCTGCAATGGTGAACCACAGTTTGCGCTTCCCCACGAAGGGGTAGGACCGTTTGCCCGAGTAGAGGTCGTTGCCAAACTTGGCAAAGCTGAAGCCCCGCATTTACTTGTCCTTCTCTTCGGTGCCATTGCTGCGCGCGGCAAGAGCTTTTTGTTCGGCCAGCCGCCGCTCTGCGATAGTGGTGCGCCGGGCGATTTCGCCTGACACTGCCTTGTTCTTGGTGCGGCCGGCGGCAGCCATCTCGGGGGTGGCCGAGGGCATCCGGATCCTGCCTGCGCCACGGTACAGCGGCATGACGCCGAGCTTCTTCGGATCGAGACCCGAGAACCGGTGTCCTTCCCCGAAGAACTTGGTCTTGGCCAGCAGCCGCATGACCGGCTGGGTGAACAGGAAGACCACGATCAGGTCGGCGACGGCGGTCAGGCCGAGGGTGAAGGCGAACCCGCGCACGTTACCCACCGCCACGAAGTACAGCACGACGGCGGCGAGCAGGTTGACTGCCTTTGAGGCCAGGACCGTGCGTTTTGCCCTGCGCCAGCCGTTCTCGACTGCAGATACCAGGCCGCGACCGTCCCTGAGCTCATCGCGAATTCGTTCGAAGTAGACGATGAAGGAGTCGGCGGTCTGCCCGATCGCTACGATCAGGCCCGCAACGCCCGCCAGGGACAGGCGGTAATTCTCGGTCCAACCGAGAATACAGATGGCCAGGTAGGTCAGCAGACCGGCGACGACGAGGGAGGTGATCGTGACCAGCCCCAGCATCCGGTACTGGAAGATTGAGTAGACGGCCACCAGGATGAGGCCGATGATGCCGGCGATGAGCCCCAGCCGGAGCTGGTCGGCTCCCAGGGTCGCCGATATCTGCTGTTCGCTCTGGATCTCGAAGCTGATGGGAAGAGCGCCGTACTTCAGCTGTTCGGCCAATGCTGCTGCCGACTCTTCGGTGAAGCTGCCACTGATGGAGGGCTGGCCGTTGGGGATCACCACGTTGGTGGTGGGGGCGGAGATGATGGTTCCGTCGAGCACAATGGCGAACTGGTTCCGCGGATCGCCCTCCCCGAAAGCGAACAACCGTTCAGTGACTCCGCGGAAGATTTCACTGCCTTCGGCGTTGAACTGGATGTTGACGGCCCAGGTGTTAAGCGACTGACCCTGGGGGCTGCGCTGCATGCCGAAGTCGGCTGTGTCGATGTCGGTGCCCGGCACCTCCACCGGCCCGAGGATGTACTTACCCTGGGTGCCCGGCTCGCAGGCAACCAGCGGCTCGTCGGCTGGTGCCGCTTCCTCAGCCGGTTGGAGTGCCTCAGGGGAGGTGCAGTCCAGGGCTTCAAATTCGGAGAGAACCTCGCCGGTGATCCAGTTTGGATCGCTGGCGTCGGTGGGTTCGGCGGTGGGGACGGGCAGTTCCTCCTCGGGGGTCGGCGTCTCAGCCGCAGGCGCTTGCCCCGCGCCGCCGAATAGGACTGGACGGAATTCCATTTGCGCGGATGCCTGGATCAACTCACGGGTCTCGGCGTCGGGGATGCCGGGCAGTGAAACAATGACGTTGCGGCCCGACTCGGTGTTGATTTCGGCCTCGGCCACACCGCTGCCGTCGACGCGCTGCCTGATGATCTCGACCGCCTGGTCGAGCTGCTCTTCGGTGATCTCTTCGCCGCCGCCCTGTACCTGCGGCGCCAGGATCATCTGGGTTCCGCCCTCAAGGTCAAGAGCCAGTTTGGGGCTCCAGCTCGCGGTGCTCCAGACGGACCCGCTGCCCAGGAGAACCGCAAGTAAAGCGAACATAACGCCGAGCCAAACGAGGGTCCGTTTGGCTGCCGTGCCTGGGCCGGTACGAGGCATGTGGAATTTCCTTTTATCGAGAGCGCACGCTGGGGTGGATCTGAGAGCGGTAGGGCCAACGCCGCGTCGACGCTGGCCCCACCCGGGCGCTAGTTGTCTTTGTTGTCCCGCTTGTTGTCATAGTCCGGACGGAGCTCGTCCTCCGGACGGGATGCAGGTCGCTCAGGGTCCGAGCCGGGAAGTACCTCGTCCTGGCGGGGCTGATCCTGGCCTTCGACAGTGGCGGCCCGGGCGGCGGTGGTCCGGGAGTCGGCGACCGGGGTGTCCGCACCGTGGCTGGTCAGCGAGGAAGCGTCGTCCGGGACGGCTGGCGTTTCGTCGTCGTCATCGGCGGGTTCGGGCTGAACCACCTTGGTGAGGGTCTGCATGTGGACCGTGGCCGTGGCGCCCGGACCGAGCTGCAGGAGCGCCTTATTGGCTTCCTCATCGAGTGAGATAACGGTGCCGAAGAGGCCGAAGTTGGTCATCACTTCGGTGCCGGGAACCATTTGAGTACGCTGCTCCTTGATGGTCTTCTGGGTCTTCCGCTGCCTCCGGAACATCATGAAGATCAATACTCCGAGCGCCAACGGCAGGAGCAGGTTGAAAATGTCAAAACCTGGATCTTGGGCGGCAGTCTGGGCTAAAAGGGTGGGGAACACAGGGTGATTCCGTTTCTATATCTTGGGATCCGCACGCACCTGACGTGCCGCACGTCATATCAGTGTAAAGGGAAACGTGATGGTGCGCGTCCTGCCGGCTCGCCTACCCCTCGGTGTTGGCCCATTCTGTTACCTCGTCGTTGTCGCTGCCAAGGTTGCTGTCACCGAGGTTGTTCTCACTCAGGGTGTCTTCTTCGGACAGCACGGTGAACAGGTCTTCCGGCATGGCCGCAGCAACAGTGGCCGGCATGACCAGGCCAAGGTGGTCCCAGGCCACCCGGGTGGCGATCCGGCCACGGGGGGTCCGTCCGAGCATCCCTTCCCGCACCAGGAACGGTTCAGCGACCGTCTCGACAGTCTCAGGCTCTTCGCCGACGGCGATGGCCAGCGTGGACAAGCCCACCGGACCGCCGTTGAACTTGGTGATCAGGGCGGTCAGGACCGCCCGGTCGAGACGATCAAGGCCCTTGGCGTCCACCTCATACATGTCCAGCGCCGCCCCGGCGCAGCGCGCGTCGATCAGGTCGACGCCGTGCACCAGCGCCCAGTCGCGGACCCGGCGCAGCAGGCGGTTGGCGATACGGGGCGTGCCGCGGGACCGCCCGGCCACCTCGGAAAAGGCAGCCGAATTCACCTTCATATCCATCAGCATCGCCGACCGGCGCAGCACCAGCTCAAGCTCCGCCGTCGAATAAAACTCGAGGTGTCCGGTGAAACCGAACCGGTCACGCAGCGGGCCGGGCAGCAGGCCGGCTCGCGTAGTGGCACCCACCAGGGTAAACGGCGGCAGGTCCAGCGGGATCGCGGTCGCTCCGGGACCCTTGCCGACAATGATGTCGACCCGGAAGTCCTCCATCGCCATGTACAGCATTTCCTCGGCGGGCCGGGACATGCGGTGGATTTCGTCGAGGAACAGCACCTCCCCGTCGGTGAGTGAGGAGAGGATAGCTGCGAGGTCGCCGGCGTGCTGGATGGCCGGCCCGGAACTGATCCGCAGCGGAGCGTTCATCTCGGCGGCGATAATCATTGCCAGCGTGGTCTTGCCCAGTCCCGGCGGGCCGGACAATAGCACATGATCGGCCGTCCTGCCGCGCAGCCGTGAGGCTTCCAGCACCAACGACAGCTGTCGGCGGACCCGCTGCTGCCCCACAAAGTCGTCAAGGTTCTTGGGGCGCAGCGCTGCCTCGACCGCCCGGTCCTCGGGGTCACCGGCGGGTGCGACCACGGGGGTCTCCTCCCCCGTTGCTGCGTCGTCGCGGGCCATCAGCTGACCCGGCTACGTGCTGACGCCCGGGCACCGTCCTGGCCGAGCCTGCGCAGAGTGAGCTTCAGGATGGCTCCGACGTCGCCCGTCGCGGCCACCTCGGGTGCTTCGGCGGTTGCTGCGTCGATCGCGGCTGTGGCGTCCTTTTCCGACCAACCGAGCCCCATCATCGCTGTCAGGACCTGTCCCTGCCAGCTATTCTTCGGCGTCGTCCCGGTGGTGCCCAGGGGAATTAGCTTGTCAGCCAGTTCCAGCACAATCCGTCGGGCGCCCTTCGGTCCGATGCCGGGCACCCTGCTGAACGCCTTGTCGTCGCCGGACGACGCGGCCACCCGGATGGCCTCCGGCGTGTGCACGGCCAGCACCGCCAATGCCAGCCGGGGGCCGACGCCGCTGACGCCGAGGAGCGTGTCGAACACCTCACGCTGATCGGCTTCCTCGAACCCGAAGAGCGTCATGGAATCCTCGCGGACGATCATCGCGGTGAACACCTGGGCTTCCTGCCCGGTACGGAGGGTAGCAAGCGTCTGCGGGGTGGCAAGAATCTGCATACCAAACCCGTTGACGTCCAGCACGGCCGAGTTGAGGCCAACGTGGCTAACGGTGCCGCGGAGGGAACTGATCATGCGCGCTACTCCAAAATTTCTATCCGAACATATCTACGAACAGCGTACTGGTCTTCTCGGACTTTCTCCGGAGCGCCACACCGTCGGGTTACCGGCGTCGTCGGGCTTTCGCCTCGGCCTCGGCCCAGATCCGTTGCGCCACCGTCGCTGTCCCGCGGTCGGCCGACGCGCGATTGGCGGCGACCCCCTGCCGCCAGGCGTGCGTGATGGCCAGGGCAAGGGCATCGGCGGCGTCGGCGGGTTTGGGCGCCGTGTCGAGTCGGAGAATTTTCGTCACCATCTTGGTAACCGCCGCCTTGTCCGACTGGCCGTTGCCCGTCACTGCAGCCTTCACCTCGGTGGGTGTGTGGAGGGCCACCGGGATGCCGCGCCGGGCCGCCGCGACCATGACGACGCCGGAGGCCTGGGCTGTACCCATCACCGTGCTCACGTTGAGTTGGCTGAACACGCGTTCGACGGCGAGCACGTCGGGTGAGTGGGCGTCGAGCCATTCATCGACTGCATCGGAGATGACGAGCAGCCGCCGGTCCAGCAATTGGTCGGCGGGTGTGCCCACCACCCCCACGGCCACGAGAGTCGACCGCCGGTTGGGCTCAATGTCGACGACAGCCAGCCCGCACCGGGTCAGGCCCGGGTCGACTCCCATGACGCGCAGGGTCATGCGACGGCCCGGCGGTGCTGCGGCGGGGCTGAAGGGATAGCCACTGGGTTAGTCGTCGCCATCCAGTTCGGCCAGCACCTCATCCGAAAGATCGGCGTTGGAGTACACGTTCTGGACGTCGTCGAGGTCCTCCAGCGCGTCGACCAGGCGGATGAACTTGCGGGCGCCGTCGGCGTCGAGCTCCACCTGCATGGACGGGACGAACTCAGCCTCGTCGGTGTCGTAGTCGATGCCGGCTTCCTCAAGCCCCGCCACCACGGCGCGAAGATCCTGAGGTTCGGAAATGACCTCAAAGCGTCCCGCAGTCTCCTTGACTTCCTCGGCACCGGCGTCGAGCACTGCCAGCAACAGATCGTCCTCGGTGAGCTCGCTGGCTGGCAGCGTCACCACACCCTTCCGGGTGAAGAGGTAGGCCACGGACCCTGGATCGGCCATCGATCCGCCGTTGCGGGTGACCCCCAACCGGACCTCCGAGGCGGCGCGGTTCTTGTTGTCGGTGAGGCACTCAATCAGCAGGGCTGAACCCTGCGGGCCGCGGGCCTCATACATGATGGTCTGATATTCGACGGCGTCGCCCAGCAGACCGGCGCCGCGCTTCACTGCGCGGTTAATATTGTCGATCGGCACCGAAGTCTTCTTCGCCTTCTGTACCGCAAGCTCGAGCCCCGGGTTGCCTGCCAGATCGGCACCGCCCGCACGGGAGGCGACCTCGATGTTCTTGATCAGCTTGGCAAAGGATTTGGCGCGCTTCGCATCAATCGCGGCCTTCTTGTGTTTGGTGGTTGCCCATTTAGAGTGCCCCGACATGATCTACCGTTCTCCTTAGGATCATCTGCATAAACAATTGGTGAATCCGCCGCTCCCCGGTTACCTCGGGATGAAAGCTGGTGGCGAGGAGGTTCCCCGACCGCACCGCAACAATCCTAGCGACCCGGTGGGTTTCCGGTTGCTGCAGGTCCGTGCCAGGCGCCCGTCCCGGCACCGCGGCCAGCACCTCAACCGAGTCCCCGACCCGCTCAACCCAGGGTGCGCGAATGAAGACGGCACGCACCGGCGGGACGGTGCCGGAATCGTCAGGGGCCAGCCCCGAGAACTCAAGGTCAGTCTCGAAGGAATCCCGTTGCCTACCGAATGCGTTGCGGCGCACCACGATGTCGAGCCCGCCCAGGGTCTGCTGCGGGCGGCCCTGCAGGTCTGTCGCCGGATCGGCGATGGCATCGGCCAGCATGATCATGCCCGCGCATGACCCGTAGACGGGCAGCCCGGACCCGATCAGCTTACGCAACGGTTCGGCCAGGTCGAAAGCCCTGGTGAGTTTATCCATGGCAGTGGATTCACCGCCCGGGATAATCAGGCCGTCCAGCCTGGCCAGTTCGGTTGGGCGGCGGATAGCACTAGCACGGCCCCCCAGGGACTCGATCGTGCTGATGTGTTCTCGCACGTCACCCTGGACGGCCAACACGCCGACGTGCACACCGGATGAGTCCGGTGCGGGAAAAGTGGTCATCCATCCATTCTAGGTTGGGGCGCGGCGCTGGGGAGAAACGGCCGCCCCGACTGCGATAAGTTAGGTGTCATGTTCCCCTTTAGTGTGCTGGTCGGCAAGGCTGTGCGTCGCGTCTCGCGGCTGCGGGGCGGAGGCTCGGCGCTGCCGGGCCTGGTGGTCGAAAAAATTGATCCAGGATTCATGGGGCGGGCGCTCAGCGGCCTGCCGCAAGGCGTGGTAGTGATCAGCGGAACCAATGGGAAGACCACCACCACCAAGATGGTGGTCGAGCTACTGCAGGGTCAGGGCCTGACGGTCTTCACCAACCGTACCGGCAGCAACTTCACCCGCGGCGTCGCCGCAGCCTTGCTCGGCGAGGTGAACTGGCGGGGCAGGCTCACGGCTGACATCGCCGTCCTGGAGCTGGATGAGGCACACGCAGTCCACTTCGTGAAGCTGGTGCCACCCACCCACTGCCTGCTGCTCAACGTGCTCCGCGACCAGCTGGACCGGTTCGGTGAAATTGACCAAACCACCCGCCTGCTCGAGCGAATTGCTGCGAGAACCACCGGCACCGTGGTGCTGAACCGCGAGGATCCACGGGTGGCGGGTATCGCATCGACTGTGACAACTGCCGACATCGCCTACTTCGGTCTTGACTCCTCGCTGCGCAGCACCTTCCCCAACGACGACGAACTGCGCGGCAACATCGGCGTCGCTCCCCCGTCGAGCATTCCTGCCGACGTCATCCTGGAGCACGTCGACGGGAACTCGGCGTCGTTCCTGACCGACGGCGAGTCGACCAGCGTCGACCTGCGGCTGCGCGGGGTCTACAACATTTTCAACGCGGCGGCAGCGCTGGCCACCGCCCGGGTGGTCCTCGGTGACACCATCAACCGTGCGGCGCTGTTCGCGTCACTCGCGACCGTGGAACCGGCCTTCGGACGCGGCGAGTCGCTGGTGGTGGACGGCAAACCGCTGGAACTGGTGCTGGTGAAGAACCCCAGCGGGTTCCGGCTGGGGCTGAAGTCGTTCGACGCCGCCGGCTACGCCACGATGATCGCCATCAACGACAACTACGCCGACGGCCGTGACATGTCCTGGCTCTGGGACGTCGACTTCGATTCCCTCGGGCTCGCTGGCGTCGACATGGTCAGCGGGGTCCGCGCCTACGATATGGCGCTGCGGCTGAAGTACGACGACGTCGAGGTGCGCGCCGTTGAACCCGACACCACAGCAGCGCTACGGTCCTTCATCAGCGCGGCGACGGATCAGCCCAAACGCATTTTCTGCACCTATACGGCGATGCTCGCGGTCCGGCGTGACCTCTCCAAGATCACAACCGTCGAGGTGGTTTCCTGATGTCCAAAGGCACCCTGAATATCCTGCAGCTCTATCCGAAGGAAATGAACATCTACGGCGACTGGGGCAACGTCCTGGTGCTGAAGCAGCGGCTCGCCTGGCACGGGTACACCGCCACCATCCTTGAGCACGCCGCCGGGGACGAGTTCCCGGCGGACGTCGACCTGATTATTGGCGGCGGCGGGCAGGACAGCGGCCAACTGGTCATCCAGCAGGATTTGCAGGCCATCGCGCCGAGGCTGCGGCAGCTCGCCGAGGACGGGCTGCCGATGCTGGTCATTTGCGGACTGTACCAACTGTTCGGAAAGTTCTTCAGAACCCATGACGGCACTGTCATTCCCGGCATCGGGATCCTCGACCTGGAAACCCACGGCACCAACGAGCGCCTCATCGGCAACGTGGTGGCTGAGAGCGAAGAATTCGGCGAGATCCACGGGTATGAGAACCACAGCGGACAGACCCGGCTGGGGCCCGGTGTCAGGCCGCTGGGCATGGTGACCAAGGGGGCAGGCAACAACTCCAGCGACGGTCACGAGGGTGCACGCCACCTGAACGTCGTCGCGAGCTACCTCCACGGATCGCTGCTGCCGAAAAACCCGGCGATCGCCGATTTCCTGCTCCGAAAGGCCGCCGAACGGAAGTTCGGGTCCTTCGAACCGGGCGTCCTCGACGACAGCCTCGCCGATCTGGCCCGCCGCCACGCGGGAGCGCGTCCACGCTAGAGCGGGCCGGCTGCGCCCGGCCCGGGTCACGCAGCCCGGGTCACCAACCTCTCAGGCGATACAAGTAGCCAGCCCGGGTCACCGGTCCTCGGCGAGATTCCAGAGGTGGGCACCGTCGTCGACCGCTCCGTAGGTGTCAACCGTGGCCAGGATGCGGGCGCTGACCTCAGCTTCCCGGTCTGGCGAGGTGCACTCGCCGGGCGGCTGTTCCGGTGGCAGCGCGCACCAGCGGTACGGAGCGCTGACAATGATCGACGGTACCCAGGCCAGATCGCTGACCGTCCACGCGCCGTCAGTTTGCGCGAACTGGGCCCTGATCATCAGACCCTCGTTGTTGACGGCATGGACCGGGGACAGTTCGCTGACCCCGTTGCCCAGGCCGTAAACAATCCAGGTGCCGTTGTACTTCTCGATCGGGAGCACCGAGTGGGTGTGGTGGCCGTAAATAAGGTCGACCTCGCCGCTGTCGGCCAGGGCGTGGGCCACCTCGACTTGCTGCGCGTTGGGCACCGAAGCATACTCATCACCGGCGTGCATGGCGGCGATTACGACGTCGGCCCCCTCCGTCCGGGCCTGCCGCGCCTTGGCGATCATCACGTCGGCGTCGATCAGGTCAACCTGCCAGGGCTGGTCGGGGATCAGCCCGTTGAGGCCGTAGGTGGCCCCGATGACTGCCACCCGTGCGGCAGTGGTTTCGAGGATCATGACGTCCTGGGACGATTTCTCGTCGGCGTAGGAACCGGTGTGCTCAAGACCCACCCGGTTGAGGTCGTCGAGTGTTCTGGTCAACCCCTGGGTGCCGGCGTCGATGGTGTGGTTGCTGGCCGTGGTGCAGGCGTCGTAGCCGACGGCTTTGGCAGCGTCGAGGATCTGCGGCGGCACGTTGAACTGGGGGTAACCACTGAACGGGCCCTCGGGCACCGCCACAGGGGTTTCCAGGTGGCACAATCCCAGATCGCTGTGGTTCAGGTATTCCCGTTGCTTCGCCAGCAAGGGCCCAAAGTCGAAGGATGCGGTGCCACCGGCGGCAGGGTCGTTGGAGGCGTCGTGCGCGTCGGCGGCAGCCTGCTCCCACAGGCCCGGATGGATCAGGAGGTCGCCGGTGGCGGCCACTGTGAAACAACGATCCGCCGCACAGGGTGGCCCTTCGCCTGGGGTGATCTCAGGCGCTGGCTGAGGAGACGGTTCAGGCGACAGTTCAGGTGCTGGTTCGGGAGACGGTTCAGGTGCTGACTTGGTGCTCGTCGCCGAACCGGACGCGGTGGCGGACGCTGCCACCGTCGTGCCGTCACCTGCTGTGGGGGTGCCGCCGTCCACTCCTGAGCAGCCGCAGAGCATTCCGATGGTCAGCGCCGTCGCCGCCACCCTGTTCAGCCTCACTGCCATGGCAGCCTCCTTGAACGGACGTACAGTCATGATAGACCTTGCATCGTCGATAGTCCCCGTTTCGTCACAGCTGGGGTATACCGGGTGCTGGAGGGCGGGTCGCTGGTGTGTAAGGGTAGTTGTTATGAGCAACCCTTTCCTCGCACCAAGTACCCTGCCGTATCAGCTCCCCCCGTTTGGGCTGATTAAGGACGACCACTATTTGCCGGCCTTCGAAACGGGCTTCGCCGAACATCTCGCCGAGATTGACGCGATCGTCTCCTCGCGGGAGCCGGCGGACTTCGAGAACACCATCGTCGGTCTCGAACGCGCCGGGGACACCCTGCGCCGGGTGGCCCTGGCGTTCTACAACAGCTCCTCGTCCCATTCCACCCCGGCGATCCAGGAGTTGGAGACCGCGGTCGCCCCGCGCTACGCCGCCCACGAAGATAACATCTTCCTGAACCGTAAATTGTTTGAGCGGGTCAACGCCGTATCGGCTGATGGTCTGGACGCGGAGGCAACCCGTCTGGTCGAGGAATACGTCAAACGGTTCATCCGTGCGGGTGCCCAGCTCGACGACGCCGCCCAGGACCGGCTCCGGGAGCTGAACACCGAGCTGTCCCAGCTGAGCACCGACTTCCAGCAGCGACTCCTGAAGGACACCAACCGCTCCGCCCTGTGGGTTGACACCGTCGACGAGCTGGACGGCATGTCCGCCGATGACGTCGGATCGGCTGCCGCAGCCGCCGAGTCGGCTGGCCAGCCTGGCAAGTACCTGATCACCTTGATCCTGCCGACGGCGCAACCCGCGTTGGAGACCCTGACCAACCGGACCACCCGCCAGCGGTTGCACGAGGCGTCGATTAGCCGGGGGTTGGCCGACAACGAGTTCAACACCCTGGGCATTGCAGCCCGGATGGCGGAGCTGCGCGCCGAACGGGCAGCTCTCCTCGGGTTTGACAGCCATGCCGCGGCCGCCACCGATGACCAGACAGCACCCTCACTCGACGCCATCCATCGGATGCTGGGACAGCTCGCACCGGCGGCTGTCCGCAATGCGCGAGCCGAGGCGGTGGAGCTGGAGGCTGCCGCAGGCCATCCGATCGAAGCCTGGGACTGGGCCTACTACTCGGAAAGGGTGCGCGCCGCCAAGTTCGACGTCGACCTCGCTTCACTGCGCCAGTACTTCGAACTGGAACGTGTTTTGCAGGACGGGATCTTCTTCGCCGCCAACCGGTTGTATGGGCTGACCTTCACCGAGCGGACCGATCTTGAGGGCTACCACCCCGAGGTGCGGGTCTGGGAAGTCAAGGACGCCGACGGCGACGGGCTGGGCCTGTTCCTCGGCGATTACTACACCAGGGACACGAAGAACGGCGGCGCCTGGATGAACTCCTTTGTGGAACAGTCAGCGCTGAACGGGACCCACGCCGTCGTCGTCAACAACCTCAATATTCCCAAGCCGCCGGCCGGCGAGCCGACCCTGCTCACCTTCGACCAGGTGGTGACCACCTTCCACGAGTTCGGCCACGCGCTGCATGGGCTGTTCTCCGCGGTCACCTACCCCACCTTCTCAGGTACCAGTGTGCCCCGGGACTTCGTCGAGTACCCGTCGCAGGTGAACGAGATGTGGATCCTGTGGCCGGAGGTGGTGGCCAATTACGCCAAGCATCATCGGACCGGCGAGGCGCTGCCGACGGCGACCATCGACAAGCTGCTCGCCGCCCAGACCTGGGGCGAGGGCTTCGCCACCACCGAGTACCTGGGCGCAGCCCTGCTGGACCTCGCCTGGCACGCCCTTCCGGAGGGATCCACGGTTGCCGACCCGGCGGCGTTCGAACGGGAGGCGTTGGCCGCCGCAGGGCTGGACTTCTCCCCCGTCCCGCCACGCTACCGTACCGGCTATTTCAAGCACATCTTCGCCGGCGGATACTCGGCGGCGTACTACGCCTACATCTGGAGCGAAGTACTGGACGCCGACACCGTCGAGTGGTTCAAGTCCGCGGGCGGACTCACCCGCGAGAACGGCGACCATTTCAGGACCGAATTACTCTCCCGCGGCAACAGCATTGATCCGCTGCAGGCCTTCCGCAACTTCCGCGGCCGCGACGCACTGATCGATCCCCTGCTCACCCGCCGCGGGCTGGCCTAGACCACCATGGTGACCATCGCGGCGTGCCAGCGCCTCCAACGTTCCTGGTTTGCCGCGGTGTCCTCAGCGACTAGCGGCCGAACCTTCACAACTCACGGGTCCGACTGGGTGTGGCTGCCAGCGCGGCGTGAGCTGATCCTGCTCTTTCCTCAGGAAATCTCCCCCGCGGGGATCCGGCCCGCCCTGGCGGAAGGCGCCCGGCTGGGTGCTCACAGCGCGGGAGCGTGGCTCGGCGGCGGGGTGAAGGGGTCCCAGCTGACCGGGCTGGGCTTCAGCCCGGGCTGGCAGCCCTGGTGGATGGCTGCTCCGGTCGAGGAACCCTCCGCGTACGACGACGCCGGCACCTCCCTGTCCACCGACGTCCCCGACTACGGGGGGCCCCTGGCGCGGGAACTACGGGTGGTGCGGTCCCAGCCCCGTCAGGCGTGGCATGCCGAGGCACGGTTGGACGGCAGCATTGTTGGCGCGGGGTATTCATTCTACCCGTCAGGGGTTCCGGGGCTCAAAGGGCTCGGTGGCATCTTCAATATGGAGGTACTTCAGGACTACCAGCGGCGCGGCCTGGGGACTGCGCTGTTGAGCAGACTCTCCAAGGCCGCCGCGGCCTCGGGCGCCGAGCATCTGGCATTGAACGCCACACCGCAAGGCTACGAGCTGTACTCAAAGCGGGGGTTTGAGCTGATCGGCAGGGGCCAGACTTACTGGCGGCAACTGTGATGTGGATGCGACGCTGACCGACCTGCTCGACCTGCTCGGCCTGCACTGACCTGCATCGACAGAAAGTCGGACCGCCAGATTCTGGCGGTCCGACTTTTTGTCCGGGGTAACCTGGTGCTTACCAGCCGCGCTCGGCGAGGCGGTGAGGCTCAGGGATTTCGTCAACGTTGATGCCAACCATTGCTTCGCCCAGGCCACGGGACACCTTGGCGATCATGTCGGGATCGTCGTGGAAGGTAGTGGCCTTCACAATGGCTGCGGCGCGTTCAGCCGGGTTGCCCGACTTGAAGATTCCCGAGCCAACAAACACGCCGTCGGCTCCGAGCTGCATCATCATTGCTGCGTCGGACGGGGTGGCAATGCCGCCCGCGGTGAAGAGCACGACCGGGAGCTTTCCGGTCCGCGCTACTTCCTTGACCAGGTCAAACGGTGCCTGCAGCTCTTTCGCTGCCACGTACAGTTCGTCCTCAGCCATCGATGACAGGCGAAGGATTTCCGAACGGATCTTACGCATGTGCATGGTGGCGTTCGAGACGTCGCCGGTGCCGGCCTCGCCCTTGGACCTGATCATCGCAGCACCCTCGTTGAGGCGACGCAGCGCCTCGCCCAGGTTAGTTGCACCGCAGACGAAGGGGACGGTGAACTTCCACTTGTCGATGTGGTTGGCGTAGTCGGCGGGGGTCAGGACCTCGGACTCGTCGATGTAGTCGACGCCGAGGGACTGCAGAACCTGCGCCTCGACAAAGTGCCCGATTCTTGCCTTTGCCATCACCGGAATGGAGACAGCCGCAATGATGCTGTCGATCATGTCCGGATCGCTCATCCTGGACACGCCACCCTGCGCGCGGATATCGGCGGGAACACGCTCGAGCGCCATCACCGCGACGGCGCCAGCATCTTCAGCGATGCGCGCCTGCTCCGCGGTGACCACGTCCATGATGACGCCGCCTTTGAGCATTTCAGCCATGCCGCGCTTGACCCGGCTGCTGCCGGTCACGGGCGCGGTTGTCGAAGTTTCTTCAACGGTGGACACAATTCGCCCCTAAGTTAGGTAAAAGATAACAATTAATAATACGCCCGCTCATGGGCGGCAATTGCCGCTAACGGGTGTCGCTGGAGGCCATCGCCTGTTTGTGAACTGCCACTACCCGCTGAATCACTGTCGCGGTGCTTGCGAGAGCCAGTAGGACCAGGACAGTCAGGAGGAACGCCTGGGGTAACCCCAGTCCGGTCAGGCCGGTCACCACCAGAACCGATACCAGCCGTTCGGCTCGTTCGGCGATGCCAACGTTTGCTGTGAAGCCCAGGGATTCCGCTTTTGCCCGGGCATAGGAGACCAGCATGCCCAACACCAGGCACGCCAGCGCGGCAATAGCGATGGGGTGGTTGTCGCCGCCGCCGAAGAACCAGATAGCCACCCCGGCGAACAAGGCACCGTCGGCAATCCGGTCCAGGGTGGAGTCAAGGAAGTTTCCCCAAGTGCCGCCTGCGCCCTTGATGCGGGCCATGATGCCGTCGATCAAGTCGGAGAACACGAAGGCGGTGATGAAGATGGTGCCCCAGAACAGTTCACCCAGCGGGTAAAAAACCAGGGCACCGATCGCCACGCCCAAGGTTCCGACAATAGTCACCGCGTCGGGAGAGACGCCCCATCTGAGGAAGAGCCTGGCGATCGGGCTGAAAAGCCTCGTGAAAAAACTGCGCGCATACTTATTCAGCACCTGAATCACCGGCCTGTGGGGTCCGAACACCAGCGGTCTGGGGCCAGGCACCCGCCATCTGGATCCGCACCTCGTCGAGGGTTTGGGTGATCGCCTTGGTTTGAGCGATGATCGGCAGGAAGTTGCCGTCTCCACCCCAACGCGGCACCACGTGCTGGTGCAGGTGGGCGGCGATGCCGGCTCCCCCGGTGACCCCCTGGTTCATGCCGAGGTTGAAGCCTGTGGGTTTAGCCACTTCCTGCAGCACCCGCATCGCTGTCTGGGTAAGCTCGGCGATCTCGATCGTCTCGTCGCTGTCGACGTCGGTGTAGTCGGGTACATGCCGGTAGGGGCAGACCAGCAGGTGCCCCGGGTTGTAAGGGAAGAGGTTGAGGATCACGTAGGCGTGGATCCCCCGATGCACGATGAGTGAATCCTCGTCGCTGCGGGACGGCGCAACACAGAAGGGACAGTCGTCTTTGTCCTTGAACTGGGACTGTCCACCCTTGATGTACGCCATCCGGTGGGGAGTCCACAGGCGCTGAAAGGCATCCGGGACGCCAGCGATCTCGAAGTCATCGGTCACACCGTCGTCGCCCGGATAACGCCCATCGGCGTGTTGCCCGTCAGCCCCTGTAGCACTCTCCATACGTTTTACTTGTCCCGATTCCGGACGGCCTCGACGATGCGCCGCACTGCCTCATCGATCGGCACCTGGTTGTCCTGGCTACCATCGCGGAACCTGAAGGACACGGCTCCGGCATCCTGGTCATCTCCGCCCGCGATCAGCACGAAGGGAACCTTCTCCTTGCTTGCGGTGCGGATCTTCTTCGGGAACCGGTCGGTACCGATGTCCACCTGGGCACGGATTCCCTCGGCCTTGAGTAAGGCGACGACGTCGAACAGGTAGTCGTTGAACGCTTCGGCCACCGGGATGGCAAGGACCTGGACCGGAGCGAGCCAGGCCGGGAACGCGCCCGCGTAGTGCTCGGTCAGGACGCCCATGAACCGCTCAATGGAGCCGAACAGGGCGCGGTGGATCATCACCGGGCGCTGCCGGGTGCCGTCCGCCGCCTGGTATTCGAGTTCGAACCGTTCCGGCAGGTTGAAGTCCAACTGAATGGTGGACATCTGCCAGGTACGGCCGATGGCGTCGCGGGCCTGCACCGAGATCTTCGGACCGTAAAACGCGGCTCCACCTGGATCGGGCCGCAGCTCAAGACCGGAAGCTTCCCCCACCTCGGCGAGGGTCCGGGTGGCTTCCTCCCAGATCTCGTCAGACCCGACCGATTTTTCAGGATTCTTCGTGGACAGTTCGAGGTAAAAGTCGTCCAGTCCGTAATCTTTGAGCAGGCCGAGGACAAAGTTGAGCGTCTCGGTGAGCTCGTCCTTCATTTGTTCGCGGCTGCAGTAGATGTGGGCGTCGTCCTGGGTCATACCGCGGACGCGGGTCAGCCCATGTACCACCCCCGACTTTTCGTATCGGTACACGGACCCGAACTCGAACATCCGCAACGGGAGTTCCCGGTAGGACCGGCCCCGGGATTTGAAGATCAGGTTATGCATGGGACAGTTCATGGGCTTGAGGTAGTAGTCCTGGCCCGGCTTGCGCACGGTGCCGTCCTCGTTGAGTTCCTCGTCGACGTGCATCGCCGGGAACATGCCGTCGCGGTACCAGTCCAGGTGGCCGGACACCTCGTACAGGTGCCCCTTGGTGATGTGCGGGGTGTAGACGAACTCGTAGCCGGCGTCGACGTGGCGCTGCCGGGAATAGTCCTCCATTGCCTTGCGGATGATGCCGCCTTTGGGATGGAAGACGGGCAGTCCGGAGCCCAGCTCGTCGGGGAAGGAGAACAGATCCAGCTCGGTGCCGAGTTTGCGGTGGTCGCGGCGCTCAGCTTCGGCGATGCGCTCCTGGTAGGCCTTCAGCTCGTCCTTGGTGGGCCAGGCGGTGCCGTAAATGCGCTGCAGCTGCTGGTTCTTCTCACTGCCGCGCCAGTAGGCGGCGGCGGAGCGGGTCAGGGCGTAGGCGTTGGAAATGAGCTTGGTGTTGGGCAGGTGTGGCCCACGGCACAGGTCTTTCCAGACCACGTCGCCGCTCTTGCGGTCGATGTTGTCGTAAATGGTCAGCTCGCCGGCGCCAACCTCGACGGAGGCGCCGTCGTCGTCAGTGATATCGCCCGAACCGCCTTTGAGGCCGATCAGCTCCAGCTTGTAGGGCTCGTTGGCCATCGCTTCGCGGGCTTCGGCGTCGGTGGCGACGCGGCGGACGAACAGCTGGTTGTTGTTGACGATCTTCAGCATCATCTTTTCGAGCTGCTTCAGGTCTTCTGGAGTGAAGGGGGTTTCGACGTCAAAGTCGAAGTAAAATCCGTCGGTAATGTAGGGGCCGATGCCGAGCTTTGCATCGGGGCGCAGTTGTTGGACCGCCTGTGCCATCACGTGGGCCGTGGAGTGGCGCAGCACTTCCAGCCCCTCGGGTGAACTGATGGTGATGGGTTCAACGCGGGCACCCGCGGGGAGCGGCTGGTCAAGGTCGACCAGTTCACCGTCCACCCGGACGACGACGACGTCGCGGCGTTCCGCGAACAGGTCAACGCCGGTTGTGCCCGTAGTCACCTGGTGCTCCTCGCCGTCGACGAGGAGGGTGATAAGGGAGGGCGCTGACACAGTGGTCTCCTAGCTAGGGTGGTACGGCGGGTTAACTCTCTGATGGTATCTGCTGTGCTTGGGCGCCTCCAACAACCTGGCTAGCGCGCGTCGCTGCCGAAGCGCCACGGTGTCAGTAGGATCAATCCATGAAGTCTCAGGTCTCAGTCATTGTCAGTAGGATCAATCCATGAAGTCTCAGGTCTCAGTCATTACGTTGGGCGTCCGTAACCTTGATACGTCCTACGGTTTTTACGCTAAAGCTCTTGGCTGGGAGCCCCTGGTCTACGTTCCTGATGAGGTGGCATTTTTCCAGGTAGGCCATGGTTTGGTGCTGTCCCTCTTCAGGGCGGATCATCTGGCTGCTGAGGTGGGGAACATCGGTCACGGACCCATCGCACCTCCGCTGACTTTGGGGCATAACGTGGACTCTCCCGATGAGGTGGATGTGATCCTTCAGACGGCGGTCAATGCCGGTGCTGAGCTGATCGCGGAGGGGACCGCGATGAGTTGGGGCGGATATTCGGGGTACTTCGCCGATCCGGACGGCTTCCATTGGGAGGTCTGCCACAATCCGGGCCTGGCTGTCGTCGAGGACGGCACCGTCTCGCTGCGCGAGATTGTCTGACCGGAAAGCAGTGCCCGAGCTCGGCTCAGGAATCTAACTGCAGTTCCGCGTGTTGAAGACTATGGACCGCCCAAACTGAGTGAGCGCTTCCCAGCGCTTCCCTTAATTCGATTTATCAATTCAAGAAGGAGCACCGTGGACTTCACCCCCGATGCCGGCACGATCACCATGTTCTCAACCAGCTGGTGCGGCTACTGCCGCCGGTTGAAGAAGCAGCTGGATGCCAAGGGAGTCGGCTACACCGAGATCAACATCGAAGAGGTGGAAGGCACCGCGGCATTGGTCGAATCCCTCAACGGTGGTAACCAGACGGTCCCGACGGTGCTGTTCCCCGACGGCTCCGCTGCTACCAACCCTTCGGTGTCGGACGTCCTGGCTCGTTTGGGAAGCTAGCTCTGCACTCTTCGATCCGGTGAAGCCTGCACCACCGCTCCAGGCATGTCCGACCTTTTGCCCCGCTGCCTGCTCTCACATGGTGCCCCACCTCTCGCCCATGGCTTGCCCCACCTCTCGCCCAGGTTAGAAGGGTGGTGGTTGGGGCAGGGTGGTGTAGTTTTTGCCGGTCAGTGAGGTAGCGGCGATGGTCCCTGGTTCGGGTTGTTCGTAGTGCCAGAAACCCTCGGTTTTGAGCATATGGTGGCGTCGGCAGAGCGCTGCCAGGTTGTCGTAGCTGGTGGTCCCGCCCTGGTGCCAGGGGATCGTGTGGTCGATATCGCAGGCCGGCGCGGACCGGTTGCAGCCCGGGTGGCGGCAGGTTTTATCCCTGACCAGGATTGTGGTGCGCAGGCCTTGGGGGACTTTGTAGCGGTCCCGGCCGACGCTGAGCACGGTCCCGGTTTCGGGGTGGGTGAGGATCCTGATGAATCCGGGGGCGTGGGCGGCGAGTTGGCGTGCCGTGTCCGGGTCGATCGGACCGTACCCTTCGAGGTCGGCCGGCCCATCGCCGCCGAGCAGGGTCAGCACCGGAACGGTCACGAACACAACCGGCTGCACACCCTTCACCGACGCCAGATCAACCAACCCACCCCCACCACCACCAGCCCCAGCAGCACCACCAGCACCACCGGTATCACCAGTGCCGGTAGCTGTGCTGGGGTCGGCCGCGCCGGCGCGGCCGTCAGCGGCACCGCCAGCACCATCAGCGTCGGCGTCGTGGTGAGTGCTCTCGGTGGGTGGGCAGTGGTGGGTGAGGAGGTCGCTGAAGACGTCGGCCTTGAGTTGGGTGAGAGTCCGGGATTCGGACGGGTTTTGCAGGGCCCGTGCGGTGAAGGTCAGGCGGTGTTCGATGCCGCAGGCCTGCTCGGCCGGCAGATACGCGGAGAGCCAGGCCATCCCGTCCTGGGCTGAGGTCACTTCCACGTGCCGGTCCAAGGCTGCGGCGGCCTTACGGGTGACGATGGATGCGGGATGCAGTCTTTCCCGGACCCGGTGACAGGTCGCTCTCAACCGTGGCGGGGTCAGATGCGCGCCGCGGGCCAGGACCTGATCCTCGAACCCAGGCAACACCTCGGCCGGTAAGAACAACGCTTCGTCGGCGATCAGCTGGGCTTGCCGGACCGAAATCATTCCCCGGCCCAGGCAGTGCAGGGTTTTCGGGAGGTCCAGGACCAGGGTCAGGCTCTGACCCAGCAACCGGTGCGCTGCCCGGCCGGAAATATTCAGCAACGGCGCCAATTCCTCGGCAGAAAGGGTGAAGCCGAGCCCGTTACCAATCTGCGAACCCGATCCGCTACGCGAGGCAGCCAGGGCGGCGGCCTGGGCCCGCACCTCAACATGGAGGGCAGCAACCAGCTCCGCCTGCCGGGCAGCGACCCACGACGCCAACCGCTCCACCGCCACCAACAACTCAGCAGTCCCCGGCAAACCCCCACCAGCGCCTTCAGCAGGGCCGTCAGCCGGCTGCTCCGCTGGTTCTTCAGGCGCGCCCTCAACAGTGTCCTCAACAGTGTCCTCAACAGTGTCCTCAACAGTGTCCTCAACAGTGTCCTCAACAGTGTCCTCAACAGTGTCCTCAACAGTGTCCTCAACAGTGTCCTCAACAGTGTCCT